>JAOTYV010000234.1 GCA_029861675.1 Alphaproteobacteria bacterium
GCAGGCAACGCCGGTGATCAGCCCGCTCCACTCCGGAATTGGCAGATGCAGGGCTTGGTGGCGGGTGACGGCGGCGATCGCCGACGCGGTTTCCTGATCCGGCGCGGTGACCTCGAAGAGCAGGCAAAGTTCGTGGCTGGTCACTTCCTTGACCGGCTCGAGCGGCCCCATGGTGCCGTTCTTGCCGTAGATGCGAACATTGAAGATGTAGTCGTCGGCCGACAGCGCATCGCCATAAACTTCTTTCACCCGGGCGTGCACCCGGGCGTGAAGCCGCTCGACCCAATCGTCGATCTGGCGAATGATGAAGGGGTCGCGGATCGAGCCGATGATCACGCTCTGATACCCGACCTTTTCGGACCCCTCCAACTTGACCGTATAGGTTTTCGCCGGGATAAAGTCGCTGCCGCGTACGATGACCCGCCGATTGTCGAGCGCTTCATAGTCGGATTTCGTCAGGTCGATTGTGCCGTTGGATTCGACCAGCCGATACGGGTCGGCGTTTTCGTACAGGCTGTGCGCGGCAATGCTTTGCGGCGTGCACCGGAGGTCCGGATCCAGCGGCTCGACCACGAAATTGTCGCTGCCGCAGGTCGCCATGATGCAGTCGGGCGACTTGCGCTGTTCAACCGAGGCGGCGCCGCATTCCAGAATTTTGGCCGCGTGCCAGGCGACGCCGGCCGGAATGCCGTGGCGAATTGGGATGCCGGCGAAGATCGCGCAATCGCTGGCGCGCCCCGCGATGACGACTTCGGCGCCGTTGTCCAGCGCCTTCATGAACGGCTCCTCACCCATCATGCCGACGATCCGCTCGGACCGGTCGATGACGCCTTCGTCGAAGTCCGGCGCCGGATCGAGCGGCTTGATCCTGCCTTCGCGCAGCCGCTGCTTGAGGTAGTCCTTGTCCTGCTCGGCCTTGATCACCGCCATGGGAAACTTCAGATTTTCCTCGGCGGCGATTTCCTCGACGATGCTTTTGACCGCAGCGACATGCGGCATGCCGCCGGCGGTCCCGGCGCTGCCGATCAGCAGCGGAATCCCGGCCTTGCGGGAGGCGAGCAACATCAACCGCAGGTCACGTTTGATCGAGACGCGGGGGAACGAGGTGGTGCCGGCGCCGAGCGGATAGGGGCCGGGGTCGGTGGAGCCGCCGTCGCAGCCGATGAAATGCGGTTTGCGGCCCAGCGCCTCCTCGAGGGATTCTTCCCGGAAGCCGGAGCCGCAAACGCCGGATGCGGAAACCACCCGAACTTCCGTGTCTTTGTTCTCCGGCATTTTTTAGTCTCCTCGGTTTGTCCGTCTCAATATGCGGTTTGCGCAGGCCTATGCCCAAAAGGCGCCGCCGAGCACGATGGCTTCGGGCGCCAGTTTCTGGTCGCCGGTGACTTTCTTGCCCAGGCTGTCCAGATAGTCGAACGCGCCTTCCTCATGGCGGAGGACGACGGCGTCGCCCGGCGATCCCGGTTTGAGCGAGCCGAGTTCGGGCCGGCCGATCGCCTTGGCCGGCGTTTCGGTGGCCGCCCGCACCACCTCCATCAACGGCGCGCCGAGCGATAGAAACTTCGACATGGTCACCAGCACGTCGAAGGCGGGGCCGTCGATGCTGTTGACGTGCACGTCGCTGCTGAGAACGTCCGGCAGGAAATTGTTCTGCACCATGGCCTCGGCCACGTCAAAATCGAAGGAGCCGCGGCCGTGCCCGACATCGAAGATGACGCCATGCTCCCGTGCTTCTTCCACCTCGCGGCGGATGTTGCGTTCCGCGTCGATTGCCGCGTTGGGAAACATCCGGCAGCAATGGGTCAGGATGTCGCCCGGACGGAGCCGCTCCAGGATGTCCTTGCGCCGCGGCGGCGGCGGGCCGATATGCACCATCACCGGCAGGTCGAGCGCTTCCGCCGCCTCGATCGCCAGATCGAGCGCGCCGATGCCGACCAATTCCGAGACGTTGCTGCCGAGCCGCACCTTCACGCCGACGATCAGGTCCGCGTGTTCTTTTGCGACCTTCACGCAGGCCGGCGCATGCAGCAGCCGTAAATCATGGGTCTCGCCGACCATAAAGCCGGGTCCGTAGCCGTAGATGCCGGGATGCGAAATATTGAGGAAGGCGACGATCCGGAACGGCGACGGCTCGACGATCAGTTTGCGGAACCCGTGAAACGTGCCCGCGCCGGCGCTGCCCGCATCGACGAATGTCGTGGTGCCGCTGGCCCGCGCGACCCGCTCCGGCTCGACGCTGAGATAGGTCGCGCCCCAATAGACGTGCGCGTGAATGTCGATCAGGCCCGGTACGACCAAATAACCCGACACATCGCGGGTCTCCTTGGCGTCCTGCTTGGCCACGTTGTCGCCGACCGCGGCGACCTTGCCGTCGGCAAAGGCGACGGCGGCGGTCGTGTCTAGGTTCTGGCTGGGGTCGATTACCCGACCGCCGTTCAGGACGAGGTCATACATGGCTTCCAATCATTCGACGGTTTCTCCGGGGGCCGATGCGCGACTCTCTGTCTTCGATTGCGGCCTTGTCGCGCCGGTCACGGAATTTTACCCTGTGGTGGTAAATCGGCAAGTCGCCCATCGGCGGGCGCCGGTGCAAAGGCGATGGAAGGAATGGTCATGAACGACCGGCAAGACGACGGCAAGCCCAACGGCACGCAAAAGCGCCGCGTCTATTTATTGTTCGGAAGCATGGCCCTGGTGATCGAATCCTTGCTCGCGCTGACGCGGGGTGAGGCCTACCGGCCGACATTGCTCGGATCGGCGATCCTAATCGCGTCGGTGCTGTTTTTCACATATTCCTGGTTTCGCGAACGGTGAACGCCGTCACCGCTTGCCGCTGCGCGGTAATTCAACTCCGCGCCGGTAACGTGACATTGGCGCACCGCTTCGATCATTGACAGGATTTTGCGCTGACCGCTAAATGGCGGCCCATCTACCGGCCGGGCGGCTGCCCGGCGCAAACCCTTATCATTGGGGTATCTTGCCGCCTTGCCGCGACGACATGGAATGCTCACTAAATTACGGCGGTTGACGCGCTATCGTTTGATTGTGCCGATCCTGCGCGGAAAGCATTCGCCCGAATACACCGCGCGCGGCGTTTTTGTCGGCCTATTCGCGGCCATGACTCCCACGGTCGGCGTGCAAATGCCGATCGTCTTCACCATCTGGATCGTGACCCGGACCCTGCGGCCGTCCTGGGACTTCAATGTCATCGTTGGCATGGCCTGGACTTGGGTCACCAATATTTTCACGCTGGCGCCGATCTATTACGTGTTTCTGGTGACCGGCCGGATCATGCTGGGCCATTGGGATTCGCTCGGCGGCTACGACGACTTTGCGAGGATGCTGGCCGAACTGCTGCGCACCGATGTCGGCTGGCTCGAGACGATGTGGATATACGTTGTCGGCATATTCGAGGTCTGGGGCGTGCCGATGTTTCTCGGCAGCATTCCCTGGGCGCTTTTGTGCGGCTGGCTTGGCTACCGTTGGAGCCTGCGGCTGATCCTCAGGTTCCGGGCGCGCCGGGCGGCGCGGGAGGAAACCGATCCCGCCAATTGAAATAAGCGCCGCCGGGCCGATGTATCGTGAGAACGAATCCGCGGAACCCACATGGTGAAAGGCAGGCCATGATTGCAGCAGACGGCGAAAAGACGACCGATATGATCACCGGCTACCACGCCCATGTCTATTTCGATGCGGCAAGCGAGCCTGCGGCGGCCACGCTGCGCGACGCCATCGACCGGAAGTTCGATACGGAGCTCGGGCGCTGGCACCGCAAGCCGGTCGGCCCGCATCCGGCCTGGATGTACCAGGTCGCCTTTGCGCCGGCGCAATTCGCCGAGTTGGTGCCGTATTTGGCGCTCAACCGAAGCGGCTTGTCCGTGCTGGTTCACCCGATGACCGGCGACGCCTTGGCCGACCATCTCGATCATGCCCTCTGGCTCGGGGAGCCTTTGACGCTTGATCCCGAACCCCTCAAGCGCGCGTAAACGGAACCCGGCATCCGGAGAAGAGGGCTGCCGCTGCGCCGGTCCTGCATAGCGCCGGCCCTGCCGTGCGAATTTCCGTCACGCCGCCGCTTCCAATCCGCGCCGTTTGGGTATAAATATCGGGCCGCGCCTGGCCGGGGACCCGGTCGTCATGGCGCCGCCAGATCACATCGCGCCCCGTAAACATCGAAAGGAGTCGAGCCGTGACGAGCATTGGCCACGACAGCCTAAAGACGCGTCAAACCCTCACGGTAGACGGCAAGAAGTTCGACTACTACAGCATCAATGCCGCGGCAAAGGCCATCGGCGCCGATTTTTCGCGCCTGCCCTTCTCCATGAAGGTGCTGCTGGAAAACATGCTGCGCTTCGAGGACGGGCGGTCGGTTACGCAAGATGATATCAAGGCATTCTCCACCTGGTTGGGGAACGGCAAAACCGACCACGAGATCGCCTATCGTCCGGCGCGGGTGCTGTTGCAGGATTTCACGGGCGTGCCCGCAGTGGTCGATCTCGCCGCGATGCGCGACGCGCTCAAGGCGCTTGGCGGCGACCCGCAAAAGATCAATCCGATGACGCCGGTGGACCTCGTGGTCGACCATTCGGTCAGCGTGGATTCCTTTGGCGACGCCGACTCCTTCGAGAAGAATGTCGAACTCGAATTCGAGCGCAACATGGAACGCTACGGCTTTTTGCGCTGGGGGCAGGGCGCCTTCACCAATTTCCGGGTCGTGCCGCCGGGCACCGGCATCTGCCATCAGGTGAATCTGGAGTATCTGGCGCGCGGTGTCTGGTCCAGCAAGGACAAGAACGGCACGATGATCGCCTACCCAGACACGGTGGTCGGTACGGACAGCCACACCACGATGGTCAACGGACTTGGCGTGCTCGGCTGGGGCGTCGGCGGCATCGAGGCCGAAGCGGGCATGCTCGGCCAGCCGGTTTCGATGTTGATTCCGGAGGTCGTCGGGTTCCGGATGGTCGGCGAGCCCAAGGAAGGCACGACCGCGACCGACGTCGTGCTGACGGTAACGCAGATGCTGCGGGCCAAGGGCGTGGTGCAAAAATTCGTCGAATTCTATGGACCCGGCATCGGCGCGCTCGGCCTGGCCGATCGCGCCACCATTTCCAACATGGCGCCGGAATACGGCGCGACCTGCGGCATTTTTCCGATCGACGACGAAGTGCTGCGGTACATGACGTTCACCGGCCGCGACGAAGAGACGGTGAAGCTGGTGGAAGCCTACGCCAAGGCGCAGGGCATGTGGGCCGAGGCCGACGCGCCCGATCCCGTGTTCACCGATACGCTGGAACTCGATCTGTCGACCGTCGAGCCGTCGCTCGCGGGCCCGAAACGGCCCCAGGACCGGGTTGCGTTGTCGGATATCACGAAGTCGGCGGACGCGGCGATGGCCGATATGGGGACCGGCAAATCGACGAAGGTGAAGGGTGAGGATTACTCGATCGATCCGGGCGACATTGTCATCGCGTCGATCACGAGCTGCACCAACACGTCGAATCCGTCGGTGCTGATCGCGGCGGGCCTGCTGGCCAAGAAAGCGGTCGAAAAGGGGCTCTCGTCCAAGCCCTGGGTCAAGACATCGCTGGCGCCGGGCAGTCAGGTCGTGACCGATTATCTCAACGCCGCCGATCTGCAGCAATATCTCGACACGCTCGGCTTTAGCCTGGTGGCCTATGGCTGCACCACTTGCATCGGCAATTCGGGACCCTTGCCCGAAGGCGTGCACAACGCCATCGAACAGGGCGATGTGTCGGTGGGCGCGGTGCTCTCCGGCAACCGCAATTTCGAAGGCCGGGTGCACCCGATGACCAAGCTCAACTATCTCGCCTCGCCGCCGCTCTGCGTCGCCTATGCGCTGGCCGGCTCGTTGAAGGTCGATCTCTATAAAGATCCGCTTGGTCAGGACGCCGACGGAAACGACGTCTATCTCAAGGATATCTGGCCCACCAATAAGGAAATCGAGGACACGATCGCCAGCTCGCTGACGGCGGAGATGTATCGCACGCGTTACGGCAACGTCGAGGAAGGCCCGCCGAAGTGGAAGGAAATCCAAGGCGGTTCGGATGAGCTCTACCAATGGAATGCCGGCTCGACCTATGTGCAACATCCGCCCTATTTCGAGGGCATGACCATGGAGCCGGAGGCGGTGACCGACATTCACGGCGCCCGGCCGATGCTGATCCTGGGCGATTCGATCACGACGGACCACATCTCGCCGGCCGGCGCTATTCAGAAGGACGGTCCGGCGGGCGCGTATCTGATGGAGCATCAGGTGCGGCCGCATTTGTTCAACGTCTATGGCTGCCGGCGCGGTGCGCATGAAGTCATGATGCGGGGAACCTTCGCCAACATACGCATCCGCAATGAAGCGGCGCCCGGCACGGAAGGGGGCGTCACAACCCACTACCCGTCGGGTCAGGTGATGCCGGTATACGATGCGGCGACGCTGTATGGCCGCGAAGGCGTGCCGACGGTGATCATCGGCGGCAAGGATTACGGCATGGGGTCATCGCGCGACTGGGCGGCAAAGGGCACCAGCCTGCTGGGCGCGCGCGCCGTGATCGTCGAGAGTTACGAGCGTATCCATCGGTCGAACCTGATCGGCATGGGCGTAATGCCGTTGCAGTTCAAAGATGGCGTCAACCGGGAATCCTTGAAGCTCGACGGCTCGGAGCTGTTCGACATCACCGGGATGGAAGCCGGCATCGAGCCGGGCATGGATATTCAGTGCAAAATCACCCGTGCCGACGGCTCGAGCGAGGAGTTCTCGCTGCTGTGCCGGATCGATACGCTGGACGAGGTCGACTATTACGTCCATGGCGGCATACTGCAGTACGTTTTGCGCAATATAATGACCGAATCGGAGGCGGCGTAGGCCCGGCGAATTGCCGCATAACCTATTTAAAATGCTGGAATTATTCCGTGTCGCGAACGATTCTCACGGGGTCTCACCTGAATTTGATTCGTCCCCGGCCGGCGGGAACCGTATGGTGCCCCGATCATGCTGAAAATTTGCAAAATATTTGCCGCGGCCCTGGGCGCCGCCTTGCTGGGTGCGGCACTTCTCGAGGGGCCGGCGACCGCGAAATCGCCCGTTGTGGTGGAACTGTTTACCAGTCAGGGATGTTCGTCCTGCCCGCCGGCGGAGGCCTATATGCAGGACCTCGCCAAGCGCCAAGATGTGATCGGCCTCGAATTTCATGTCGATTACTGGGACTATATCGGGTGGAAAGATAAATTTGCCGATCCCGCCTTTACCGGACGCCAGCGGAGCTACGTGCGGGCGATGCGTTCACGCTACGCCTATACGCCGCAGATGGTGATCAACGGGCGCACGCATGCGGTTGGTTCCGACCGCCGCAAAGTCGAAGAAATCATCCGCAAATCCCAGGAAGATCAGGCCGATGGGCCGAAAGTCGTGCTGCGCCGCGAGGGGCAGACGCTTAACGTGTCCGTCGGTGCGGCGGCGGCCGGCAGCGCTTACGACGTGGTCTTCGTGACCTTCGATAAGCCGCACGAGACCAAGGTTCGGCGAGGCGAGAACCGCGGACGAACCCTGATCAATGCCAATGTGGTCCGGGTGCTCAAGGTGATCGGCCCGTGGACCGGCCAACCGGTCGAATACTCGGTCTCGCTGGTCGGCAAGAAGGGCGATGGCGGCTGTGCGGTGATTGTGCAGAAGCGCGGCCATGGCCACGTCGTTGCCGCGGCGAGCATGCCCTTCGAACCCTAGAGCGAATCCCGAGCGAACCGAAACGGTTCGCGACGACGTATTTGCGTAAGAAACCAAGAGATAGACCATTTCACGTGAGTCAATTTGAACAAGAAATGGTCTAGGTCAC
>JAOTYV010000235.1 GCA_029861675.1 Alphaproteobacteria bacterium
TTGGGCGCATCCGGGAAAATTGCCCGGAAAACCGCGCCGGTTGATTGATTGCCGGGCCGCCGATCACCGGTGCTTCACGTCAAGTTGACCCGCGTTGATCGTTATTTCCGCGCGGTCATGGCGGCAAAACAGTCGATTTGGCCTACCCGCACACGCAATACGCCTGCATCGATTTGCCGGAGCCGGCGCAGCCACCACGCCTCCACGACCGCATATCCGGCGGGCGCCACCGCCGCGGCGGCCGTGACCATCCCGTCAATGAACGGCCGTAAAACCGGTGCGTCCGGCCCGGCCAGCCGCCAGTCGCTTCGGCGCGTCTCCACGCGATAGCCGTGCCGGCGCAGGGCCGCGCCCAACCGGTGCGGCGCCGCGCCGCCCAATGCCGGACCGAATCCCTTGTCACGCCGCTGATGGCGGCGGAACCAGCCGAGCACCGCCGGGTCCGCCGGGTCGCCCGGATGCAGGTCGAGCCGGCCGTCGACCGTCAAGGCGATCAAAACCGGCAACCGGAACCGCGCCACGCGGGCGGCAAAGGCCTCAAGCCAGGCGGCCGACACCAAGTCGCAGAAGGCGGCCGCGGTGACGCCGTCGACGGCGGTGAGATCGAGCGCGCCGAAGTCGCGCGCCAAATCAAGCGCGCGTTTGCGGACCACCGTCCGATCTCGCGCCGCGCCGAGCAAGGCGGTATCGGAATCGACCAGCAGCCAATCCGGATCGATACGCCCGGCGCCCTGCACATACCGCGCATTGGAGCCGGTGCCGGCGGCAAGATCGATCAGCCGCGGCGACGCGGGCAACGCGGCGGCGAATCGGCGCGCCAGCGCCGCCGAGCGCGCCCGGTGATCATGCGGTTCGCGAAGCCCGAGCCAACCGGCATCGAACCCGGTCATCTATTCAAACCCCAGCGCGGCCGCGAACCGCCGCGCCGCCTCCGGCCAATCGGGCAGCGCGCGTCCCGCCGCCCAGGCGGCGTCGGCCTTGGCGCGGCGCAGTGCCGGGTCGGCCATGAGTCCGCGCAACGCCGCCGCAAGGGCGCCTGCATCGCCGACCGGGACCAGGCATCCGGCCGCTTCCGGCACCGTTTCGGCGACCGCGCCGGCGCCGCTCGCGATCACCGGCAGTCCCCGCGCAAGCGCCTCGGCGAAGGCCATGCCGTAGCCTTCGTAGGCCGAGGCCAGCACGAACAGGTCGGCCCCGTCATACAGCGCTTCGAGCGACCGCCCGGTGCGGGTACCCGTGAAGCTCACCCGGTCGCCGAGCCCATGCCGCGCGACGGCGTTTTGCACCTGGGTCCAGCACGCGGCGTCCAGCCCGGTCGGGCCGGCGCAAATCAGCCGCCAATCGAGATCGCGGCACCGATCCAACGCGGCAAGCAAAGTGCGGTGTCCCTTGCGGGGAGTCACGGAGGCGACGCAGAGCAATGTCAGTCCGTCCGATGCCCCGCCGGTCGCCCGCGGCGCCGGATCGGTGCCTGGCGGCACGACGAAAACCCGCTCGGCCGGCACGTCGAAATCGGCGAGACGGCGGCGCATCGCCGCACTCGGCACGATGACCGCGTCCGCATGACGCAGCGCCTCCTGCTCGATGTCGAACAACCGCCGCCGGTCGGCCGCCGTAAGACCGGTTTCGTCAGCCAGGGGATGATGGACCAGCGCCGCGAACCGCAACCGCCCGGCATGCGCCGCCAGCGAGAGCCGGAACGCCGGCAGCGCCAATCCGTCGGCCACCACCCGCGCGCCGGCGGGAAACGCGGCGAGAAGCCGGCCGGCGGCGTCTTCGGTGGCGGCCCCGCAATGCGGAAAATCGCCGTCGAGTTCATGCAGAACCACATCGAGACCCCCGTCGCGCAGCGTGTCGATCACCCGGCGGTCATAAATCGTGCCGCCGGTCCGCCGCGTGACCGGGCCCGGATGGATGAAATGGAGGTCGGCAGGCGGCGCGGTCACTCGGGCTCGTCGGCCAGATCCGGCGACTCCTCCCGCACCACGCCCCGGTAAGACGCCCAGGCATTCGGCGTTTCGCGCAAGGTGACATCGAGCGCCGAGACCGCCGATGCCGCATCGCCGCCGAGCCGCCCCGCGCGCAGCCCTGTCCGGTAGCGCTCGAAGATTTCCCGCGCCAGCATCTCGGTTGTGGTGTTGCGGCCGTCGAATTCCGGCAGGTCGTCCAAATTCCGGTAGGCGAAGGCATCGATCACCTCGGCGAGCAACTGCCGGGCCCGGCCGATATCGGCGACGATGCCATTATCGTCGAGCCCGTCGCGGTAAAGTGTCACTTCCACCACATACGTCGCTCCATGCAGCCGCTGCGCCGGGCCGAATATCTCACCGCGCAGGCTGTGCGCGACCATCATGTTATCGACGACGCAGACACTATACATGGTGGCGTTCGCCTATCGGTTCATGGGTAGGTTACGACATGGCATAACGTGTCCCCGGGCGCCTCGGCAAGGCGGGCCATGGTCTCGGGCAGGTCCTCGAAAGGGCTTTCGCCGGTAATCAGGCCGTCGAACACCGGGTCGGCCAGCAACGACAGTGCCAGCGCCAACCGGTCGCGGCGGCTGTAACGGTGGCGCCGCGCCGGCGCGACCGCGCCGACCTGGCTGGATTTCAGGGTGAGCCGGCGGGAGTGGAACGCCTCGCCGAGGGAAACGCCGACCGGACGGTCGCCGTACCAGCTCATCTCGACCACCGTGGCTTCGAATGCCGCCAGCCGCAAGGCCGTGTCCAGTCCGGCCGCGCTGCCGCTCGCATGGAACACCAAATCGGCCTCGCCCGCAGCGGCCTCCGGACCGGCGAACGCCGCCCCGAGCGACTCGACGATGCCGCGCCGCGCCGGGTTGACGTCGATCACCTCGACCCGCGTCGCCGGATGGCGCGCCGCAAGGGCGGCGACAAGGCAGCCGACAACGCCGGCCCCGACGACCGCGATGCGATCGCCAAGCCGAGGCGCACCGTCCCACAGCGCATTGACCGCGGTCTCCATGTTGGCGGCCAGCACCGCGCGCCGCGTCGGCACCGCATCCGGTATCGGCAGCAAGGCGGACGCCGGAACGGCAAACCGGGTTTGGTGCGGATACAGGCAGAAGACCCGGCGGCCCTCGGTGGTTTTACCCGCCATGGCATAGCCGAATTTGACCGGGCCGGGAAAGTCGCCTTCCTGAAACGGGCAGCGCATGGCCGCATACTGGCTGGGGGGCACGCGCCCGCGAAACACCAACGCCTCCGTCCCGCGGCTGATGCCGCTCGCCAGCGCCCGCACCGGCACATCGTCCGGGCCGGCCGCGCCTTCGCCTGTAGGCCGGATTTCAGCGCGATCGGGGGCGACGACCCAGAATGCCCGCGGCGGCGCGTCAGTCATCGAAAATGCATTCGAACATGACATCGTCGCCGAGCAGGAAGCGCCGTACCGGCGGCCGCAAGCCATCCGACAAGGTATCGACCTGCGGCAGCGCAATGCCGGGGCGGCCGGAACCGATGATCAGCGGTGCGATGGTGACCTGCAACCGGTCGAGGCAAGCGGCTTCGACAAAGCGCGAGACGGTGACGCCGCCGCCTTCGATGAACACCCGCTTGAGCCCGCGTTCCGCCAGGATTTCGCGGATCGCCATGGGGCACAACCCGGCGCCGCGGCGCGGCACGCCGACCACCGAAGCCGCGCCATGCGCCGCGCCGTCGGCCCGGTCGGTCGCGGTGAGCAAAAGCGTTTCCGCCGCGCCGTCCTGGAACACCTGATAGGCCCGGCCAAGCCGCCGCTCCGTATCGATCACCACGCGGACCGGATCGGCGCCCGAACACCGCCGAACGGTCAATCTGGGATCGTCGTGACAGACGGTGCCCGCACCGACGACGACCGCGTCGAACAGGGCCCGCATCCGATGATTGTGCAAAATATCCTCGGGTCCGGTCACATAGTGCGACGCGCCTTTGGCGGTCGCGATGTGACCGTCAAGGCTTTGGCCGAGATGCGCTACGGCACAGGTCGGCCCGATCGCCAGCAACGGTTCATAGAGCGCGCGCAACGGCGACGCGGCATCGTCCGGGCGGCACGGCACGGCGCACGGCGCACTGGCCGACAGCGCCAAAAGCGCGCGCCAATCCGCGTCGAGACCGGATGACGGGATGGCGCAATCTTGGTCCGCGAGCTGCATGGCCGGTACGATGGCGCGTCCGCCGCTCCGAGGCAAGACGCGAAGAATTGATCGGCCGATGATTGAACGGACGGCCATATCCCCTAGACTCGAAACGATGGATCCGCTGCCCGGCCGGCACGGCTGTTACAGGATCGGAATTGCCGCATGTCCACTTCGTCCCTTCGCGCAACTGGAGCCGCGCTTCGCGGCACACCGCTCGGCGCGGCCCCGATCCTCTGCGCCGCCACCGGCTTGCATCTTGCCGCGACGGCGGTCCTGCTGCCGCCGGGCCCGGCCTGGATCGTCAGCGGCGCTGCGTTTTTCAGCATCGCAGCGACGGCATACCATTTGATGCCAATCGGCGAAAGACGGCGGCCTTTCGGACTTGCCAATGCGGTTACCCTGCTGCGCGCGGGGATGATCGCGGTGCTGCTCGGCATCGCCGCCGTTCCCTCGTCAACCGGCGCCTGGGCGGTTGCCGGGCTCGCGGCGGCCGCGCTGGCGCTGGACGCCGTTGACGGCCCGATCGCACGGAAAACCCGCCGCGCCAGCGCTTTCGGCGCCCGCTTCGACATGGAAATCGATGGCTTGTTCGCCCTGACCGCGGCGCTTCTGCTGTGGCGCACCGGGCGGTTGGACGCCTGGATCCTGCTGATCGGCCTGCCGCGCTATGCCTTTTTGCTGGCAGGCCGCCTGCATGCCCCGCTGCGCCGACCCTTGCCGCCGCGCCAGCGCCGCCGGATGTTGTGCGCGATACAGGGTGTGGCGCTGGCCACCGCCCTGGCGCCGATCGTGCCGCCGGGCGGCGCAACGCTTGTCGCCGCCCTGGCGCTGCTGCTGATCTGCGGTTCCTTTGCGCTCGATATCCGCTGGCTGCTGCGCCGCAATCACACGGTCTAGCCCGCACTTCTCCTACTCTGCGCGGTCTGCGTCGCGTCCAGGCGGTTGCTCCGCCAGGAGCGGGCCGATAAGCGTAGCCCATGCTACGGTTGAGGGCCGCAACGCCGCGGACGGCCGCCTGGGCGCGACCCTGCGGGCGGCGCAGAGTAGGAGAAGTGTGGGCTAGGCATCATCGGCCGGTGTCTTGGCAAATCTTGCCGCCACCCCCGCGGTCCCGGACCGGAATATCCGGCGTCTCCCATGAACTGCGCGCATGGCATTTTCCTTGCATTGCATAGGGATGGAGTGGAATTCCATCGGCCGGAATTCCTCGGGGGAATGAAACCAGACATGCCGCTAGCCGCCGCCGCGTCCATCTTACCGTCCACGCCCGTCGCGCCGACCGAACCGCGCCGGCTCAGTATCGAAGAACAGGTCGAAGAACTCGCCGTCTATTCCGAATCGGACGACCCGGTCGGCGAGGGCGACATTTGGTATGTGCCCCCCTCCGCGGAAATGTTCGGCACGGATGGATTCACCTTTCGCGATCTGCTCGACATCATCAATCCATTGCAGCACATCCCCGTCGTCTCGACCGCCTACCGCGCCGCCACCGGCGACACGCTCGATCCGGGCGCCCGCCTGCTGGGCGGCGTCTTGTTCGGCGGCATCGGCGGCTTGGCCGCGGCTGTCGTCAACGCCGTGGTCGAGCAGGAAACCGGCAACGATATCGGCGGGAATATCGTCGCGGCCCTGACCGGCGACAACGGCAACCCAAAAACTTTACAGGCGGCCGTACCCCCGGCGCCGATAAAGGCGACGGCCGACGCGGCGCCTCGGCGCGCGGCACCGATCGTTCCGGCCACACCGGCAGGCCTGCCGGCGGACCCGCTATCGGGGGCCCCACAGTCAGCCAAACCGCATCCCGCGCGGGCGCCGATATCCCTGCTGCCGCGCAGCGCGCCGGTCGACGCGGGTTCCGGTGCCATCACCGGCAAGGTCGCAGGCGCCGCACCACCGAACGCCGTTCCCCGGCTGATGATGGACGCGCTCGACAAATACCAAGCCATGAGCCGCGCGCGGCGGGGTCAGGCACTGGCCGAGGAAATCTAATACACTGTCAGCGCGGGCCGGGAGTATCGCTTCGGCCGGGCCCAGAGCAAATCCCAAGCGAGCCGAAACGGTTCGCGACGACGTATTTGCCCATAAACTAAAGAGATAGACCATTTCACTCGAGGCGATTTGAACAAGAAATGGCCTAAGCGGATCAAGGACGGCGGCGCGCGGTCGATGGACATTCAGGTCTTCGCCAACAATATCTTGCTACTGGACGGCCAGCGGATCGATTGCGCGCTTGGAAGCGGCGGCGTGCGCCGTGGCAAACAGGAAGGCGACAAGGCGACGCCCGCAGGCTGTTTTACGCTGCGCCGCGTGCTGTATCGCGCCGATCGGCTCGCGCCCCCGGCGACGCGCCTGCCCATCGCCGCGCTCGCGCCCGATGACGGCTGGTGCGATGCCCCGTCGGACCCGCTTTACAACCGGGCGGTCACGTTGCCCTACCCCGCAAGCCACGAGGTTCTGTGGCGGGACGATCCTGTTTACGACCTGATCGTGATCATCGGTCACAATGACGACCCGCCGCAGCCCGGCGCCGGCAGCGCGATCTTCATGCATTGTGCGCGCGAGAATTTCGCCCCGACGGAAGGGTGTGTCGCCTTGCGTCAGAGCGACCTGCATCGACTCCTGGAACGCTGCGGCCCTGGCGACCGGCTGTGCGTTTCGAGCGATCCCGCCCCGCCGTGACCGGCGTTCAGCCGCGCGGACCGAAGACCCCGGTGCCGACCCGCACCTGCGTTGCGCCGAAGGCGATCGCAACCGGATAATCGGCGGACATGCCCATGCTCAAAGTCGGCAAATCGTTGCGCCGCGCAATTTCCCGCAGCAGCGCAAAATGCAGCGCCGGTTCCTCGCCGGCCGGCGGGATGCACATTAAGCCGCGCACCGGGAGCGCCAGATCATCGACGCATTCGCGGATGAACGCGTCGGCGTCTTCCGGCAGGACCCCGGCTTTCTGAGGCTCGGCGCCGGTGTTGACTTCGATGAGGCACGCGACCCGGCGCCCCGATGCTTCCATTTCCTTCGCCAAGGCGCGCGCCAACCGCGGCCGGTCGACCGTTTCGATCATGTCGAACAGCGCGACCGCCTTCTTCACCTTATTGGTCTGTAGCGGCCCGATGAGATGCAGATCGACATCGGGAAAGCGCTCCCGCAACGGCGGCCATTTTTCTTCCGCTTCCTGAACGCGGTTTTCGCCGAAGGCGCGCTGGCCCGCCGCCAAGGCGGATTCGATGCGTGCCGGCGGCATGGTTTTGCTGACCGCCAGCAGCGCGACCGCCGCCGGATCGCGCCCCGCCGCGCGCGCGGCTGCCGCGATTTCCGCCGTTACTTCGGCAATTTTCGCCGTAACATCGATGATTCCCGCCATTGCGCTATCCGTGAAACTGAAAGGTTAAGACCAAAAAGCAGGTGATATACCTGCAACGATGCAAATTTATTTCAAAAGGTCGTAGAAACCCGGCCGATCAACTTTGCGTTTTAGGCTACTCGACGATGAACGGACATGCTATACTTTCATTCGTTAAGTATCCTGATGTCGCTTGAGTCGTTCGAAGAAATGACCGTTGCTTGGCGTTGGGTGGATCAAATCCGATCCGTCGGGTTTATTAAATCCTAAGGGAATTTCTGTATATCGCAGGGGGTGGCTAGAGGATCCGTAACCATACG
>JAOTYV010000491.1 GCA_029861675.1 Alphaproteobacteria bacterium
ACAGGCGCTGTGCGTTCAAGGCCAGGAAGGTGACGAGGCTTTTATTCTAATCTCCGGCGAAGCCGATGTGTCGATCAAAAGCGCCAATGGTGTTGCCGTCGTCGCGCGGCTGAAACCCAATGATGTCGTTGGCGAATTGGCCATCCTGCGTGACATGCCGCGCAATGCCACGGTCACGGCGGTTACCGATGTGGCGACCCTGCGCATCGGCAAGCAGGATTTTCTGAATTTGCTCAAGGAGTTCCCCGAAGTATCGATCGAAGTCATGCGTGCGCTGGCCGAGCGACTGGTGCGCACGACAACCGAGCTGGCGAATTCTCGCGCGGCGGCGAAATCCGAAAATTGAATGGATGACCAAATCTCCCGCGATTGACATCCGGATCTGGGGCGCACGCGGCACGTTCACGATACCCGGCCCCGATACGCTCGAATTCGGCGGCCATACCTGCTGTGTCGAAGTGCGGGCTGGCGGGCGTGTGATGATTTTCGACGCCGGCAGCGGCATTGTTCCTCTGGGCGAGGCGCTGTCCGGCGAAGCCGTTACCGAAATCGACCTGTTTTTCAGCCATGCCCACTACGACCACATTATGGGGTTGCCGTTCTTCCAGCCGGCTTTCTGCGACAAGACGAAATTGCGTATCTGGGCCGGCCATATGCTGGACGGTTCGACACCTGAGACGATGGTCGCCGGAATATTCCGCCCGCCCTATTTCCCGATCACCAAGGACTGGATGCGGGCTCAGATAGAATACCACCAGTTTTCACCCGGCGACGTTCTCAATCCCGCCGCGGATGTGCAACTGCAAACAGGCGCCTTGTGCCATCCCAACGGCGCCGTCGGATACCGGCTTGAAACGTCAGGGGCGTCTTTTGCCTACCTGACTGATTTCGAGCATGACGGCGGCAGCGGGGACGCGACGATCGAGCGGCTGGCTCGCGATGCCGACCTGGCGCTTCTGGACGCGACCTATACGCCGCAAGAATATCCGCACTTTGCCGGATTTGGCCATTCCACCTGGGACGAGTGCGGTGCCTTGTGCGCCAAAGCGGGCGTTAAACAGTGGGGCTTGTTTCATCACATGCATTTGCGCACCGATACGGAGCAACGGGTGATCGAGACAGCCGCCCGGGCGGCCTACCCAAACGCCTTTGCGGTGCGACAAGGTCAACGGATCGCATTGCCGAAACTGGCGGAGACATGACCGGGACTGCTGTTTCTCTTAGGCGCCGCATGGTCGAACTGGTCGGCGATGCGGCGGCTTACAAATTGCCGAGCCGGGTCGTTGCCGCGATCGAAGAGCAGGAAAATCGCGGTGAGATCCTCGTCAAGCTGATCCAGATTCTCATCGTCACGATTTGGGGCATTCTTTACGCCGTCTCGCCCAAAGCGGACACCGGCGAAATCGCGCTTGCCCCCTTTGCAATCGGTCTCTATCTCGCCGCCAGCGTTTTCGGCCTGGTTTGGGCGTCGCGCCGCCGCCTGCCCGATTGGGCGGTGTATATTTCGATCTGCTTCGACATGCTGCTGCTTTACGCAGTGATATGGAGTTTTCACATCCAATATGGACAACCGGCGTCGTTTTATCTGAAGGCGCCGACACTCCTATATGTCTTTATTTTCATTGCTTTGCGGGCGCTCCGGTTCCAGCCCCGCTTCGTTTTGGCCGCTGGCGGCGCCGCGGCTCTCGGTTGGCTGGCGATGATTGCCTATGTCATGCTGGCCGACCCCCAGGACGCGATGATCACGCGCAATTACGTGTCATACATGACCGGCAATTCAATCCTGGTCGGTGCGGAAATCGACAAGATCATCGCCATTCTCATGGTGACGGGCGCTCTCGCTCTGTCGCTTTCCAGGGGCCGGGACCTGCTGATCCGCGCGACGGCCGAGACGGCGGCGGCAAAGAGCCTTTCACGCTTCTTTGACACGTCTATCGCGGAGAATATCCGCTCCGGCGAAGATGAGATTGCCGCGGGCGAGGGCGTGGCGCGCGACGCGGCGATTTTCAATGTCGATATCCGCGGATTTTCGCGGCTCGCCGAGGAAATTCCGCCGACGGAGGCGATCCGCATGCTGTCCGCCTACCA
>JAOTYV010000236.1 GCA_029861675.1 Alphaproteobacteria bacterium
AATCGGCCTCAACGAAATGTGCCCGCCCGGCGAGATCGAGCCCTTCGGCGTTTGCCCGCGCAACGGACAGGGCCGCCCCTGAAAAATCAACGCCTATTCCGCGGGCCCGCGGCAATTCACTAAGCACGGATAGCAGCAGGCAACCGGTACCGGTTCCCAAATCAAGCAATAGAGGCGCATCCACCGTCTTTCCGCGCAACACCGCCAACGCTGTTTCCACCAACACCTCGCTGTCAGGCCGCGGGTCGAGCGTGTCACGGGTAACGCGAAATTCGAGGCCCCAGAACTCCCGGCGGCCGAGGATCTGCGCCATTGGGACGCGCTGCGCCCGCTGCCGAACGAGGTCCATATACTTACCTGTCTCCGGAACGGCGCGATCCGGATCGACGATCAGTCGTCCAGTGTCGGTGCCCAGGACATGAGCCAGCAAGAGCCGCGCTTCGCCGCGGGGCGCATCGACTCCCGCTTCCTTGAGCAGGCCGGCCGCTTCGTCGATGCAGGCTCCAATCGTTCGATCCGCCATCTGCATTGGCCCCGTCAAGTGAGTCGGGCCGTTTCATCTTCGGCGATCAGCAGATCGACAATTTCATCGAGCTCTTCGCCGTTCATTATCTTTTCGAGCTTGTGAAGGGTGAGATCGACACGATGATCGGTGACGCGGCCTTGCGGAAAATTATACGTGCGGATGCGTTGCGACCGGTCACCGGATCCAACCTGACTGCGCCGGTTTTCCGCGCGCTCATCGGCAAGCCGAGTCCGCTCCTGGTCGTACAGGCGTGCCCGCAGCACTTTCATCGCCTTTGCCCGGTTCTTGTGTTGCGACTTTTCATCCTGGCAGGTCACCACGACACCGGTCGGCATATGCGTGATGCGAATTGCGCTATCGGTCTTGTTGACATGTTGTCCACCGGCGCCGGACGCCCGGTAGGTATCGATCCGCAAATCCTTGTCGTCGATCTCGATATCGACGTCATCCGCCTCGGGAAGCACGGCAACGGTCGCCGCCGACGTATGGATGCGGCCGCTGCTTTCGGTGGCCGGCACGCGTTGCACCCGGTGGACGCCGGACTCAAATTTGAGCCGGGCAAAAACCCCATTGCCGTTGATCGCCGCTATGGCTTCCTTGAATCCGCCCAGCTCCGTTTCGGCAACCTCGATCGGCTCGAACCGCCAACCATGGGCCTCAGCATACCGTTGATACATGCGAAAAAGATCCGCGGCGAAGAGGGACGCTTCATCGCCACCCGTCCCGGCCCGCACTTCGAGGATGGCGCTCCGGTCGTCGGCGGCGTCCTTCGGCAGCAGCAGCCGCTGCACCTCTTTTTCCAACACCGGCTGGCGCGCCTTGAGCGTGCGAAATTCTTCCTCCGCCATCGACCGCATTTCCTGGTCGCCGCCGGTATCGGCAATGATTTCAGCCAAATCGGCCATCTCGGCCTGCATGTCGAGGAGTTCGCTCGCCTTGGCCACGATCGGCGCGATATCCGAATATTCCTTCGACAGGGCGGTATATTCCGACGGCTCGAGGTCGACCGCCGACATCAACGCGGTTAGTTCGTCCTGACGCGATATCACCGCCCGCAGTTTTTCAACAATACTCATTCTTCTGAATCCTGCCCGTCCGACGGGTCTTCAAACAACCGACGGACCAATTCCTCCAAACGCTTTACCTCGGCCGCGTCGCCGTCAGGTTGCCGCGCCATGCCGCGCAATGCGCGGCTCGGACCATCGAGCAAACGGTTGACCAGCAACTCGGTCGCGCGCGCCGCATCCACGCCCGGATGATCGAGCAATAGCTTCTCGCGCGCCGCGGTAAATTTTTCCCGCAATTCGACGATGACGGGAGACGCATCCCGGTCGGCGCGTCCCTCATACCAAGAACCAACCTCATCGTCGACAATTTGCCACGCCGCAGCGGCCGCGGTCTGCCGCTCGCTGCGCCCCTGCAGCGCGACCTGCTCCAAATCGTCCAGCGAATAGCGAAACGCGCCGTCGCACTCTTCCACCTCCGGCGCAATGTCCGATGGCACGCCGCAATCGAGAAAGAGAATTGGCCGCCGGCGGCGTTTTTTCAAGGCGTCTTCCGCATCCATCTTACTGATGATGTGGCGACCCGCGCCGGCGGCGCTTACCACAATATCCGCATCCGCCAGCGCGCCGGCCAAGGCATCGAATGGCACGAAATGGACGCCGGATCGCCGCGCGACGGTTTCCGCCCGGCTCGAGGCGGCCGTCAGCGTCACCCGCTGCAAGCCGGCCGTGCGCAGCTGCTCGTGGATCAATTCGCCGATGTCGCCAAGTCCCACGATCAAGCCCGCGCGCGCCGCCAAATCGCCATGGAGATCCTGGCATATTTGAGCTGCGGCGGACGCAATCGAAACCGGTCGCCGGACGATGTCGGTTTCACTGCGCACCCGCTTCGCCGCGTGATACGCCGATTGCATGACCCGATCCAGTTGCGGCCCGATCATGCCGCACTCCGCCGCCAAACGATGCCCCGCCTTGACCTGGCCCAGGACCTGCGGTTCGCCCACGATCTGACTGTCCAATGACGACGCAACCGCAAAGACATGCCGCAGGGCCGCGCCATCGTAGAGCGCATAGGACTGATCGATTAATTCGTCGTATCCGACATTGCCGATGGCGGCAAAATGATTGCGCACCAAATCGGTCGCGGATTCGGGGCTGTCGTGAATTCCTTGGATCTCGGTACGGTCGCAGGTCGAGAGAATCAACGCCTGATCGAGACCGCCGGCACGCAACCGGCCGAACATTTGCGGCAACAGAGACTCTTCCATGAACAAGCGATCGCGCAGCAGCGCCGTACTGGAGCGGTGATTCGCGCCAACCACGAATATTCGGGCATTGCTCTGCGACGGCATGGCGACCCTATCGGTATTTGTCGAGCGCGTCCGCGAGTGTGTCCAGGGGAACCTCCTGCTGTTCGCCGGTATCCATGTCACGCACGCTCGCGGCGCCGCGCGACATTTCGTCCTCGCCGAGCATAACCGCGGCCGCCGCCGAGACGCGGTTGGCGCGCTTCATGCGCCGGCCGACATTGCCGGAATAGGCGAGATCGACGCGCAGGCCCACGTCGCGTAATTTTTCCGCAAGGACAAGTGCGTGCCGCTCGGCGTCGGCGCCGATGGGGACCAGCGATACTGGCCGGCGCGCGGGCGACGGTGCCTCGCACAACAGGGCGAGCCGCTCGATGCCGGCGGCCCACCCGACACCCGGCGTCTCCGGCCCTCCCATCATCTTTATCAAACCATCGTACCGCCCGCCGGCCATCACCGTGCCCTGCGCACCGAGTTCCTCGGTGACAAATTCGAACGCGGTGTGCGCGTAGTAGTCCAAGCCCCGAACCAGTCGCGGATTGACCACATAGGCGATCCCGACATCGTCCAGCCCGCGCCGGACGGCGTCGAAAAAAGCGATACTTTCTTCGTTAAGGTGGTCGAGGAACGATGGCGCGCCGTCGACCACCGCGCGGTCACCCTTGTTCTTCGAATCGAGAATACGCAACGGGTTTCGGTCGAGACGGCCGCGGCTATCCTCCGACAACGCATCGAGATGATCGGAGAAATACTTCACCAACACCTGCCGATAGGCGTTCCGGCTGGCCGGATCGCCGAGCGTATTGATTTGCAGTGTGGTCTTGTCGTGTACGCCGATTTCCTGCAGCACGCGCGCACCGGCAGCGATGACCTCTACATCCGCCTGCGGTTGCGCCAAACCGACCAGCTCAACGCCGATCTGATGAAATTGGCGAAGCCTGCCTTTTTGGGGCCGCTCATGTCGAAACATCGGTCCGGCGTAGAAATACCGCAGCGGGGTTTGCTGGACGAGGCCTCCAGAAATAATGCACCGCGCGACGCTGGCCGTATTTTCAGGCCGCAGGGTGAGCGAATCTCCCCCCTTGTCGGTAAAGGTATAGGTTTCCTTGGTTACGATATCCGACGCATCGCCAAGCGTTCGCTGGAAAACCTGACTGAACTCGAAAATCGGCGTCGCGATTTCTTCGTAGCCGTAGCGCTCCACCGCCGCCCGGGACATTTCCACGATACGCTGGTGGGCACGCATGGCGTCGGGCAATAGATCGTGGGTTCCGCGGACGGGTTGCAGCGATGCCATAGTCGGAAATGCTTTCCTGGTGGGTACGTTCGCGGCGACGATACCAAATCCATGACGGCGGCGGAATTGCCGCTTTCGGACGACGCATGGGATTGGCCTCGCGGTTCAGGCGATCCCGCCGGAATAACCGCGAAACGCCCGAGCTGTGACGGTACCCTGTCTTATTGTGGGGTCGACTCCGTCGGCGATTCGATTGTCGCCGCGCCGCCGTCACCGGCACGCGACACGCCGCCCTTGAGCTTATCGGGCTCAAGCGGCACGTCGCGCCGGACGGACCCGACTGGCCCGATCGCCGGCGCGGATTCGCCATCGACAAAAATGCGCAATCCGCCAGCGTTCCCGGTCAACAAGGACAACCCGTCCCGGTTCGGGACGAAATAGCGGTCCCCCTTGAACAGCACCCGTGTCAACAACAATTCGTCGGTTTTCTTGTCCCGAACTTCCACCCAGCTATCGGCAACCGCTTCGACCATAATGCGATTGTCACTCTGGCTGGCGCCATAGTCCTTCGGCGTCCGGTTCGCCGCACTTCCCGAATCGATCGCTGTTTGATCGGACGGCTGAACGGCGGCAAGTGCATTGGGGTCAGGTGCTTCCGCCGGAGGATTGGTTACGGCCGGTTTCACGACGGGAGCGGGCGTAGGAGCGGCCACCGAGCGTGCCCGCGCGCGCGCCACCGATGCCGCAATATTCGGCGCTGCGGCAAGCACCGACGGCTCCGACTTCTTGCTCGCCGGTTCCGGGGCAGTTGCGACGACGGGTGTCGTTTCGTCTTTCTTCGCCGCGACCGTATCTTTCATCGAATCCTGTTTCGGCGGCTCGGCGTTTTCAGCGGCATCCGCCGTTTTCCCATCGGTGCCGGTCACGCTCGAGTCCGGCGGCTCGCCGGCGGCACTCGCGGTGTCGCTGCCATCGACCGGCATGGCGGGAACAACTTCCGCGACCATGTCGTCCGGCGCCGAGAGATAACTCCACGTCCCGAATATTCCGAATACCATAATCACGGCGACGATCAAAACCGCGCCGCTGGGAACGCCGCCCTCAGGAATAGGCGCCGGAAAATGCAGATCCGACCGCGCGTTTAGGCCATCCACTTCCGCCTTGAACCGGGTAACAAGATCATGGCTGTCGAGGCCGAGATGTTCCCCGTAGGTGCGCACAAATCCGATGGCGTATGTCGGACCGGGCAATTCGTCGATAAGACTTTCTTCTATGGCCTTGAGATAGGGATAGCGGATACGAAGGATTTGCGCGACGTAGCGAAGATCCTCGCCACGTTCTTCCCGTCGCGCCCGCAGGACATCTCCGACAGGTTCAAAATCGGTTTCCTGGGAAACCTGTTCCGCAGGTTCCGTCGACGGCGCATTCTCATCGCCGCCACGATCCAACTTCCAAAGGTTTTTCGCCATCGCTGGCTTAGGCCCCCTAATCCAACAGCAAGCCCGGCATGCCTACACCCTAAGCCCGGCTCAGGAAAATGCTCTGCTGATGTCGCCCCTCAGCAGGAATTATACAACAATCGGCCGCGAAATTGAATCTCTCAATCTCGCGCATATTTCCAAAACCTAGGAAATCCGCCACCCCATACCAACCTCATTTTACTTTTAATTTCAAACAATTAATATTCCACCCCCTGAGATTCGGCAAATTTGCCTAATTCCGCGCGAAGACTGTGGACCGGCGCATCCGCCATTCCGGCCATTGTGACCTCGAGTTGGCCGACATCGAGTTGGCGTATCATATGCCGAACCGCATCGATGGCGCCCGGCGGCATGGACAGCGACCGGACGCCGATTCCGACCAACGCCATCGCCTCCAGGGGCTCCCCGGCCATTTCGCCACACAGGCTGAACGGCACTCCGGCGGCGGTGCAGCGGCCGGCGACGTCGCTCAACAATCGAAAGACAGCCGGTGACAGCACATCGTAGCGCTCGTTGACCCGCGCATTACCCCGGTCGCAAGCGAACAGAAATTGCACCAGGTCGTTCGAGCCGATCGACAAAAAATCCACCCGCTTGAGCAGTTGCGGCAATTGCAGAAAGAGCGCCGGCACTTCCAGCATCGCACCGACCGCGATAGAGACCGGCATTTGGCCGCCGCGCTTCTCGAAGCGCTCCAATTCAAAGTCGAACAGTCGGCGGGCCGCGTCGAATTCGGCGACCTCCGAAACCATGGGAAACATGACGCGAAGATCGCGATCCGCCGCGGCCCGGATGAGGGCGCGAATCTGCAGCCGCAATATTGCCGGCCGGTCCAGGGCTATTCGAAGGGCACGCCATCCCATCGCCGGGTTCTGATCGCCGGTCGTCCGCAAATACGGGAGCAATTTATCACCGCCGATATCCAGGGTCCGGAAGACCACCGGCTTGCCGTTCGCCCGGTCGAAGATATCCCGGTACAACGCGGTTTGGGCATCGACCCGCGGGAACTGCGCCCGAATCATGAACGGGATTTCGGTGCGATACAGGCCAACGCCCGCCGCGCCGCTTTCGTGCAGATGGTCGAGATCGATGAGCAGCCCGGCGTTGATCAACAGGGAAACCGGCACGCCGTCCTTGCTGGTTGCCGGCAGCGCCCGCGAGGCGGCAAAGGCCGCCCGCTTTTTGTCCCGAAACTCGAGCCCCTCGACGAAACTCTTCACCACATCATCGCCTGGCCGGACATAAGCCACGCCCTCGTCGCCATCGACGAGCACCGGATCAAGCGGCTCGACCTTCCCGATCACGCCACGCACATTGCCGATCACCGGAATCTCGAGGGCTTTTGCCACAATCGCGACATGAGACGCGGCCGTGCCTTCATCCAGAATCAGTGCGCGTATGCGCGTCCGATCGTAGTCGAGCAGTTCCGCCGGTCCCATCGACCGCGCGATCAAAATCACATCGTCCGGTTGATCTGACGGGTCCGGGCCGGCTTCGTCGCCGTTGGTCAGATGCTGTAACAGCCGGTACGCCAGATCGTCGAGATCGAGAAGCCGTTCGCGGATATAAGGATCGGTCACCTGATTCATGCGCGTGCGGGTATCGTTCTGGACTTTTGCCACCGCCGCCTCCGCGGTTAGACCGCTCTGAATCGCCTCGCGAATTCGGCTAATCCAGCCCCGGTCGTCGGCGATCATCCGGAAGGTCCGCAATATATCGAGCGATTCATCATTTCCGGCGGCATCGTTCTCACTCGCCAGCCGGGCAACCATGCTGTCGAGCGCAATTTGCATACCGCTCAGCGCCTGGGCCACCCGGTCCAATTCCGCCCGGGGTTCTTCGGCGATGGTTTGCGATATTGCCGCGCCCCGTTCGTGAATGACCGCCAAACCGCGCGCCTGGCCGCCATTGATGCGGCTTCCCTCTAGCCGCACCGGTTCGCTGGCGATCGCCGCCGTGCCGTCATCCGGTGACGGCAAATTACCGCTCGAGATGAGCTCGGCGATGACCATCGCAACGGTCTCTAGCGTTTCGACCTCTTCCTCGGTGTAATTCCGGCGCGATTGATTCTGCACCGTCAAAACGCCAAGAACCCGCCCGGCCCGCAGCAGCGGCACCCCGAGAAATGAATGATAGATTTCCTCGCCCGTCTCGGGCCGATAGGCGAAGCGTGGGTGCGCCTGCGCATCGGAC
>JAOTYV010000237.1 GCA_029861675.1 Alphaproteobacteria bacterium
GATACGCAAGAGGCAAATACCAGCGGCGACCCGCTTGCGCCGGTCCTGCAGGTTCGGGACCTGAAGATGCACTTTCCCCTTCGCGCAGGCCTGCTCAAGCGTATCGCGGGTTTCGTCTATGCGGTCGACGGCGTCAATTTTCACATAAACCAGGGCGAAACACTCGGGCTGGTCGGCGAATCAGGATGCGGCAAGTCGACGGTCGGGCGCGTTCTGCTGAAACTGTACGAGCCGACGGCGGGCGAAGTCCTGTTCGACGGGCGTAATATTTTCGCGGTCGACGAAAAAGAGCTGAACCGGATTCGCCAGAAGATTCAGATCATCTTTCAGGACCCGTTCGCCTCGCTCAATCCGCGCTTGCGCGTCAAGGAAATCGTCGGCGAAGCATACCGCGTACACACGGGCGACAAGGATTGGGAGAAACACGTCGAACAAGTTCTGGCGAAGGTGGGATTGCAACCGGAACACATGAACCGGTTCCCGCATGAATTTTCCGGTGGCCAACGCCAGCGCATCGGCATTGCGCGGGCGCTCGCCATGTCGCCCCGGCTGATCATCGCCGACGAGGCGGTTTCCGCATTGGACGTCTCGATTCAGGCGCAGGTCATCAACCTGCTCGACTCGCTCAAGGCGGAATTCGGGTTTTCGTTTCTGTTCATCTCGCACGACCTTTCGGTGGTCGAACATATCGCCGACCGGGTGGCCGTGATGTATCTCGGCCAAATCGTCGAGATCGCGTCCGACCGGGATTTGTATCAAACGCCGCTGCATCCCTACACCGATGCGCTGATTGCCGCGGTTCCGCGCGCCGAGGCCGGCGGAAAGGCGCGACGAAAAACCATCCTGCGCGGCGACGTGCCCAGCCCGATCAAACCGCCGAGCGGCTGCCGCTTCCATACCCGCTGTCCCAAGGCGATGGACCAGTGTTCGGTCACCGTACCGCCCTTGATCGAAGTCCGGCCGGATCATTGGGTCGCCTGCCACCTGCACGAGCCGATGCCCCATGCGTGACGACGTCATCCTCGAATTGAAGGACCTGCGAACCCATTTCTTCACACCGTCGGGCGTGGTGAAGGCGGTCGACGGGGTCGAATTCGCGATCCACCGGGGCCGGACCCTGGGCGTGCTGGGTGAATCGGGCAGCGGAAAATCCGTGACCGCGCTATCGGTCATGCGGCTGATCGCCAACCCGCCGGGCCGGATCGTGTCGGGAGAGATCAACTTCGAAGGCCGCGATCTTCTTTCACTGCCGGAAGATGAAATGCGCAATATTCGCGGCGCCGACATCTCCATGATCTTCCAGGAGCCGATGACGTCGCTCAATCCCGTGTTCACCGTCGGTGACCAGATCGCCGAAGTGTTCATGATCCATCAAGGCAAAAATCGGGAGGAGGCATCGGAGGCGGCGGCGGAGATGCTGGACCTGGTCGGTATTCCCAGCGCCAAGAGCCGGCTCGACGACTATCCACATCAATTTTCCGGCGGCATGCGCCAGCGCGTGATGATCGCCATGGCAATCGCCTGCCGGTCCAAACTGCTCATCGCGGACGAGCCGACGACGGCGCTCGACGTGACAATTCAGGCGCAAATTCTCGACCTCATCCTGTCGCTGCAGGAAGAACTGGGCATGGCGATCATGTTAATCACCCACGATCTGGGCGTGATCGCCGAGACATCGGACGAGGTCGTCGTCATGTATGCCGGCGAGGTCGTCGAATATCTTCCAATCGACGACTTGTTCGAGAATGCGCAACATCCCTATACCCAGGGCCTGTTGCGCTCTATTCCGCACCTCGGCGACAAGTTCAGCCGCGGCAAGCAGCCGTTACAGGAAATCCCCGGCACCGTGCCAAACCTCATCCAGCTTCCGCCGGGGTGTCCCTTTGCGCCCCGATGTCCGCATGTGCAGCCCACCTGCCAGCAGGAGCGGCCGCCGATATTCAAATTGAACGCGACACATGGCAGCAAATGCTGGCTGTCGGAGAAAGACGCAAGCACCTACCCGGCCGACCACGCCGCAGCGGAATCGGTCTAGGCCGGAACCACAGGCTCGGCCACCAAGCTCTTGAACAGCCGCAGCAAAGTCGGCAGTCGGCGCGATTCGCGAAGCGCCACTTGCGTCACGCCCAACCGCCGCCCTATGCTCTTTCCTAACAGGTTTAAAAATAACAAATTCGCGCTCATCGCTTCGGTGCCGATGCCTCGCAGGAGAGGCAAATCCGGCGACGGCGCGGAACAAGAGCCGATCCTTACACAGAAGGAGAGCCGACAATGCCAGGGAACTTCCGACTAATTTCTATCGCTGCCGCCGCCCTCGCCGCAGCCGTGCTAGCGGCGCCGGTCCAGGCCAAGCGCGACAGCCTGAATATCGCGTTCTATACCAAATTCCACACCATGGAACCGTATCAGACCTCGGCGCGCCAAATGTTGCAGATGGGGTATATGATTTGGGACCCGCTCGTGCTCCGCGATGCGGACACCGGCAAGATCCTGCCGCATGTCGCAACGTCGTGGTCTACGCCGACACCGCTGACCTGGGAATTCAAAATCAGGAAAGACGTCAAATTTCACAACGGCGATCCGCTGACATCCGAATCCATACGCTACACGATCGAAGACCGGATCCTTGACCCGGAACGGAAATCGCCGCGCCTGCCGAATTTCAAATGGGTCAAGCGGGTCGAGATCATCGACGACCATTCCTTCCGTATTCATACCCACGCACCCTATGCCCTGGCGCTCGAACGGCTGAACACGCTCTACATCATGGATTCCAAGTGGGGCAAGGCGCACGACTTCGGATACATCCAGGAACACGCGATGGGGTCCGGCCCGTATAAGTGGGTCAGCTGGACCAAGGGTAGCCGCGTCGTCCTGGTACGCAACGAGAACTACTGGATGAAGGGCGTGCCGGCGATCAAGAACGTCACCATGAAGATCGTACCCGAAGCCTCGACCCGGCTTGCCGAGCTCTTCTCGGGCGGCACCGACGTTTCGCTTAATCTTCTGCTCGACCAGGTCCCCGGATTCAAGTCGCAGCCGAACTACAAGGTCCTCAATTTCCCGATCATCCGGGTGGATTTCTGGCAGTTCGATACCAAAGGACGCGCCTCGGATACGCCGGTCAAGGACGTGCGCGTGCGGCGCGCCATCGCCCATGCGATCGACCGCAACAAGATCGTCTCGAAGCTGGTCCGAACGGAAGGCTACCGGGTCGACACGCCGATGAGCCCGTATCATTTCGGCTATGACAAGAGCGTTCAATGGTACGACTACGATCCGAAAAAGGCGAAGAAACTGCTCGCCGACGCCGGATATCCGAAGGGCTTCGAGATCGACCTTTGGCAGTACCAGGATCATCAGAACCTGCCCAATCAGGCGGCCATGCAGATGCTGGAGAAAGTCGGCATCAAAATAAATCTCAAGGATTATCGTGGTAACTCGCAACAGATGGGCAAGCTGCGCCGCGCCGGAAAGATCACCGGCATCGGCAATTTCAACTGGGGCAGCTACAACATCTTCGACGCCGACGCGATCCTGTACCCATTCTTCGACAAGTCGTCGTCGAACAACTATGCCGGCGACGAGGAGCTGTCCGCCTGGCTGAACGAGGCGCGTGATTCGGTCGACCCGAAACTTCGCAAGGAAATCTACAAGAAGGCGCAGAAGCGGATCATCGATCAGGCCTATTGGATGCCGTTCTTCGGCGTAAAGCGGTTCTACGGAATCCACAAGGATCTGGATCTCAAGGCGGGGCTCGACGAAGTGCCGCGCTTCCAGTTCGCCAAATGGAAAAAGTAAACGGCGTTGCTTGAACGACGTTAAAGCGGGGCCACTTCGGCCCCGCTTTTTTTGGCACACCGGCTTAGAGCAAATCCCGAGCGAACCGAAACGGTTCGTGACGATGTATTTGCGTAAGAACAACGAGATAGGCCATTGCATTCGATTCGATTTGAACAAGAAATGGCCTAGACGAGGAGACGATCATGGCACGGATCGCCGTCGGCGGCTTTCACCACGAAACCAATTGCTTCGTTCCCGGCACGACCGACTACGACTACTTCGCCCAGCACCGGGACCGTCCGCCGCTGTGCCGCGACGAAGAGATTTTCGACTGGCTGCCGGGCGCCAATTTCGGCCTGTCGCGCTTCCTGGAGCTGATGGCGGACCGGCACGACATCGTGCCCACCGTCTGGACCTCGGGCGGCGCCGGTGCGCTGGTGTCGCGGGACGCGTTCGAACGGATCTGCGGCGAGCTCGTGGGCACGCTGTCGCGCAAGCTGCCGGTGGACGCCGTCTATCTCGATCTGCATGGCGCCAGCGTCACCGAAGATTTCGAAGACGGCGAGAGCGAACTGCTGCGCCGGGTGCGCGCCGCCGTCGGGCCGGACGTCCCCATCGCGGTCAGCCATGACTATCACGCCAACGTGACGCCGGAGACGGCGCAGCTATGCGACGCGCTGTTCGGCTACCTCACCTATCCCCATATCGACCGGCCGGATACCGGCGAACGGACGGCGCGCGCCCTCGACATCATCCTCGAGCGCGGCATGCCGACCGGCAAGGCGCTGCGCAAGATCCCCTTCCTGATCCCGCTTACCTATCAGTGCACGATGGTTGCACCCTCCAAGACGATCGTCGACGCCTCGGTGGAGGCGGTCGGCGGCGATGTTCTGAGCCTGGCGTATCTGGCGGGTTTTCCGCCTTCCGACCAGCACTGGTGCGGCCCGTCCGTCGTCTGCCACGCCTACAGCCAGGAAGCGGCGGATCGCGCCGCGGACGCCCTGGCCGCGCTGGTCGAACGGTTGGAGCCCGATTTCGCGGTGCCGGAACTCGATCCGGATGCCGCCGTGCAGGAAGCGATGAAGGTTGCGGCGGGCGCCGGCAAGCCGGTGATCATCGCCGACACCCAGGACAACCCGGGCGCGGGCGGCACCTGCGACACCACCGGCATGCTGGCGGCGCTGGTCCGTAACGGCGCGGCGGGCGCCGCGCTCGGCGTGTTCCTGGATCCCGACGCCGCCAAGGCCGCCCATGCCGCCGGCGAAGGCGCGGAGATCACTGTCTCGCTCGGTGGCCGGGGCGGCATTCCGGCCGATGTGCCCTACGAGGCGACCTTCGAGGTCGCCACGCTCGGCGACGGCCAGTTCACCTGCACCGGCCCCAATCTGGGCGGCCGCAGGATGGATATCGGCCCGATGGCGCTGCTGCGTATCGGCGGCACCAGCATCGTCACCGCGAGCAAGCGCGCACAGGCGGCCGATCAGGAAATGTTTCGTCATCTGGGTATCGAGCCGGCGGAGCAGAAAATCCTGGTGCTCAAGAGCACGGTCCATTTTCGGGCGCATTTCCAGCCGATCGCCGAGCAGGTGATCGTCGCCCTCGCGCCGGGCGGCCATATCTCGGACACACGGCAATACGCCTATCGGAAACTCCGCCCCGGCATCCGCCTGACCCCGCTAGGTCCGGAATGGCAGCCCGATTAGGTGGCGCACGCCGGGGCAATTCCGCGAGGTGGTATTTGCATCTCCGTTCAACGCGGCGGATTGTGCCGCATGTTTCCCAGCCAGCGCATACTATGCATTGGAATAAAACGAAAAATTACGCCGAATTGTATTTTGCGTGCCCAGAACCCCTCCTCGCCTGAGGTAGCCAATAAGAGATATAGATGCCTCATTGGGCTACCCATATTGTGGATGAGGATCCGTAGATTGGGGAATGGCGATGCGGGATTTGTATCGGACAAAAACATTTCGGGAGACTTAGCTCCGAGCCCTCGATTTCGATCCGCTTCAAATGTGGGAACACGTCAAACAACCCACTTCGGAAAATGAATATGGAGCAGGTCATGATACGAAATGTGTTATTCGCCAGCGTAGTTGCCTTCGGGGCCACTGCCGTTCTGGTTTCTGCCGACGTATCCGCCGCAACCGCCGACAAATCTTCCAATGAATTCCGTGAAGCCCTGTATTCCACGTGTGACGGCATATCCGGGGACGATGCGAACGCTTGCATGCGCGGCCGCACGATCGTCTTTGACCAGCGCAACGCCGCCGCGAATGGGTATCTGCAGAGCTGCCTGAGCGCGGGCCAATCGCGGTCCGAGTGCGATGCGAAACAGCAGAAATACTGGAAAGACCTGAAAGAAATGTTCGGCCTCTAGAGCAAATCCCGAGCGAACCGAAATGGTTCGCGACGACGTATTTGCGTCAAAACAAAGAGGGTGACCATTTCACTTGAGTCAATTTAAACAAGAAATGGTCTAGGAACCGCGCTCCTTAGCCGAAACAGACCAATCGACGGCGCCCCGGCACCGGCCGGCCGGGGCGCCGCTTCGCGACCATTCGAGCCGTCGAGGGGCATTCGCTTACAGAAGCCCTTGGCAGACGACCATGATCACGGTCATCGCGACAACAAACCCCATTTCGACGGTAATAGCGTAAGTACTCTTTTTCGCGAACAGGCCGGCGGCCGTCATCAGCAATAAGATCGTCACGACGATAAGGATCATCGTGAACAAGGCGTTGTTCACCGCCGTGATGCCCACGGTCCATGCCAGAAAAAAGGTGGCAAGCGCCTGGAACGCCATGGCGGCGATCGGCATTTCGGCGGAACCCGCGAGCGAAACGCCCACGCCTTCGGCCCATTTCGTCCCAAAGAACTTGGGAGAATACCACAGCCATCCCAGCAAATAGGACAGGAACGCCCCGACACCCACGGCGAGCCAATTCACGCTAGTGGTAATTTCGGCCATATCTTCCCTCCGTCACTGATTTGATCGATCGGCGCTGTTACTCTATTGCCCTTGGCGGCCAAATTCATTCCCATTCCGCTCAATAGGTTGGCCCGCTATTTGCCGGTGTGCGGCGGCACCTATGTCGCCGGCCGGCCTTGTGGCATAATTCCGGCCGCGTCCCGACGGACGACCGGTCGAAATGGCATCACGAACCGCTTCAAAGGCTAAGACCATGACCTTCGAAATTCGTCCCCTTTCCGACGCGCTGGGCGCCGAGGTAGTAGGCCTCGACCTGCGCGATCCTCTCGACACCGAAACCTTCGCCAAAGTGCACCGGGCGCATCTGGAGCATCTCGTCCTGGTATTTCGCGACCAGCACCTGACACCACAGCAGCAGATTGATTTTTCCAAACGATTCGGCGCGCTCGACCAGCACCCTTCCGACGATGCGGTCCTGCCCGGTTATCCCGATATCCTGGTGGTATCGACCAAGCGGGAAAGCGGGAAGTATGTCGGCCTGCCGGACGGCGGCCCCATGTGGCATTCCGATTTGGCCTACAAAGCGCGGCCCGCCCTGGGCTCGATGCTGTATGCGCTGGAAGTGCCCGACGCCGGCGGCAATACGGGTTTCGCCAATATGTACAAGGCCTTTGACGCGCTGCCGGCGGATCTGAAAGCAGCGGTCGAGGGAAAACGCGCTGTCTTTATCGCCGGCCGCAGCAATGCCCAGCGTTCCTTCAAAAGACCGCTCAACAAGGCGCAGCGGGACAAAACGCCGGCGTCCGCCCATCCGATCATCCGAACGCACCCGGAAACCGGCCGAAAACTGATCTTCGCCAATCCCCAGCATTCGGTCGCCATCGAAGGCATGGACGAAGCGAGATCGGCGGAAATCCTGGCTGCGCTGTTCGAGCACAGCAGCCAACCCGAATTCATCTACAGCCATGCCTGGCAGGTCGGCGACCTGACCTTCTGGGACAACCGCTGCGTCCAG
>JAOTYV010000022.1 GCA_029861675.1 Alphaproteobacteria bacterium
TGCCCCTCATTCCGAGCCCACCGCCTTGCCTAACAGGCGCCCGGTGTTGCCGGCGCCGTCGCGCGTCAGCATTTCGTCCAGCATGCCGTTGAGTCCGTAATCCATCAGGCGAATATATTCAAGCCGCTCGGCGGCCGCATAGGGCCGGACGCGAACCCCTTCCTTGGCCACCGAGGTGACGATCCCAACCGGCAATCCGGGGGGAAAGACGCCGCCATGTCCGGACGTGACGATCCTGTCGCCAAGCTTCACCTTGGTAGTGATCGGCAGATAGTGCAGCCGCGGCGACGCCGAGTTGTCACCCGCCAGCACCGCGCGTTCACGCGAGGATTCGATGACCACGGGAATGCGGCTGTTCAGGTCGGTGATCAGCAGGATGCGCGCCGACCGCTCGCCCACCTCCGCGACACGGCCCAGCAGCCCGCTGCCGACCGCGGCCGCCTGTCCCTTCCGCACGCCGACGCGCCGGCCGGCATTCACCAGGACGCTGCGAACGAACGCGCCGCCGGAATCGCCGATCACCCGCGCCGTCACCGACGATGCCTCCGGGTCGGCGCCAAAGCCGAGCAGGCCGCGCAGTTGATCGTTCTCCGCCATTAGCGTGCGGGCGGTCGTCTGCCATTTCAAAAGTAGGATATTTTGCGACCGGAGCGCCTGATTTTCGTCGCGCAGCCGCCCGAGCTCCTTTACTTCCTCGATCGTGCTGGCAACGGTCATCGCCGGCCGCGACAGCGCATCGAGAACCGGCGCCGTCATGTCGGTCACCGTCATGCGCGCACGCTCGAAAATTTGCGGGTCGGCCTTGCCGAGCACCAGGATCGCGAACGCGGCCGCCAACAGAAAGACATAGGCGAACCGGTCCGCCAGACCGCGGAGCGGAGCCGTTATGCGCAGGATATGTTCTGGACGATGCCGCAATCCAAGTTTCCTTGCCGGCGGTCCCGCTTACCGTCCGCCGTTCGAGGCTGTAAGGCTCAATACATGCTGATCAAAACGTTTTTCAGCGTTTTCATCTCCTCGAGGCATCGGCCGGTACCCAGCGCAACACACGATAGGGGATCATCGGCAATCGACACGGGCAACCCCGTGGAATGCCGCAAGACGTAGTCGAGATTTCCGAGAAGCGCACCGCCGCCGGTCAGGACAATGCCCTTGTCCACGATGTCGGCGGCGAGTTCGGGCGCGGTATGCTCAAGCGCGACCTTGACCGCCTCGACAATCGCGCCGACCGGTTCGGCCAGGCTTTCCGAGATCTGACGTTCGGTGATGACCAGCTCCTTCGGGACGCCGTTCATCAGGTCGCGTCCCTTGATTTCAATAACGCGGCCTTCGCCGTCATCGGGCGCGCACGCCGAGCCGATTTCCTTCTTGATCCGCTCGGCGCTGCTTTCACCGACCAGAAGATTATGATTGCGCCGTATATAGGCGATGATCGCTTCGTCCATCTTGTCGCCGCCAACCCGGACGGAGCGCGAATAGACGATGCCGCCCAATGACAGGACCGCGACCTCGGTCGTTCCGCCGCCGATATCGACGACCATCGAACCGGTGGGTTCGGTAACCGGAAGCCCAGCGCCGATCGCGGCCGCCATCGGCTCTTCGATCAGAAAAACCCGGCGCGCCCCCGCCGCTTCCGCGGATTCCTGAATCGCACGGCGTTCCACCGCGGTCGATCCGGACGGCACGCACACTATGACCTGCGGCGAGGCGAAGCTGCGGCGATTGTGAACCTTGCGGATAAAATGTTTGATCATTTCCTCGGCGACGTCGAAATCCGCGATAACGCCGTCGCGCAACGGACGAATGGCGAGAATATTGCCGGGCGTCCGTCCGAGCATCATCTTGGCTTCGTCGCCAACCGCCAAAACCTGCTTCTTGCCTTTGACTTCCGCGATGGCAACGACGGAAGGCTCGTTCAAGACGATACCCCGGCCTTTGACATAGACCAGCGTATTTGCGGTGCCCAGATCAATCGCCATATCGGCGGAGAGCATTCCAAGAAGTCGACCGAACATTCTTAGCGTCCTACCCTGAACAGGTTCTTATTGACCTTGGACACAGTCAGCGCCCTCCTACGTTCATTGCGCATCCGCCGCATTTTTTGCAACGGCCGTAACAAGAGTCTGACCGCAATTTCCATTGCCGCCCTATCGCCGCGCCGTGACCCTGGATTTGGAGAACTGGTGGAAGCCCAAGTCCCGCAACATCCCGAAGGAGTTTCGGTCTATTGCGCCCATTCGAACGGAGTGTCCGCGTGGACGCCTCGTCGCAACACCAGATTGTACCCCTCGTCCCAGCCTGACGCGTCAGCGTGTCAGCCTCTATTATGGTTAACGACTATAAAGCAGAACCGCGATTAATGAAAAGCATATAACCGCTTTCAAATTCGGCTTTTAGGCTGTTAACCACCACAGAACTATTACAGGAATTTACGTTAATAAATGGCTAACAAGGGCGCACAGTCTTGCACCGTGCGCCCTTGTAATTATTCGCGACCCGAAGATTGGAAAATAGTGTAATCAGTTCTTGCTCTTATCGACCAAGGCGTTTTCCGAGATCCAGGGCATCATGCCGCGCAGGCGTTCGCCGACTTCCTCGACGGGGTGCTCCGCGCCGCGCCGCCGCAATGCCTTGAAACTGCTTTGGCCCGCGCTGCATTCGAGCATCCATTCGCGGGTAAACTGGCCGGTCTGAATCTCCTCCAGAATCGTCTTCATGCGCGCCTTGACGTCGGCGTCGATGACCCGCGGTCCGCGCGTCAGATCACCATATTCCGCCGTGTTCGACACCGAATACCGCATGTTCGCGATGCCGCCCTCATAAATGAGGTCGACGATCAACTTTACCTCGTGCAGGCATTCGAAATACGCCATTTCGGGGGCATAGCCCGCCTCGGTCAGCGTCTCGTAGCCGGCCAGAATGAGCGACGTCAGGCCGCCGCACAGCACGGTTTGCTCGCCGAACAGGTCGGTTTCGCACTCTTCCTTGAAGGTGGTCTCGAGAATGCCCGCCCGGCCGCCGCCGATCGCGCTGGCGTAGGACAGGGCGATGTCATGGCAATTGCCCGAAGGATCCTGATGAATCGCGAGCAGCGCCGGCACGCCGGCACCGCGCTCATACTCGGAACGCACCGTGTGGCCGGGCCCTTTCGGTGCGATCATGAACACGTCCAGATCGTCCCGCGGCTCGATCAGATTGAAGTGTATGTTCAAGCCATGCGCAAAGGCGATCGCCGCGCCGGCCTTCATATTCGGCGCGAGGTGGTCGCGGTACAGCGCCCCTTGATGCTCGTCCGGGGTCAGGATCATCACCACATCGGCCCATTTTGCAGCATCTGCGGAGGTCAGCACCTCGAAGTCGGCGGATTGCGCTTTCGCCGCCGTCGCGGAGTCCGGCCGCAGGGCGATCTTGACGTCCTTCGCGCCGGAATCCCGGAGGTTCATGGCATGGGCATGCCCCTGGCTGCCGTATCCGATAACGGCGATTTTCTTCGATTTAATCAAATTTACGTCGGCATCCCGGTCGTAGTAGACGCGCATGGCCGCACTCCCTCTTCTCTGTCGTTTTATCGTTCGGTCGGTTTGTGACGCGCGGTTTTACAGCGCCTCGGAGCCTCGGGCAATGGCAACGACGCCGCTCAGGACGACTTCCGTTTTACCCAAGGCCCGCATCAGATCTACAAATGCCATGACCTTCTCCGGCGAGCCGGTCATCGCGAAAGCGAATGAGTCGGTGGTTGTATCCGCCACCTTGGCGCCAAAGATTTCCGCGATGCGCAGCGACTCCCGGCGCTCGTGCGACCGCGACTTGGCGATGACTTTCACCATGGCGAGTTCCCGTTCCACGAAGGGACCCTCCTCGGTAAGGTCGTGCACGTCGTGGACCGGCACCAGCCGATTGAGCTGGTTCTTGATCTGCTCGATAATCATCGGCGTGCCCGACGTAACGATGGTGATCCGGGACATGCTCTCATCTTCGTTCACCGGCGCGACGGTCAAACTCTCGATGTTGTAGCCCCGCCCGGAAAACAGGCCGATCACCCGCGCCAGAACACCCGGCTCATTGGTCACGAGCACAGCAAGCGTGTGCCGCTCCTCGTTCGGATCGGGCGGCTGGATGATATAGGCCGATCCCGGCTGCGCCTGGGTCTTCTTTTTCTTCGCCATTTATCGCGCTCCGGTCAGACCAGCACCATGCCGTCCTCGGCCACCGACTGTTCGCCGGTGTCGATTCCGGTATCGCCCATGATCATTTCATTATGTGCCGATCCGGACGGGATCATCGGGAAACAATTTTCCGCCGGGTCCACCGCGATATCGGCGATTACGGTGTTGTCGACGGAAATCATTTCCTTAATCAAATCATCGATTTCGGACGGCTTGGTCGCCCGCAATCCCACGGCGCCGAAACTCTCCGCCAATTTGACGAAATCGGGCAGGGCGGCGGAATAACTTTCCGAATACCGTCCGCCATGCAGCAGTTCCTGCCACTGGCGAACCATGCCCATGTATTGATTGTTGAGAATGAAGATCTTGACCGGCAGCCGATGCTGTGCGGCCGTCGACATCTCCTGGATATTCATCATGATCGAAGCCTCGCCGGCGACATCGATGACCAGTTTCTTCGGGTGACCGATTTGCGCGCCGATGGCGGCGGGCAAGCCATACCCCATGGTGCCCAAGCCACCGGAAGTCATCCACCGGTTCGGCTTCTCGAACTTGCAGAATTGCGCCGCCCACATCTGGTGCTGGCCGACTTCGGTCGACATGAACACGTCCTGGTCCTTGGTCAGCTCATACAGCCGTTCGAGAGCGTATTGGGGTTTGATGACCTTATCGTCCATTTTGTAGGCGAGGCAGTTGCGCTTGCGCCATCCCTCGATCTGACGCCACCAGCCTTCGACCGCCTTGCCGTTTCGGCGGCGTTTGACGCGGGACTTCCAACAGCGCTGAAACTGGCCCATGACGTGGCCGACATCACCCACGATCGGCACATCGACATGCACGTTCTTGTTGATCGACGAAGGATCGATATCGACATGGATGATCTTTGCGCCCGGCGCGAAAGCGTCCAGGCGGCCGGTGATCCGATCGTCGAAACGGGACCCGACCGCCACCATGACGTCGCAGCCGTGCATGGCGAGATTGGCTTCATAGGTCCCGTGCATGCCGAGCATGCCGAGGAACTGCCGGTCCGACGCCGGATACGCACCCAGACCCATCAGGGTCAGCGTGCAGGGATATCCGGTCGTGCGAACGAAATCCACGAACCGTTTGCAGGCATTCGGCCCGGAGTTGATGATACCGCCGCCGCCGTAAAAGACCGGCCGTTCCGCGTTGGCGATCAGGTCGATCGCTTCCTCGATGCGGGCGGACTCGCCTTTCACCTTTGGAATATAGCTACGGGGCTTGACCGCTTCCGGACCGATATAAGGCGCGTCCGCGAATTGAATATCCTTCGGAAGATCGACCACGACCGGGCCGGGCCGGCCGCTGCGCGCGACATAGAACGCCTCGTGCATGGTGTGCGCCAGAGCCTCGGATTCCTTCACCAGGTAGTTATGCTTCGTGCACGGCCGGGTGATACCTGTCGTGTCGCATTCCTGGAAGGCGTCGTTGCCGATCAGATGGGTCGGCACCTGTCCGGTCAGGCAAACCACGGGAATGGAGTCCATCAGCGCGTCGGTGAGGCCGGTTACCGCATTGGTCGCGCCGGGCCCGGAGGTCACGAGGACGACGCCGACCTTGCCGGTCGACCGGGCGTACCCCTCGGCGGCGTGCACCGCGCCCTGCTCATGACGCACCAGAATATGACGCAAGCTGTTTTGCTTGAATATCTCATCATAGATCGGCAAAACCGCGCCGCCCGGATAGCCGAACACGACTTCGACGCCCTGATCGACCAAGGCCTTGATGATGACTTCAGCGCCGGTGAGAGCCTTCTCCACCGCCATGACACGTACTCCGCTTAAGCAGCACGGCCCGTTTCGGGCCGTTTATTGATTGATTCGTTGCCAGCCGGCCCCGTTAGGGCCCGCAGAACGCGGGACATTAGGCATTCAACCCGGCAGGGTCAACCAATTTTTGCAAATTTTCGAAAAGATTTCGTCCCTTAATTTTTCTGAATATTGCTCATTTACCTTAATTTGCGCAATTATCTGATGCTGAAACCACGTCTTCTGGCGCTTCGCATAGTTCCGCGTTGCCTTCTGCGCCGCCGCCACCGCCGTCTCGAGATCGCATCTGCCAGCCAAATGGTCGAGCAGGCTACGCATGCCGAGCGCCTTCATCGCCGGCTGCGACGGGTCGAGGTCAAGCGCCCGCAGCGCCGCGACTTCATCCAACGCGCCGTCGCCCATCATCGCGTGGAGGCGGGCATCGCACGCGGCATACAGCGCCGCGCGCGGCGGTTCGAGCAGGATCGTGTGGAACTTCTGTCCCGGCGGCGGCCCTTCCGCCGGCTCCCGCTGCCAAGACACCAGGGACCGTCCGGTTGCCTCGAAGACCTCCAGGGCGCGCAGCAGCCGTTGCCGGTCCTGCGGCGGGAGACGGCCCGCGGTCTCCGGATCGACCGCCTGCAACGCCTGGTGAACCGCACCGGTCGCGGCGTCCGCGAACCGGTCGCGAACGGATCGACGCACCGATTGCGGGATATCGGGGATCGGCGACAATCCGTGTGTCAGCGCCTTGATATAGAGCCCGGTCCCGCCACACAGCACTGGCAGCCGGCCCTGCCCCGCCGCCGCCGCGATTTCCTTTAGCGCCATCTCCCGCCACCGCGCGGCTGAGAATGCCTCGGCGGCCGAGATCACGCCGTACAATCGATGCGGGACGCGACCCTCATCGGCCGCAGACGGCCGCGCCGTCAGCACGCGCAGCTCACGGTATACCTGCATGCTGTCGGCGTTGATCACCGAGCCGCCGAACCGGAGTGCGATTTCCAGCGCAAGCGCCGATTTTCCGCTGCATGTCGGCCCGGCAACAATGAGGACCGGGATTTGCTGATTGCCCGTCATAGCCGAGCAGGATACAGATTGCGCCATCATGAACAACGTTCTCACCTTGATCGCCGCGCCGCAGGGTCTCGACGAAAGCACCGTCTCCCATGTCGAGGCGACGTTCCGCGGCGCCGGCGCCACCACCGGCATGCTGGAATGGCTGGCGTACCGGACCGCGGCCGACCTGCCATTCGACGGTCTGCCGCTGGAGGATGCCGTCGATCTGGCGGTCGAATCCTTCGAAGACGCCCCGATCGACGCGGTGGCCCAGCCGGCCGAAGGCCGCCGGAAACTGCTCCTGGTCGCCGACATGGAATCGACGATCATCGAAAACGAAATGCTCGACGAGCTTGCCGACGAAGTTGGCATCCGTGACCAAATTGCCGACATCACCGCGCGCGCGATGAACGGGGAACTCGATTTCGCCGGCGCGCTGCGCGAACGGGTCGGGCTGTTTGCCGGGCTGGAGGTGGCGGCGCTGGAACGGGCCGAATCCCGCATCCGGCTGATGCCCGGCAGCGCCGAACTGGTCGCAACCATGCGCGCGCATGGGGCGTTTTGCGCGCTCGTGTCCGGCGGGTTCACCTACTACACCGAGCGCATTGCCCAGCGGCTCGGCTTTGACTTCCAGCAGGCCAACCAATTGGAAATCACCGACGGCGCATTGTCCGGCGCGGTTGTTGAGCCGATCCTCGGCCGCGACGCGAAACGCGAACGGCTGATAGCGCTGGCCAAGGACCGCGCATTGCCGCTTGAAGCGACGATGGCGGTCGGCGACGGCGCAAACGATCTGGCCATGCTCGAAGTGGCCGGCATGGGGATCGCCTACCGCGCCAAACCCTTGGTCGCCCGAACCGCGCGTGCCCGCATCGACCATGCCGACCTTACCGCGCTGCTCTACATTCAGGGATACCGCGAGGAAGAGTTTAGCCGCTAGACTATTTCTTGTTCAAATCGAACCAATTATAATGGCCTATCCCTTTGATTTTACGCGAACACCTCGTCGCGAACCGTTTCGGTTCGCTCGGGATTTACTCTAGGATCGTTTCCCGGCGTCACGGTGCCAGACCTTCGCGCCGCACCCGGTTCGGCAGGACGACTGCCATGAGGTTGGCGCACAGCATCAATCCGGCGATCAGGTAGAACACCGCCGCCAAACCATACCGATCGGCGACATAACCGCCGACCAGCGGCAAGGTGGTTGTCATGAGCCCCTGCACCGCGAACATCAGGCTCGCCGCCGACCCGCTGAATCGCTGCGGCGTCATATCCATCATCCAGCTTTGCACGACCGGCCGGATGGCATAGAGCCCGAACCCCAACACGGCGACGCAAGTCACGTAGATTACGCCATCCGCAATGAAGGTGAGGCCGAGAATAAGCACGGTGGTCAAGAACAAGCCGCCCATCACGATGGGGCGCCGGCCGACCCTGTCCGACCAAATTCCGGCGACCGGACCGGCCACGAAGCCGCCGATCTGCATTGCCGCCATCGCCACCCCGAGATAGATGGCTTCCAGTCCCAACACTTCGGACATGTAGAGCGGCAGAAACATCAGCAGCCCGAACAGCGCCATGGTCCGGAATCCCGCCATCAGCCCAAGCCCCAGGATGGTCCGGTCGCGCAACAATCCGGTGACGCCGCGCAGATAGTCCCGAAGTGACAGGGTTCCGCCGGCGGCGCCGACCGGCAGCACATCCCTCGGCAGCAGGATGATCAACAACACGGCGGCGATGGCGAAGACCGGCAAGGCGCTGACGGCGGCCGCGCCCTGCCAGGTGTAGGCGGCCAGCAAAGCGCCGGCCGCGATCGGCGCGAGTGTATCGCCGAGGCTTGCGCCGAAGGAATGGACCGAGAGCGCATAGCCCTTGTTGGCCGGAAAATGCGCGGCGAGGAAGGACAGCGCAGCCGGGTGCCATAAATTGTTGGCCGCCCCGATCAGCACCAGCATCGCGCACAGCATCAGATAGGCGTCGGTGACGGCAAACGCGGTCAGCGCCATGGCGCCGATCGCCACCGCCACGCCTTGCAACAACACCCGGCGCCCGGTGAAATCGACCAGGAAGCCGCTGCCGATATTGGCGGCAAACGAGCTGAAATGGAAAACCGCATGCAGGATGCCGAGTTCGGTATACGAGATACCCAGGTCGCGCTTGATGTAGGGCTGCAGAATATAGAAAACCGCGAACACCCAATGCACGCCGCAATGGCCCAGGCCGACCATCACGATCGAGCTCTGGCCTTTGAGTCGCAGCAGCGATTTCAATCCGGCGTCAGCCATGACGGCTCCCGTTGTCCGCTTCGTCATGCCGGTTTCGGCGCCGCAGCCTAACCCCGCTCCGGCACACAGGCAAAATGCCGCGAGGCCACGACCCTAGACCATTTCTTGTTCAAATTGGCTCAAGTGAAATGGTCTATCTCATCGTTTTTGTGCAAATACGTCGTCGCGAACCGTTTTGGTTCGCTCGGGATTTACTCTAGTCGGATTGGGCGACGGCGTCCTTGCCGCTCCGCGGAAGCATCACGACGAATACGTTGGCGAAGATCATGATGCCTGCAAGCATGTAGAAGACCGTGACCAGCCCATAACTGTCCGCGACGAAGCCGCCGAGCAGCGGCGTGCAGGCGCCGAGCAACGATTGCACGCCGAACATCACACTGGTGGCCGAGCCGGTGAATTCCGGCTGCACAAGATCCATCATCCAGCTCTGGATCACCGGCCGGATAGCGAACAGGAAAAAACCCATCAGGGAGATTCCGGCGACGTAAACCGTCGGATCGGCGACGAATGTCAGACCCAGGATCATCGCCGACGTCAACGCCAAGGCGCCGAAGACGATTGGCAGTCTTCCCGCGCGGTCCGACCAATGGCCCGCAATCGGCGCCGCGAACATGCCGGCCAACTGCATTGCCATCAGTGTGGTTCCCATGAAAACCGTGCTCTGGTGCATGACGTCCGCGATATACAGCGGCAGGAAGGTAAACAGCCCGACTTGCGCCATGGTGCGCAGCCCTGCCGTCATGGTGAGTCCCATCACCGCGCGGTTCCGCAACAGTGCGAAGTACCCCGACAGATAGACAGCCAACGTCATGCCGCGCTTGCCGCCATCACCGGACGGCGCATCGCTTCGCAGCAACGTTACCGCGAGCAGGGCCGCCATGATAAACGCCGGCACCGCGGCGACGAAGGCGGTGGTTTGCCAATTCAGCCACAGCAGCAGAATTCCCGCGACCAGCGGCGCCACCGCGTCGCCCGCATTCGCACCCAGCGCATGGATCGCCAGCACGTATCCCCGGCGGGTCGGATATTCGGATGCCAGATAGGACAAGGCGCCCGGATGCCAGGACTGCACTGCGGCGCCGATGAAACCGATCATGGCGTACAGCACGAAATAGACCCCGGTAAGCCCGAAGCCGACGATCGCCATGCCGCCGACGATCAGCGAGGCAATTTGCACCGCGACCCGGCGGCCGGTCATATCCACCGCGATCCCGCTGGCGAAATTTGCGGCGAACGAACTGATATGAAAAACCGTCAGGAACAACCCGGCCTGGGCATAACTCAGCCCGAAATGCTCCTTGATCATCGGCAACAGGATATAGATCGTCGCCGCGACCCAATGGGTGGCCCCGTGGCCGCACGACAGCAGCAACACCGGCCCCGGAATCTTGAACTTGAGGACTGTGGACAGCACGGTTTCGGCCAATCGCCCCCTTAGGGGGCTGTTCCGGTAGGTTCGGCCGCATGGCGCGGCAGGATAAAGACCACCAAGTTGGCCAAGAGTAGAATTCCGGCGAGCATATAAAAGACGGCGGTCAAACCGTAAATCTCGGCAACAAGCCCGCCGAGGGCCGGCGTGATCGCCGACTTCACGCTTTGCACGGAGAACATCACGCTGATGGCCGAGCCGGCAAGGCTATGGGGCACGATATCCATCAGCCAGCCCTGGATGACCGGCCGTATCGCCAGCATCGTAAAGCCGAGCAGCGCAATCCCGAAAACGAATGTCTTGCCGTCGCCAATCGCCGTCAGCAGGACGATGATCACCGACGACACGCAGAGGGATACCATGATCACGGCGCGCCTGCCGACGCGGTCGGAATACATGCCGGCGATCGGCGCCGCGATCATGCCGCCGAGCAAGAGCGCGGTCATTGCGAATCCCGCATAGACATACGGCAGATTCAGGACGTCGACGATATAGAACGGCAGGAAGAACTTCAGGCCGGATTGGGCCATGCTGCGGAACCCGGCCATGATCGTCAGTCCCAGCATCGCGCGCTCGCGCAACAGCATCCACATGCCGCGCATATAGGTCCGGGCGTCGACGCCGCGCCGCGCCGCGCCGGCACCGATCGGCCGATCCTTCGGCAACAGCACCAACAGTGTAACCACCGCCATCGTGAGGGCCGGAATGGCGCTGGCGATCGCTGTTTTCTGCCATCCGAAGGCCAGCGTGCTCAACATAAAGCCGGCGGCCAACGGCCCGACCGCTTCGCCGACATTGGAACCGACCCCATGAATCGAGAGCACGAATGCGCGGTTGGCGGGGTATTCGGACGACAGGAAAGACATGGCCGCCGGATGCCAAAGATTGTTGGCGCTCGCGATCAGCAGGGCCATCACGGCAATCAAAGCGATATTGCCGGTAAACCCGAGCCCGACCATGGCCAAGCCGACGAGGAACAGGGCGATCACCTGAAACACGATACGCCGCCCGGATATGTCGACGACCGGCCCGCTGACCAGATTGGTGGCCAGCGAGCCGGCGTAATAGACCGTGCCGATCAGGCTGATGGCAGCGTAGGAAAAGCCGAACTCTTCACGAATTTTGGGTAGCAGCAGGAAGAAAGTCCCGGTGATCCAGTGCGATGCACCATGACCGGCGCCAAGGAGATAAGCGGCGCCGAATTCGCGCAGGCGAAACGGCGAGGGCGTGGCAGGACTGGACAAACTTGGGAAACCGCGATGAATGAGAGATCAGCGCAGAGTAGCCGCTCTCCCAAGTGAATGCAAAAGCCGCTCGGCGTAACGTTCGGGCGGTTTAGCCCTTTTTACTGTCGATCTTGAGTGCGAGGAACCGCAAATCTCCGCCCTGATTGATCAACAGGAGCACCGAGCGGCGACCCGCCTTCTTGGCGCGAACGACCTGTTTGTTCACTTCGACGACCGATTTCACCTTTTCCTGATTGATCTCGACCACGACATCGCCGACCCGAAGGCCCTTTTCCGAGGCCGAGCCTTCCTCTTCAACCTTGGTGACCACGACGCCATCGAGGTCGTCGGCCAACTCAAACCGGCTCTTCAGTTCCTTGGTAATCGCCGACAGGGTCAGCCCAAGTTCCTTGATTTCCTTGCCGCCTTTTTCGGCGCCCTGTGGCGCGGCAGGCGCGCTCAACGACGCCTGATCGACCTTTTCAAGTTCACCCAGCCGGACGGTCAAATTCGTCTTCCGGCCGTTGCGCCAAACCACCACGCGCACATTCTTGCCGACATCCGTTTCGGCAACCATGCGCGGCAACCGGCGCGATTCGGTGACGCGGCGTCCATCGAACGTCAAAATCACGTCGCCGGTCTTGAATCCAGCGGCTTCCGCCGGACTTTTCTTGACCACGCCGGCGACCATCGCGCCATGCGGGGATTTCAACCCAATGCTTTCGGCGATTTCGTCCGTTACCGCCTGGATCTGGACACCCAGCCAGCCGCGGCGAGTGGACCCGAAATTACGCAATTGCTTGATGACACCGGCGGCGATCTGGGACGGCACGGCAAAACCAATGCCGATGCTGCCGCCGGAAGGCGACAGGATCGCGGTGTTGATGCCAACAACGTCGCCCTTCATGTTGAACAGCGGGCCGCCGGAATTGCCGCGATTGATCGGCGCATCGGTCTGGATGTAGTCATCATAGGGACCGGACCGGATATCGCGACCACGCGCGGAAATGATGCCCGCGGTCACCGTTCCGCCAAGCCCCAACGGATTGCCGATCGCGAGAACCCAATCGCCCACGCGCGCGCCATCGGATTCGCCGAACCGCACATAGGGCAGCTTTTTCTTCGTCTTGACCTTCAGCAAGGCGAGATCGGTCTTCGGATCCCGGCCGACCAATTTTGCCTCGAACTTCCGTCCGTCCTGCATCACCGCGGTAATTTGGTCGGAACCGTCGATTACATGATTGTTGGTGACGATGAAGCCGGTCGGGTCGATGATGAAGCCCGACCCCAGCGACGTGCCGCGCCGTTGCGGCGCTTCCCGGCGCTTGCGCTGGAACTGTTCGAAGAATTCCTTGAATGGCGACCCCGGCGGAAAATCGAACTGAGGCATGTTTTCCGGCCGGCCGGCGGCTTTCTGGGTGGTGGAAATATTCACCACGGCCGGCAGCAGACGTTCCGCGAGATCGGCGAAACTGTCCGGCGCGCCGCGCGCGTCAGCCTGTGCCAGCGGCAGCACCGCAAGGACGGAGACGAACGCAACCAGCAGCCCGTAACGGACCAGCCCGTGCGCCCTTTCGGCCACATTCGGCATCGGATGGAATGACTGTTTCATGCGCCCCTCCGTCGGCGTCCCAAAGCACCAGCCCGGAAAATCCGGATAGCGTCAGCTCAGCCCATGTGGCACCGGCTGGGATCGAAGTCAATATAATCGACAATGCTTATCGAAATAGAGGTAAATCTTCGTTAACAAGTTAGTGACACGAAACGATTTTGTAATTTTCTAAGAGCGCATACGCCGAAGCGCTCAAATCGTCCCGAATTTATCGGCGCACGAGCCAGACGATGCCAAATCCAACGACGGCCGCAAAAAGACCGCCATTCCGCATGATCGCCGGCGGCATTTCCAGCACCTGAGCCATTACGCGCTGCATGAATGCCGGGAACAGCGCGTACAATGCGCCCTCGAATACAAGCACCAGGCCGAAGGCGGCAATAAAATCATCCATCTGCAGCGGCCCGGTTCGGTCAACCGCTATTTGCGTTTGACCTTCCCGTCCCCGTCATTGTCGAAGAACCGATAGAATTCGCCCTTCGGCGGGCCGACATAGCTGGTGGTCTTGCCATCCAGTCCGGTCCGCATCGCCTGCAGGGAGCGGTAGAAATCGAAGAACCCGCGATCCCGCCCGTAAGCGTTATTGTAGAGTTGGGTTGCCTTGGCGTCGCCCTTGCCTCGGGTAATCTCCGATGTCTTGCGGGCTTCGGCAATGATAACGCGCTGCGTCTTATCGGCGTCGGCCCGAATGCGCCGCGCATCCCGATCGCCTTCGGCCCGGATGCGGCGCGCTTCCTGTTCACGCTGGGTCTGCATCCGGCGAAAGATCGCCTTACTGTTTTCTTCCGGCAGATCGACATGCTTGATCCGCACATCCACCACCTGGATCCCAAGATGACGGCTGCCCTCATCGACCAGCTTGGTGATCTCCAGCATCAGCTTCGAGCGTTCGGCGGTCAGCAGGCGCGCAAGACTCGCCTTGCCGAAAACTTCCCGCAAGTTCGCGTTGATAATGTTGTTGAGCTGGCCCTGGGCAACCGCCTCGTTGTTGACGGTCTTATAAAACTCGAGCGGATCCGTAATCCTGTAGCGCGCAAACGCGTCGACCACGAGTTGCTTCTGGTCAAGGGTCGGAACCTCGGCCTTGGAAGCGTCGAAATCCAAGACGCGTTTGTCAAAATAGACGACGTTCTGAATGAACGGGATTTTAAAATAATAGGTCGCATCCCGGTAAGTTTCCTTCGGATCACCGAACTGCAATACCAGCGCCTGTTGATCTTCCCGAACAATGAAAATTGCACTCAGCAGCGTCGCACCAACCAGGACGACTAGAATTCCTAAAATCAGCAAGCCGCGTTTCATTGTTTTTCTCCCGGTGTCTCGGTACCGGCCGCTGTCGGCGAGCCCGCCCTGTTGGGCCGGAGTTTATCGAGCGGCAGATACGGCACCACGCCCGAGCCGCGCCCGGTGTCATCCAGCAGCACTTTGTCCATACCGTTGAGTACCGTCTCCATCGTTTCGAGATAGAGTCGCCGCCGGGTCACGTCCTTGTCCTGCAGATACTCATTATAGATGGAGATGAACCGCTGTGTCTCGCCACTGGCGCGAGCGATGGTTTCCTGTTCGTAGGCTTCCGCAGCGGCGATGACCTGCGATGCCTCACCTTCAGCCCTCTGCGTCACCTCGTTTCGATAGGCGGTCGCCCCGTTGACGGCGCGTTCCTTGTCAGCGCGGGCCGCCTGCACGTCGCGGAAAGCGTCGATTACCGCCGCGGGCGGATCGACGCCCTGCATTTCGACCTGACGCACCTGAATGCCCGCGTCATATTCGTCCAGGAGTTGCTGAATGAGTTTTCCCGTATCGGCGGTAATCGCACCGCGGCCGGTGGTCCGGGCGAACTCGAATTCGCTTTTGCCGACAATCTCGCGCATCGCGCTTTCCGCCACTACTTTGACGGTTTGTTTCGGATTGCGGACGTTGAACAAATACTTGAAGGCGTCCTTGATCTGCCAGAACACAACGAACTGAATGTCGATAATGTTCTCGTCGCCCGTGAGCATCAGCCCCTCGGTCGACACGCTTCGAACGGCACCGGCGCGGCGTCCACTGCCGGCCGAGCGAAAACCGATCTCTTCGCGATTGACCCGGGTCACCTTCGGCGTGAACACCTCGCCGATCGGCGCGGGCGCGTTCCAATGGAGCCCCGGGTTCGACTTCGTCCAGAATTTACCGAAGATCAGCGCGACACCCTGCTCATCGGCCTGCACCCGGTAAAACCCGGTTGCAGCCCAAAGCAGCACGAGCACGACTATTCCGCCGATGATCATGCCCTTGCCGCCGCCGCCCGGCATGATCCGTTTTAATTTATCCTGACCACGGCGCAGCATTTCCTCGAGATCGGGCGGCGGAGTCCCGCCGCCGCCACCGCCGGCGCCGCCACCGCGTCCGCCCCAAGGCCCACCACTGCCGCCACCGTTTTGATTCTGCCAAGGCATATGTTTTCCTCGCCGTCTCAGATTTCATGAACGGCTGTCACTCGCCCGTCCAAACCAAGTCTTTCCAATCTGGGATTGGATCATATATGACAGCGTAGCCGGTCAAGCAAATGCGAAAAACCAGCCATGCACGGCATATTGGGTAAAATAGGGAGTTTTCAACCATGGCGCAGGTATCTGAGACGGAAATCCTGAACGCGCTCAAAAGGGTCGTCGACCCGGAGAGCGGCACGGACGTCGTCTCGCTCGGGATCGTCAGCGGCCTGGTTGTCAAAGACGGCAATGTGGGATTTTCGCTGGAGGTCCCGGCTGAAAAGGGCGCGGCGATGGAGCCCCTCAGAAAGGCGGCGGAAGCCGCGGTGGACGCCGTTGCCGGCGTGTTATCGGTAACGGCGGTGTTGACCGCACATCGCCCAGGCGGCGCCCCGCCGCAACAGGCACAGAGGCCGGAACAGGCGGCCGCCGCCCTCCCGGGACAACCGCTCGCGCCCGGTGTCCGAAACATCGTGGCGGTGGCCAGCGGCAAAGGCGGCGTCGGAAAATCGACCACCGCGGTGAACCTGGCCCTCGCGCTGGCAACGCAGGGCTGCACCGTCGGACTGCTCGACGCCGACATTTATGGCCCATCGCAGCCCCGAATGATGGGCATTGCCGGAAAACCGGTCACCCACGACGGCAAGGTCCTGCAGCCGATGGAGAATTTCGGCATCAAGGTCATGTCGATGGGATTTCTGGTCGACGAAGAAACGCCGATGATCTGGCGCGGGCCAATGGTTCAAAGCGCGCTACAGCAAATGTTGCGTGACGTGAACTGGGGCGACCTGGACGTGATGATCGTCGATATGCCGCCCGGCACCGGCGACGCGCAACTCACCATGGCGCAGCAGGTCCCGCTTGCCGGCGCCGTCATCGTTTCGACACCGCAGGATATTGCGCTGCTCGATGCGCGCAAGGGCTTGAACATGTTCCGCAAGGTCGATGTGCCGGTGCTCGGGATTATCGAAAACATGAGCTATTTCCTGTGCCCGAGCTGCGGCCATCAAGCGGACATCTTCGGTCATGGCGGCGCCCGGTCGGAAGCGGAACGACTCGGCATCGACTTTCTCGGCGAAATTCCATTGCATCTGGATATCCGCGAAACCTCGGACGGCGGCCAGCCAATCGTGGTCAGCAAGCCCGATTCGGAACACGCCGCCGCCTATCGCGGGATCGCCGAAAAAGTGTGGCAGCAGCTCTCCGCCACGGACAACGCAGCGGTCCGGCAGGCGCCAAACATCGTGGTGCAATGATGCGACCCGCGCGTCGGCAGTCGCGACGCGAAACTCCGGTGCGCCGAAACCATTTTCCCCTGCGCGCCGCCGCGCTCTTGGCCTGGGCCATGATAGGCGTGATCCTGTTCTTGGCTGTAACCGGGACGGCCAGCGGCAAACGGCCGGATCCCGAGACGTGGCGCCTCGACATGCTGCGGCGTCTGAATGCGATCCGCGCGCAACACGGCCTAACGGGGTTGCGCCTCGACAACCGCCTCAATAAAGCCGCGCAGTTGCACACCAACAACATGATCCACCGTGATTTTTTCGATCACAAGGACCCGGATGGCGCCAAGATGACCGAACGCGCCGACGCGTTCGGATACCGCTGGCGATGGATTATCGAGAACATCGCGGCGGGTCAGCCGAACATGCACGAGGCGCTCAACGGATGGATGGCGTCGCCCGACCATCGCGCCGCCATTCTGGACGAGCGGGTGCGCGACGCCGGCATCGGTTACAGCTACGCCCCGAACGATTGGGGCAGCGTCACGAAAATTCACTACTGGACGTTGTTGGTCGGAAGCGAATAACGGCCGCGTAGGCCGCTTGCCTCATCCGCCAAGCTCTGACACGATTCCGGCCGAGAAGAGCCAACCAATTCCAACCGCTAGACAAGGAGGACTGGCACGATGCAGACGCGCGCCGCTGTCGCACACAAGGCCGGGGAACCGCTCAGCATAGAAACTGTGGAGCTCGACGGCCCGAAAGCCGGCGAATGCCTGGTCGAGATCAAGGCGACGGGAGTCTGCCACACCGACGATTTCACCCGCTCGGGCGAGGACCCGGAAGGTGTGTTTCCCGCGATTCTGGGCCATGAAGGTGCCGGCGTGGTGGTCGATGTCGGCGCCGGAGTCACCAGCCTGAAACCGGGCGATCATGTGATCCCGCTGTACACGCCGGAATGCCGGACCTGCGAATATTGCGTCAGCGGCAAAACCAATTTGTGCCAGTCGATCCGCGAAACCCAGGGCCAGGGCGTGATGCCGGATGGAACCAGCCGCTTCAAGCTCGGCAAGGACCCGATCTACCACTACATGGGTACGTCCACCTTTTCCAACCACACGGTGGTGCCGGAAATCGCCCTCGCCAAAATCCGCGAGGACGCCCCTTTCGATAAGGTGTGTTACATCGGCTGCGGCGTCACCACCGGGCTCGGCGCGGTGATGAACACGGCAAAGGTTGAGCCGGGCGCAAATTGCGTGGTGTTCGGGCTTGGCGGCATCGGCCTGAACGTGATTCAGGGACTGCGGATCGCCGGCGCCGACATGATCGTGGGTGTCGACCTCAATCCGAAGAAGAAGGCGTTGGCCGAAAAATTCGGCATGACTCATTTCGTCAACCCGAGTGAAGTCGGCAACGACCTGGTGGCGTATCTCGTCGACCTGACGAAGGGCGGCGCGGACTACAGTTTCGAATGCATCGGCAACGTGAACGTCATGCGCCAGGCGCTGGAATGCGCACACAAGGGCTGGGGTGAAAGCGTTATCGTCGGCGTCGCCGGCGCCGGGCAGGAAATTTCGACCCGTCCGTTCCAACTGGTCACCGGCCGGGTCTGGCGCGGCACCGCGTTCGGCGGCGCCAAGGGCCGTACCGACGTGCCGAAAATCGTCGACTGGTACATGAACGGCAAGATCAATATCGACGACTTGATCACCCACACTATGCCGCTGGACAAGATCAACGATGCCTTCGATCTGATGCATAGCGGCGATTCGATCCGCAGCGTCATCACCTATTGACCGGCGATCGGCCGACCATGACCGACGCAAAGGTTCCCGCGCCGCCGCGCGCCGCGCCGCGCCCGTCCGTCACCGAGCGGCACGGCGACCGGCTGGAAGATCCCTACGCCTGGCTCAAGGATGAGAACTGGCAGCAGGTGATGCGCGAGCCGGACGTGCTGGATGGCGAGATTCGCGCCTATCTGGAGGCGGAGAACGACTATACGACCGCCATCCTGGCGCCGGTCGCGGATTTGAAGGGCCGACTGTTCGAGGAAATCAAGGGCCGCATCAAGGAAGACGATTCCTCCGTCCCCGCGCCGGATGGCGCCTACGAATATTACCGCCGGTACGAGACCGGCGGCCAACATCCGCTCTATTGCCGCCGGACCCGGGATGGGAACAGCCAAGACGAAGAAATTCTCCTGCACGGCGATCGGGAGGCCGAAGGCCATCCCTATTTCGATGTCGCCGCGTGCCGCCAAAGCCCGGATCACCGGCGGCTCGCCTATGCGACCGACCTGAACGGATCCGAGATCTATACGATTCAGGTCAAGGATCTGACGCAGGGTCGGCTGCTCGACGATACGATTGCCAACGCCCATGGCGCGCTGGTGTGGGCCAATGACGGCGAAACATTTTTCTACACCGTGCTCGACGACAACCACCGCCCGTCACGGGTCTATCGCCATCGCGTCGGGGACGATCCGGCCACGGACGCCCTGATCTATGAGGAGCCGGATGCCGGCTTCTTCGTCAGCATCGGCCGCACCGAAAGCCGGCGCTTCATCGTCATCGACGCGCACGACCATGAAACCTCCGAGGTGCGGCTGATCGACGCCGCGCAACCGGACAGCGCTCCCGTGCTCGTCGCGGCCCGGGAAACTGAACTGGAATACTCGGTCAGCCATCACGGCGATCAACTGATCATTCTCACCAATGCGGACGGGGCCGAGGACTTCAAGCTGATGACCGCCCCGGTCGACCGGCCCGGGCGGCAGCACTGGCAGGATCTGGTGCCTCATCAGGATGGGACGCTGATCGTCGACATGGAGCTTTTTGCAGATCATCTCGTCCGGCTCGAACGCCGAGACGGGCTGCCGCGTATCGTCATCCGACGGCTGAGCGACGGCGACGAACACCGCATCGCTTTCGACGAAGCCGCCTACAGCCTGAGCCTGCTCGGCGGCTACGAATTCGAGACCACGACGCTCCGCTTCGCCTACAGTTCGATGACCACGCCGGAGCAGATCTACGATTACGACATGACCTCCCGCGACCGGTCGTTGCGCAAACAGCAGGAAGTGCCGAGCGGCCACAACCCGGACGACTATGTCACTCACCGCATATTCGCTACGAGCCATGACGGCGAGACGGTTCCGGTTTCGATCCTGTTCGGCCGGGACACCAAGCTCGATGGGTCGGCCCCGCTGCTGCTCTACGGCTATGGCTCCTACGGCCACGCCATCCCCGCGTCGTTCAGCGTATCGCGCCTGAGCCTGGTCGACCGGGGTTTCGTCTATGCCATCGCCCACATCCGCGGCGGCACCGAACGCGGCTATGGCTGGTACCTCGCCGGCAAGCGCGAGCACAAGATGAACACGTTTCTCGACTTCATCGGCGCGGCGGAAAAACTCCGCGATGACGGCTATGCCCGTCCGGGCGCCATCGCCTGCCACGGCGGCAGCGCCGGCGGCATGTTGGTCGGCGCGGTCGCAAACCTGCGGCCCGACCTGTTCAATGCGGTGATCGGCGAGGTGCCCTTCGTCGACGTGCTCAATACGATGTGCGACGACACGCTGCCGCTGACGCCGCCGGAATGGCCGGAATGGGGCAATCCCATCGAAGACCCGGCGGCCTATCGCACCATCAAATCCTATTCGCCCTACGACAATGTGGCGGCCGTGGATTATCCCCACATGATGATCACGGCGGGGCTGACCGATCCGCGCGTCACCTATTGGGAGCCGGCGAAATGGGTCGCCAAGCTGCGCGCGCTGAAGACCGATCAGAATACGCTGTTGCTGCACACCAATATGGACGCGGGCCATGGCGGCGCCGCCGGGCGGTTCGACCGCCTGAAGGAAACCGCGATGGTCTACGCCTTCCTGCTGCTGGTGTTCGGCATGACCGCAGAGGATCCTTAGACCATTTCTTGTTCAAATTGACTCACGTGAAATGGTCTATCTCTTTGTTTTGACGCAAATACGTCGTCGCGAACCGTTTCGGTTCGCTCGGGATTTGCTCTAGCCCGCCGGTTGCAGCGCCTGCACCGCGTTGTCGCAGACCAGCGCGCGTAACATGACCCGGCGCTGTTCGGGCCGGTAGTCGCCGGCGCTCCGATGCATCGTGCCGTATTCGTCCCACATCACCAGATCGCCGACCCGCCAATCGTGGCGGTACAGGAATTCCGGCCGGGTCGCATGGATCATCAGTTCCTCGACCAGGGCGTAGCCGTCTTCATCGGACATGCCGTCGAAGCCGCGGGTGTGGATGCTGTTCACGTACAGGATCGGCCGGCCGGTATGGGGATGGGGCAGGACCGCCGGATGACGGCTGTCCACGCGGTCTTCATCCTGATCCGCATCGAGCACATTCCGGTACATGGCGCCGCCGGGGCCGGCCGCATAGCGGTGCAGACCGGTGAGCCCGGAGAGCCGCTCCCGCTGCTCGGCCGGCAAGGCGGCAAAGGCCGCTTCCATGTCGGCGAACAGGGTGCCGCCGCCGCTTTCGGGCACCTCGAAGGCATAGAGCATCGCCATGGCGGGCGGGTTGGTCCGCGAGGTGGCGTCGGTGTGCCAGGTGGTCGCCCGCTGGACGCCGAACGAATCTACCGAACCGTCCGCCTTCACATTGGTCAGCCAGGACAGGTCGGGAAATTCCTTGTGATGATAGTTCCGCAGCGCATGCGGCTGCAGCATGCCGAAGCGCAGCGCCAAGGCGCGAAAGGCCGCAGGCTGCAGGCTCTGACCGTGAAACACGAGGACATGATGCTTGAACAAAGCGTCCGTCAGGTCGGCGAAGACCGCGTCGTCAAGCGGATCCGAAAGATCGATCTCCGAGACTTCCGCCGCAAAAGTCTTACCCAAGGCATTCAATCGAAACCCGGCGCCGCCTATTGCATCTGCCATTGCGATATCCTCTCTCCGATTGAGCTTAGGACCCGCCCACCGGAACGGCAAGCCACGGCCATTATCGTTGCGGGCGCGCGCGCGGGCCGGCATAGGGTTCCGCCATGTGCTGCTGGCTCGCCTATACCGGCCCCGCCGTTCTGCCGGAAATCTTCCTGTTCGAGGCGGAAAACTCGCTGATCGAACAAAGCCTGCATGCGCGCATGGGGGTCACGCCGACAAACGGTGACGGATTCGGCCTCGGCTGGTATGGCGACGGCAACGAGCCGGGCGTGTTCCGCGACATTCTTCCAGCCTGGAACGACGCGAACCTCAAAAACGTCGCCGCGCATATTCGAAGCCCGCTGTTTTTTGCCCATGTGCGCGCCTCGACCGGTTCGGGAACGTCGCGCAACAACTGCCACCCGTTTCGATCCGGCCGCTGGATGTTCATGCACAATGGCCAAATCGGCCGGTTCGACACGGTCCGCCGGGAAATCGACCGGCTGATTTCCGACGCATTTTATCACCACCGCCTGGGCACGACGGACAGCGAGACGTTCTTCTGCCTGCTGCTGACGAATGGGCTCAACGAGGACCCGATGAGCGCCTTCCGCCGGTCGGTTCATCAAGTCGAGTCGGTCATGAAGGATGCGCAGGTAAGCCAGGCGTTCCGGCTGACCGCCGCCGTCACCGACGGTGAGACGATTCACGCCATCCGCTACGCCAGCGACGACCGCGCACCGACCCTGTATGTCGGATTGAACCCGCAAAAGGAGTGCCCGGAGTCGGGACTGATGGTGGTCTCCGAACCGTTGAATTCCGACATGGACCAATGGCAGGAGGTCGACATGTCGCAATTCCTGACGGTCTGCGCCGGCGCGTTTCAGGTCGAGGACTTTACGCCCGCACCCGATGCCTAGAGCAAATCCCGAGCGAACCGAAACGGTTCGCGACGACATATTTGCGTAAAAACAACGAGAGTGACCATTTCACTTGAGTCTATTCGAACAAGAATTGGTCTAGCTAGCGGTCCAGCCGCTCCAGCAATACGAAACTGAACGCCGGCGCATCGCCGGACGCCGGGCATTCCGTGCGGTCGACTTCGCGCCAGGATTCGCGATCGAATTCGGGGAACCGGGTGTCGCCGTCAACCGCCGCATGCACGTCGGTGAGGTATATGCGGTCCGCATGCGGCAGCGTCGCCGCGTAAATGGCGGCGCCGCCGATCACCATGATCTCGTCCACGCCGTCATTCGTCGCGATCGCTTCGGCGCGGCTCAGCGCTTCCGTGACGGAGCGAACGGAGATCACGCCTTCGGCGGAAAAATCCGGATTGCCCGACACGACGATATTCGCGCGGCCCGGCAAGGGGTGTCCGATCGACTCGTAGGTCTTGCGGCCCATGATGATCGGCTTGCCCATCGTCAACGTCTTGAAATGTTTGAGGTCGGCGGACAGCCGCCAGGGCAGCCCGCCGTCCCGCCCGATGATGCGGTCCTCGGCCATCGCCACGATCAGGGCGCAGCGAACCACCGTGCTCTTCCTACACCGCGACCTTGGCGGGAATATGCGGATGGAACCGATAGTTCTCGAGCGTAAAATCCTCATATTGGAAGGCGAAGATATCCCGCACGTCGGGGTTCAGAATCATGCGCGGCAAGTCGTAGGGTTTTCGCTGCAATTGCAGATCCGCTTGCTCCAGGTGATTGGCGTAAAGATGCACGTCGCCGAAGGTATGCACGAATTCGCCGGGCACCAGCCCCGCCGCCTGCGCCACCATCATCGTCAACAGCGCGTAGGACGCGACATTGAACGGCACGCCGAGGAACACATCGGCACTGCGCTGGTACAGCTGACAGGAAAGACGGCCCTCGGCGGCATAGAATTGAAACAGGCAGTGGCAGGGCGGCAACGCCATACCGTCCACATCGGCCACGTTCCAGGCACTGACGATCAGCCGGCGCGAGTCCGGGTTGCGCCGGATCTGCTCGACCAGCCCGCCGATCTGATCGATCGAGCGCCCGTCCGGCGCCGGCCAGGAACGCCATTGCTTGCCGTAAACCGGCCCGAGCTCGCCGTTCTCATCGGCCCATTCGTTCCAGATCGACACGCCGTTGTCCTGCAGGTAACGGACATTCGTGTCACCCTTCAGGAACCAGAGCAGTTCATAGACGATGGATTTGAGGTGCAATTTCTTGGTCGTCACCATCGGAAACCCGGCGGCCAGATCGTACCGGTTCTGATAGCCGAAGACGCTTTGCGTGCCGGTGCCGGTGCGGTCGCCCTTGAAGACGCCGTTCTCCCGGATATGACGCATCAGATCGAGATATTGCTGCATAGTCCTAATCTAGCTTTCGACCGCAATTGGTTGAAGGGCGGATCGCGACCGGCGGCGAACGCCCCTTCTCGTAAACAGAAATGCCGCGACCACGCACACAATCAAACCTGCTGAATACCCGGCAAAATGCGCCTCGGTGATGGACGGCAAACTTGAAGTTGGCAGCAAGGCGCCGACAGTGGAAGTTTCTATCGCAATTTTGGCCAAACCGCCCAACGCAAAGAGGCCATAGACCGGCTCGGCGGTTTCGCGCCACTGCCCATACACCGCGGCAACAAACAAAGCATTGAGAACACCGGAAAATCCGCAGTACCAGGCGAGTCCCGGTACGGCCAGCGACAGCACGGCATCGATGGCAAGCATCGCAAAGAGATTGAGAATCATCAGCGATTTACTGCCGAGTCGCAGGACCGACTCCAGAACGGTCCCGATGATCATCAGCGCGAACACATTCGCGCCGAGATGGCGGCCGTCTGCATGGACCAGATGACCGGTCACGAGGCGCCACCATTCTCCCGCGGCAATCGCCCCACGATCAAAAACCAAACCATCCGGCATCGGTCCCGCCACCGCAAAGAGACCCAACAGGACGCAGCCGAGAACGAGCGTGAACCAGGGCGGCCGAACGCCGCCCTGGTTCACGCGTTGATCGGAGAAAATGCTCACCACTATGCTTTCGCTCGCTTTCGGCTCCGCAACACCGCGGCTCCGAAGATCAGCAGCAACACCAAGCCGACCAAACCGGTCGATCCACCACCGCCACGCGACACGCCGCCGCTGTAGCTCGGTTGCGGCGTCCTGAACATAGGCTTCTTTTTATCGACGCGGCGGCTCCGCACGGGCCCACTCGCCCGTTTGGTGGCTGCAGCGGTTTCCGTCACGCGGCGGGCCGTGTTGCGCCGCTCGATACCTTGCTTGACGAATATGTCATTCCGCACGACCAGCATCGACGTATACGGGGTGACCAAGCCATATTCGACGCCCAGGTCGGTCACCACTTGTTTGCGATCAGCGCTTTCCCCGAAATCGTCGATGTCGCGGAGCTGGGCATCGATCGCCGAAAACGCCCACAGCCGTTCGATTTCGGGATTCAACGTTGCCGTGGCCGGGAAATCGAACCGGGTGGTGTAGGTCACCGGTTGACCGGAGATGAGCCCGGACAAGGTTACTTTCGCGTCGCCCGGTCCCCAGTATTTCCCGAGCACGACAAGCTGCTCGCCGCGATACAGGCTGCCGAGGCGCTCCGGGGTCAATTCACCTGTCCGTACCCCGCCGATCTTTATCGAGACCTTATGCAGGGCTTCATGCGTGACCTTTGACGTCGCCGCCATCACGGCGCCGACGATATCGTCACTGTTGGAAATACTGATCGACGTGCCGCCCGACGCCCTGGTCATGCCGTTCAGCAAGGGACGGTTCGCGCCGTTGCCCATCACGAAGGTGAACAACCGCACATCCGCCTTTTTTACGAGCTTGAGTAAGGCTTTCTTGCGGGTCTCACCGACATTCGCGACGCCGTCGGTGACCAGGAGAATGGCGGTGGTTCGGTCCGCTTCCACGAATTTCAGGCCGAGCTTCAATCCGTCGAACAGGTTCGTCGAATCGCCGGGTTGTACGGCGCGGAGCGCAGCGATGGCTTGTTTGACATTTTCCGGCGTCGCCGCGCGGAATCCCGACGTGACTTCGGATGCATGCCGATCGAACAAGACGATGCGGAACCGATCGGACGGCCGCAAGCGCCCGATCCCCTGCTCCACGCCTTCAATCAGAGTGCGGAACTTTCGCTTCATCGAGCCGGACTTGTCGAGCACGAAGACCCAGTCTCGGCCCTCCACGATCGGCTTCAGGTCATCGCCCGGCGTCAGCACCATCATGAAGGTACCGGGCTTGGCGGCGTTCGGCCGATGGGCCACGAAATCCACGCTGCCGGGCAGGTTCTCCGCCAACCGCCAATAGACGACGATATCCGTATCCAGCCGGTAGGCAGACGAATTCGCTTGGTTCGCCGACGGGCGTTTCACCGGTCTCGCCTCGCGTTCGACGATGACATGGGTCTTCCGCGTCGGGACGGATATGATTGGTTTATTTTCCGCCTCGTCCGGATCGAATTTCACCGGCTGCGGCGCGATGGACCGGCCACCGCCGTTATCCATATGAACCCGCCATTCACGGTCCGAGATTTTCGAGATGACGGCTTGCGGATGTTTCGGCAACCGCAACGCCGTCGCCGGATAGGACGACCGAAGATGCAGGTCGAAGCTGAAGCGGCCAGCCACTTCCTCGTTCGCCGTCCAGAAGGCAAGCTTGTTCTCGTCGACTCCGCCTTCTTCGAGCGGATACACATACCGGCCAATCCCGGTATCGACATGGGCGGGCTGGATGTAACTCAAACGAATTCGGGCGTTTCTTCCGGCACGTACCGGCGTCACCGATATATCGAACGTCTTATACGATTTTTGCTCCGTCAGCCCGGCTTCCCGACCCGCTTGCTTCTCCGCATCGTAGATACGGCGCGCTTTTTCTTTCGGCAGCACCTCACCGGTTACCGGCTTGCCGTCAATCCAATAGGTAAACCCCGATACCGCCGCCTTGTTCGGTACCGGGAACGAGTAAGTCGCTTCGAAATCCTTCGAGTGCGGGTTGCGGAAGACCTGATCCACGGTCGTGATGGCGTATCCATCCTCCACGACCACGCGGACGGATTGGTCCTGGATCACCAATGGCGGCGTCGACCCATCCGCCGGGCTGAGCAGTCCCGCGGCGACGCTGTCTTGCATGGAGACCGACATTCCCACCAGCATCGATGCGGAAAACGCCAGGTATCGCGATATTCGAGAAATCAGCATTTTATTTCTCCTTCAATCTTATATTGAACAATGTTCAGTTAAATGCCGTACCTGTTGCTCACCGACCTGACCGAACGGTCACTGGTCGGTGTGTAGGCGTCATCGAGCGATGAACGGCGGCAATTAAATGAACGACGTTCAGTAATTAAATCATCAAGCGAACCTGCCCGTCAAGAATAGAATACAGCGTTCATTTAATTGCCGGAAGACCGCGTTTGCCGGGTCCGGCGAAGTGCGATTATGCGCTCGCCGGACCTGTCGCGCCCTAACGACTGCCTTGCCCGCTTTCAGGGCCAATGCGACAGTATTCGCATTCAGGCGGAGCGAAACGGATGAGCCCACTCGA
>JAOTYV010000492.1 GCA_029861675.1 Alphaproteobacteria bacterium
TCATCGATGCCGATGGTTTCGTCACCGAGGGTGCGGCAACGACCGCCTGGATCGTGACCAAGGACGGAACGCTTGTGACCCGGCCGGACGGAACTGGCATCCTGCCAGGCATCACGCGGCGAACCGCCGCAGTGGTTGCGGAAAGACAGGACCTGACTGTTGAAGAGCGCAAATTCACCGCAGACGAAGCCCTTGCAGCGCGCGAGGCCTTCATGACGGCGGCAAGCACCGTGGTGATGCCAATCGTTGAAATCGACGGCAGGCCGGTTGCCAATGGCAGGCCGGGATCAATCGCAACCGCCTTGCGGGCGGCGTTTCATGACGTTGCGGAACTGTCATAGAGTCTTCGCCTGATTGCGATATCCCCAAGTCGTTCATATGTGTGGGGTGACAGCTGCTTGCCAAAGAGGTTAGCTAGGATTATCGATAAAAACCGATAACAAAGGCCGAACTCCCAAATGGCTGATAAATCACAAAATTTGCAGGACACATTCCTGAATCATGTACGGAAAGCGAAAATTCCTCTCACGATTTTTCTTGTGAACGGGGTGAAATTGCAGGGAATTGTCACCTGGTTTGATAATTTCTGCCTTTTGCTCCGGCGCGACGGACATTCGCAGCTTGTCTACAAGCATGCGATTTCTACGGTCATGCCGGGACAGCCCGTCCAACTTTTCGACGGTGGCCCCGACAATGGCTCCGAAGAGGCAGGCGAGGCGACAGAAACCTGATTGCGCCATAACCAGCGCGGCCAATACGAGCCGGAAGACAGACTGAAAACCGGTCCGGCCGATCGCGGATCCGCCGGATCGGAAAGGGCTGTCATTTTACTGCCCTCGCTGCGGGCGAAGGCGGGTGGCGAAGCACTGAAGCCTCAGCAGCGTGACGCCGAGACGCGGCGGGGCGAAGCCATCGGGCTGGTCGACGCGATCGGCGTCAACGTCGCCGCGACAATCGACATACCACTTCGCAATGCTGTGCCGGCGACCTTGATCGGCGCCGGCAAGATCGATGAAATCGCCGCTCTGGTGCGGATCAACGAGGCCGGCCTCGTCATCATCGATCATCCGCTGACACCGGTGCAGCAGCGCAATCTGGAAAATGCCTGGTCCGCCAAGGTTCTTGACCGGACCGCACTGATCCTGGAAATTTTCGGCGAGAGGGCGCAAACCAAGGAAGGCCGTCTTCAGGTCGAGCTTGCCCATCTCAATTACCAGAAAAGCCGTCTCGTCAGGTCATGGACCCATCTGGAGCGTCAACGCGGCGGGTTCGGTTTTCTCGGCGGTCCCGGCGAAACACAGATCGAGGCCGACCGGCGGCAAATTCAGGCCCGGATCAAGAAGATCGAGAAGGCGCTCGCCGGTGTCCGCAACATGCGCCAGGTTCACCGGGCAAAGCGCAAGCGCGTGCCGCAGCCGGTCGTCGCCCTGGTCGGCTACACCAATGCCGGCAAGTCGACCCTGTTCAACCACATGACCGGCGAGGGCGTGCTGGCAAAGGACATGCTGTTCGCAACGCTGGACCCGACATTGCGGCGGGTATCGTTGCCGCATGGCGAGGAGATCATCGTCTCCGATACGGTCGGTTTCATCTCCGACCTGCCGACAACGCTCGTCGCCGCGTTTCACGCCACGCTCGAAGAGGTCGTCGAAGCCGACGTGATCCTGCACATACGCGATATCACGTCGCCGGAAACCGATGCTGAGGCGCGCGATGTTTATGCCGTGCTTGCCGAGCTTGGTCTTGAGCCCGCCGCGGACAAACGGATCATCGAGGTCTGGAACAAGATCGACTTGCTTGACGACGATGGCCATAAATCGCTGCTTGCCCGCGCTGCCCGCTCCGATCCAGAGGCGATACCGGTTTCAGCGGTGACGGGTGAGGGGGCCGATCACCTTCTTGCCGCTGTCGAAGAAAAGGTCATGGAGCAGCGCCCGCGCATGACCGTTACCCTTGGTGCCGATGATCTTTCGGGCCTGCCGTGGATTTATGAGAACCTGGAAGTCCTTGAGCGCGACGAAAACGCCGGCGACGGATCGGTGACCATGCTGGTGAG
>JAOTYV010000238.1 GCA_029861675.1 Alphaproteobacteria bacterium
CCAACCGGCGCGGGTCCCGGCGTTTCCAGCGGCGAGGCTGCCGGCGAAATGCATCGGCGCCATTGGCGCGGAAAACACGGCAGACATGGCAGGCGATTTGGCCGCATTTGCAGTCCCCGCCACGGCCGCCGCTTCGACCGCTTGACCGGCGTTGTCGAAGGACTGATGACCTTTACACCGGCGCAGGATCAGGCCTGGAAATCGCTAACCGCGACCATGAAGGACGCACAGGAGTCCATTAAGAAGGACTGTGACGAACTCAAGACCGCCGGAAGGCCGAAAACCGCGTCGCAGAAGCTGGCGCGCATGGAGAAGGTCCTGAGCAGCCGGCTTGGATCGCTACGGCGCGTTCGGCCCGCCTTCGACGAGTTTTATGCAACGCTGAATGAAAAGCAGAAATCCGCGATCGACAACTTGTTTTCGAGACGGGGCCGGAAGTAACCCCCTCCCGTGCCCCTACCCCTGCCGGATGGCCCTATTGCTTCCCGTGCAATATGTTCCGGCAGGGGCTTAAATCAGGCGAAAGGAGAAACTGCGATGATCAAATTGATTAACAAGGCTTCGATCTGGTTGCCGATGGCCGCTGCCATGGCCGTGACGGTGATTCTAGCCGGCCCGGCGCAAGCACAGCCGCTGGGTGGCTTCCATCGCGCGCAACTCGGCAATTTCTCCCAACACAAGGCCGATCAGCGGAAACATTCGGAAAAACGGGGACGCGCCGAACGGCGGTACCGTTCCGAGAAACGCAAACATGTCGAGCAACCGCGGCGGGTTGAACAGCGTCACCGCGTGGAAAAACGGCGACGGGTTGAAAAGCGTCACCGCTCGGAAAAACGGCGTCATGTCGAAAAGCGTTACCGTGCCGAAAATCGGCGGCATGTGCGAAAACAGCACCGCGCCGAGAAGCGACGGTATATCGAGCACCGCCGCCGCGCCGAAAAACGGCGATATATCGAACACAGGTCCTATAGAAAGGCCCATCGGCGCGCCCATCGTGCGCGGCACTTCGATTACGGACATCATCGGCGGGTCAAGAAGATCGTTGTGGTCGAGCCGCGCCGACGGTACCGCAAGATTTGGGTTCATCGCCGGTATGGCCATCGTTATCACGGCTATGGCCATCACCACGATGACCACAACGCCTACCAGTGGCTGGCCTTCACGGCGATCACCCTGGGCGTGCTCGACTACATGACGGTGGCTCAGCAAAGGGCCCATGAATCGGCGCAAATTACCGCCACCAGCGCGCCGATCGGCCAGTCGATCAACTGGAACGACAATGGCCTGCAGGGCAGCGTCACCGCGACCCGCGAAGGCACCAGCAGCAGCGGCCGCTACTGCCGGGAATTCCGCCAAGCCGTAACGATTGGCGGCAAGGTCCAGGAATCCTACGGTACCGCCTGCCGCCAGCCGGACGGCGCCTGGGAAATTATGCCGTAGAGGCCATAACCAGGGTCTGGATGCGAACAGGCCGGCCGGGCGCCCACTATCCCGGCCGGCCGTTTGTTTTCAAGGTAACTGGAGCACCTGTTTGGCGATGATATTGCGCTGAATCTCGTTGGAGCCGCCGTAAATGGTCGATGGCCGCGCCTCGAGGAACTGGTTCATCGGCCTTGGCCCAACCGTCATTCGGCCGGCACGCCTATTTGCGGCGCGCCTCCACCAAGATCCCCTGTTCCGCCAGCGCCGCGATCTGGTCTTCGCCAAAACCGTGCTGCGCCAGGATTTCGCGCCCATGTTCGCCGAACACCGGCGGCGTGGTGCGAACCGACCCCGGCGTACGGGAGAATTTGATCGGAATTCCGGTCATCTTGTACCAGCCACGCTCGATCGCCATTTCCCGATACTTGGTATGTTCGGCGGCCATCACCTGCGCCGTATCCAACACTGGTCCTGCGGGAACGCCCGATTGAAGAAGCTGTTCGCAAACCTCCTCGCCATCCCGTTTCGCCAGCAGACCGCTGATGATTTCGGTCAGTTCCTCCCGGTGCTCCAACCGATCGCCATTGTCCTTGTAGGCGGGGTTCTCAGCAAGCTCCGGCGCTCCCAACACCGTGCAAAAGCGGAGGAACGCCCGGTTGTTACCCGCGCCCACGAAGATATCAACGGTCTTGGTGTGAAACCGGTCATAGGGCACGACGTTGGTATGCTGATTGCCTGTTAACCCGGGCGTTTTGTCGGAGAGGTAATAGTTCGCCACATGCGGATGCATCAACGAGATCGCGCAATCGTACAGCGTCATGTCGATGAATTGACCCAGGCCGGAGCGGGTCCGTTCCTGCAGCGCCATGAGGATGGAAATTGCGCTGTACAGCCCGGTTCCCATATCGACCATCGCCAGGCCGACCCGCGTCGGCCCCGAATCCGGCGCGCCATTAACACTGAACCAACCCGCCATCGCCTGAATGATCGCGTCGTAGCCTGGATACCCGCCAAGCGGACCGTCGGCGCCGTATCCGCTGATGCGGCAGTGGATCAAAGACGGGAACCGTTCCTTCAAAGTCTCCTCGTAGCCCAGCCCCCAGCGCTCCATCGTGCCGGTCTTCAGGTTTTCGATCAGGACGTCCGCTTCTTCGAGCAGCCGAAAAAGCACATCGCGCCCTTCCGGTACGGTCAGATCGAGGCCGATCGACCGTTTGTTGCGGTTCACGCCGATAAAGTAGGACGCATCGCCCTCGTGGAACGGCGGACCCCAGTCGCGCACCTCGTCGCCCTGGGGCGGCTCGACCTTCAGGACCTCCGCGCCATGATCGGCCAGCACCTGCGTGCAGTAGGGGCCACCGAGAACGCGGGTCATATCGACAACCTTGATGCCCGCAAGGGCGCCCATCGAACCGTTCATATCGCTCATGCGTCTTGTTCTTCCTTATGATTTGGTGCCGTCCGATAAATCACGCGACCGTATCGCCGTCAATCCGCCGCCAACCGTTGATAGACATGATTGCGAAGGTAGGTCTGGAATCCGTCCGCGGTCGCCGCCGCATCGGCATAGAGCGCGAGGTGATCCTGGTCCGCTTCGTAGTAACCGGGCAGACCGAGCGGCGACGATCCCAGCGGCGCCTCGGCCAGTGCGGCAACCTGAGCGGCTCGAATTATGTCGGCTGCACCCGCTAAATCCTCCGCCACGCACGCCTCGTAGGTGACGACAATCGATTTAGCGGCCTGCGCCAGATCCATCAAATGCTGCATTCCGCCGATCCGGACGTTGCCGTGCCGATCCACCTTACCGGCATGGAAGATCGCCAAATCCGCCATCGCGGATGAACGGGAAGCCTCCGCCGGGGCGACCGCACCATCGCCGGCAGGCCGCATGAAATTCGGCTTGGCGCCGGCGCTTGCGGCGGCTATGTCCACCCCATCGAGGGTATCGACGCATCCCGCGCCGACCAACAATTCCACCGCAAGGCCGCCGCCCTGCGCACCGACAAGGTGAAGGCCGCGCACGCCCCGCTGAATGGCGCGACGCACCAGCGCCATGGCGCAGCCGCCGGCGCCTTCCCGCGGCAAGGCCACGATCGCCCCGTCGGGGATCCGCTCCACCAGCCCATCCAGGTCGGTGAATTCAGGCATCACGCGGATTTTTCGTTCACGGGGACCTCTTCCCGGGGTCCAAGCGGCGGGCTGTACAGCACCAGCGCCTTCAACGCCGTATCCCCCTTGGTGTAAACCGCATGCTTCAACTTCGGCGGGATTCGCACGACGGTACCCGGGCCGCATTCGACCGCTGGGTCGTCGCCGAGCACGACGTCGGCCAACCCGTCGAGGATATAAATGACCTGATGTTCCGTATCATGATGATGCGGCGACGCCTCGCCGCCCGGCTGAACGATCCCCAGGTTCATTTCGAAGGCGCCACAGAAGTCCTTGTCGATCAGCCGGACATTGACCGTTCCTTCATGGCCGGGCGGGACATACGCCGCCATATCGCCTTCATGTTGAATCAGCGTCGATTTCTCCGCCATGGATTCCAAGCCTCCGTCGTTGGGTTTCCATCTTGTCTTAACAGGAAACGTCGGCATCGATAAGGGATCTGAAAGTTACCGCTTATCGTACCATTATCAGTCAGTTACCGCGCGACGAAACGGCCGGACCCCTGTGTGGGATCCGGCCGTGTCACGGTGATCCGGAAACCCGGATCGCGACGCTACGCTTCCGCGCTAGTTGGCCCCGGCGCCCAGCAGGCTCGGCAACCAGGTGATGATCTCCGGAAAGGCGATGAACAACGCCACGGTCGCCACATCGGCGCCGAAGAAGGGCGCGATGCCGCGGAACACCTGTCCGAGCGGTATATCCGGCCGGACCGAGTGGACCACGTAGCAATTCAAGCCGACCGGCGGGGTGATGAGGCACACCTCGCACATCTTGACCACGATAATGCCGAACCAAACCGCGTCATATCCGAGCGCGATCACCGCCGGATAGACCACCGGCAAGGTCAGCAACAGCATGCCGATCGCATCCATGAACATGCCGAGTACCGCATAGCCGAGCAGGATCATGATCATGATCACGACCGGCGGGAATGGCAGGGTGACGATCCATTCGGCGAAAGCCTGCGGCAATCCGGCGAACCCGAGGAACCGCACGAAAATCAGAATGCCCCAGATCAAGGCAAAGATCATGACCGTCAGCTTCGCGGTCTCGAGCAATGCCTCCTGCAGATTACCCAGCTTCATGCCGCGGAACATGGCGATCACGAAGACCACGAAAGCGCCGAGCGCGCCGGCTTCGGTCGGCGTCGCCTTACCCGAATACATCGAGTAGAAGATGATGCCCACGACCAGAACGATCGGCGTTACCGGCGGCAACGTCTTGAGCCGAACCAATATCGGCGGCGACTTCACCGGCTTGCCCTGGCTCGGATCGATCATGCATTGGCCGATAATCAGAATCGCATAGATTATCGCCGACACCACGCCCGGCAGGAAGCCCGCCAAAATCAAGGCGCCGACCGATTGTTCCACGATGATCGCATAAATCACGAGGATCGCGCTCGGTGGTATGAGCGAGGCCAGCGTCCCACCCGCCGCCACGACACCGGCGGAGAGCTGCTTGCTGTACCCTTGCTCAAGCATATGGGGAATTGCCACACGGCTGAACACGGCCGCGGTTGCCGTGCTGGCGCCGGACACCGCCGCAAATCCCGCCGTCGCAAACACCGTCGCCACCGCCAGTCCGCCCGGCACCCACCCGAACCATGCCTTTGCCGCGTTGAACAGCGCATGGGTAAGGCCGGCATGATAGGCGATAAAGCCGATGAGGATGAACATGGGCAGGACGCTCAAGGCATAATTGACCGCCTTGGAATGCGGGATCGTGCCGACGATTCCGGCGCCCGCATCCCAACCGATGATCGCGACAACCCCGAGCAAACCCGTGATCGCAGCGGCCGCATAGACGCGCACGCCAACGAACACCATGCAGAGAAGTAGAACAGTCCCGATGATACCAACCGTAAGTTCATCCATTATTCGGCACTCCCCTGCGGCACAATGGTATCGTCATCCGGTTCCTGGTCGGCACCGCTCAAATGGATTTCGTGCTGGGCCTGATCGTCCACCGTTTCGATAACCGGAATCGCTATCGGCACGCCCGAAGGGTTCGCGAACAAGCGTAAGAAACCGACCAAATTCAATATCAAGCGAATCATCAGCAGCGAGAAGGCGAAGGGCACCAGCAATTTCGACGGCCACAGGATGAAGTCGCCGTCGATGGTGCTGTCCCCGAGCTGGAAAGCACGCAGGAAATGCGTATAGCCGTAGTACATCAGGATCCCGATGATCGCCATTGCGACCAGCGTGCCGAAGATTTCAAACCCGTAGAATGTCCGCCCCTTGAACCGCTTTAGGATAATCTCCATCCGGACATGGCCGCCCAGCTTCTGGCAATACGCAATGCCGAGAAAGCAAAACACACCCATCATGATCTCGATGACGTCGACATAGGACGGTACGGGGCGGTTGAAGACGGTACGCCCAACAACTTGGATTACTCCCAGAAACATCACGAGGAAAATCACGATCCCCGCAATAATATTGAAAAAACTTTCGATCTTGAAGAAGCCTTCATCGATTCTAGAAAGCCTTTCCTCCCCAGGAGTTAGGTCGACCGCGTCATTCATCGCCATGGCGTAACTCTCGCTAATTTTCGATTAGATTTTTGTATCAGGAAAGATAGGAAGACGCCGGACCAAGGGGTCCGGCGTCCGATAACAAGTCCTATTTTTTCATGCTGGCTTTCTTAGCCGTAGCAAGAACCAGATCGAGAAGCTCGCGGGCCGGAACCTGGCCTTCGTTATCCTTGACCCACTTTTCCCAAACCGGCTTGCCCGCCACTTTGCGGAATTCCGCCATTTGGGCTTCGGGAATCTTCACCGCTTTAAGATTGGCGTTCTTGCCCCATTTGGCGAGGTTGATCTTGTCCTTCGCCGCGTAGGCGGCTTTCTGCGCTTCCGAAGCGCCTTTCTTCACATCGCTCAGCACCTTCTTGTACCGCCCGTCGAGCGATCCGTAGGCCGTCTTGTTAAAGACGATCGGACAGTTCACCGTGCCCAGCGACATGTTGGTCGTGTACCATTCGGCAATCTCGTCCAGCTTGTAGGCCGCGAAGGTGTAGGTGAACGGGAAGCCGATGGCATCGACCGTACCGCGCTGCAATGCGGTATAGGTTTCGGATGCCGGCATGGTCGTCGGTACGGCGCCGATCGCCTTGGCGGCGGCGCCCATGCCGCCGAGCGCCCGCAGCCGCTTGCCCTTGAAATCGGCAACCGATGCCGGCGGCTTGCCGCGGCCCATGTATTCATACTGCGGCAACACGTTCGACATGAACAAAATGGCGTTCCACTTGCCGATGTCTTTTTGCGCCGCGGGATGGTTGTAGATCTTGTTGTGCACCTCGAGCATGATGTCGAGATTGTCGAGCGGCAGGAACGGCAGGTCGAGCACGTTCAATGCGCGATTCTTGCCCGGATGGTAGGAGGCGCAGAACAGCGCGGCTTCAAATGCACCGACGGAAATACCGTCGAGGTTTTCCTTACCCTTCGACAGCTGGTCGCCATAATAGAGTTTGATGTTGAAGTTGCCGCAGGTCCGCTCTTTCACCGTCTTGGAAATGTATTCCAGACCTTCGGTGAAGGCGCGGCGCTTGCCCCAGAGGGACAGCCGCCAGTTTACCTTCGGACCATCGCAGACCTTTTCAGCGGCAACCGCGGTCGTCGTCACGGCGGCCCCGGAAAACGCAAATGACGCAAGTGCGAGCGACACAGCGCTGACTGTAAGCTTTCTCATAGAATTAGTTCTCCCTGTTGAACGAAAGAATTTCGTTTTTTCTTCAAGTCGCCGGTAAACGCAAGCATTCCGGCAACATTAGGCCACACCATTCTTGGTGTTAGCTCTGCGTGAAGCCGACCCTAACGTGGTTTGGCCTTGGCATCAAACATCAATATGACCGCCCGTCACCGCAGTCCAGGCACCATAGATGAGGGCCTACCGGCACATATGGGACCAGCCCATAGAGCGAGTAAACGACGCTTCGGTCGCTCCCTATGGGGTTGCTGAAACACCAGCATCGGCCGGGCGGCATGCGTCGGCTCGATGACATTTTGGTGGTGTCGTAGCGGCATTACCGCAGGACCCTGATCCAG
>JAOTYV010000239.1 GCA_029861675.1 Alphaproteobacteria bacterium
TCAAGGCGATTGTCACCGCCGCGCCCTATGTGCATGAATACCTCGTCATGCCGTGCCGCAACATGATCGCGGAGGACGCCGACTACGCAGTCTGTTGCGCCGTGCCGGTCGATGCCGACGGCATCACCGTGATTTCCCGTGCGGCCGGGCGCCCGGGCGAAAGCGCGGCTAAGTTCAGCGCCCGCTACGGCCAGTCGACCGGCGTGGTCGTGTTCGAGGACGTTTTCGTGCCCTGGGACCGTGTTTTCCTGGCCGGCGAGTGGGAACATTCGCAGTTCCTGACCACCACCTACGCGACCCATCACCGCCAGAGCTGTATCGGTGCGCGCGCCGGGTTCGGCGACCTGCTGATCGGCGCCGGGGTGCTGATGTGCGAGGCCAACGGACTGGAGCCCGAGGCGACGCCGCATCTGCGCGACCGGCTGGTCGAACTGATCAAGATCGTGGAAGGCTTCTATGCCTGCGGCGTCGCCGCCTCGACCTATGGGGAGGCCGATCCGTCGGGCACGTTTCAGCCGGAAGCGGTGTTCGCCAATGTGGGCAAGCTGCTGCTGGCGACACAGATCTACGATATGCACCGGATCGCCCATGAGGTCTCGGGCGGCTTGATCGTGGCGCTGCCGGGCCCGGACGAGGACCACAACCCGGAGACCGGCGGCAAGCTCGCCGACCTGCTGACCGCGCGGCCGGATGTGCCGTACCAGCAGCGCATGGACGTGGCCCGCCTGATGGAAGACCTGACCGCGTCGGGCGAGGCGGGGTGGTATTCGGTGATCAGCCTGCATGGCGGCGGATCGCCCGAGGCGATGAAGCGCGAGATCTACCGCAACTATCCGATCGAGGATCGGGTGGCGGTCGTCGAACGCCTGCTCGACCGGGGCGTGCTCGCCGGCGAGGACGGCAAGCCGTCGCGCAACCGTCAGCCCGGCCGCTGCTGCGTCGAGGGTTGCGCACCGCCGAAGCCGCCAAAGGCGCTTGCCTCGGCGGCGAAGCAAAAGCCGGAGGCGGCGGAATAGGGGCGCCGCCCTATTTGAAGAATATCGCGCTGATACCCCAGGCCATCAGGCCGATCCAGATTATCATCAGCAACCATTGCTCGCGGAACCAGACGGCGTGGTCGCGGGATTTCGCCCAGACGACGATGTCATGCGCATAGCGCGCTAGTCCGATGACCATGATCAGCGCGACAAAGAGCCAGGCCGCCAGTATTTGGACGATCGTCATGCCCGACTCGACAAGGTAGTAGAGGACGATTGCCGCAAGAACGAGGGCTACGATAGATGTAATATTTGGTTTTACATAAAATTTTCCGGCGAAGTTCAACCACGCTTGAGGTGAAATCCAAAATACGATCAATTTTATGATCGAAAATACAATAATAATTATCGCGATTACTTCGATGGGGCCGAGGACCATTTTCCAACTCTGTCGCCATGCGTCCGATCGCCGCGAAAACTCTCTGTAGCGTAAGGGGCGCTGGTCTTCGCGTCTTGACGAGGATCAATGAAGCCTTTCGGCGTGGATGCATGATCCGCGATAGGAGAGATCGCAGGAAAGGGGAGCCCCCGTCATGGCTACACGAAAGCTCGAAAGATCCGAATGGCAGTCCTATTTCGACCGGGTCACCAAGTCGCTCGGCGCGACGCAGGTGACGATCGAGGTGGCGTCCTTGCGTATAGGCGATCAGGTCGAGGTCGATCACGTGCCGCTCAATGGCATTGTCTACGATCCGAAAAGCGACGCCCTGGAAGTCGTCACCGACGCGGTCGATCACATGATTCGCAAGCCGTCCGAGATTTACGTTCAGGAATCGGGTAGCGGCATGGAGTCGCTCGAGGTCGTCGAAGGCGACGGCACCAAACAGATCGTCATGCTCTCCGCGCCGCTGCTGATCGCGGGCCACGTGGCGTAGCCCGCCGGCGCGCTACCGCGTCCCGGTCAAACGCCATACGCCTGACGCGTTTCCCTATATTCGCACCGGCCGCCGGTTTCGGCGGCGCGCGTGCTTGCGCTATGATTGTCTGCCCGGCCTATCGGTCGGTTGCAGAACGAATTATGCGGGGAGCGGCAACAGTGTTCACCAAGGAAGATGGCTATTACGAATACGAACGGCTGAAGTTGCCCGAGCGGCCGGGAAAGCCGCGCAAAACGGGCCTGACCGTGATGATCGACATGGGGCCGGACGAGTTCGGCTGGATCGGCGAGAACGGCCTGCGCGATCTTCTGTCCTATGGCGCGCCCTTCATCGACATGGCGAAGATATTCGCGACCAACGCGTTGTTCTATCCGCCCGAGCTGATCAAGCGGATCATGGCGGTTTACGCGGAACACGGTGTCGATACCTTCGCCGGCGGCATCCTGTTCGAGATTGCCTATCAACAGAACGCGGTCGATGAACTGGTCACCCACCTGGGCCGGCTTGGCATGAAATACCTGGAGATTTCCGAGAACTATCTGGAACTTACCAGCGATGAGCGGCTGCGCGAGATCGACCGGTTCCAGAAGGCGGGCATCGGCGTGATCTACGAATTCGGCCGCAAGCAGCCCACCGAGGCGATTACGCTCGATCAGCTCGGCGCCATCGTCGATTCGGTGATGGAAGTCGGCGTGCATCATGTCATCGTCGAGCAGAGTGAACTCGACATGATGGCCGAGGTCTCGCCGGACGCGTTCAAGGCGATTCCCGACCAAGCCTGGTACGAGCATATCGTCATCGAGCCGGACCCGTTCCGTTTTCCGGAACAGCATATCCAGCTTATCCGCGATTTCGGGCCGGACATCAGCCTGTGCAACGTCGCGCCGTCGCAGGTGTTGCGGCTCGAGTACCTGCGCCGCGGCATCGGCCGGGCGGTGCACTATTCCTTCCTGTCGGATCAGTTGAACCAGAAGCGCGATTAGGGGGCATGGGGAAGATCGACCCCCGGATTGACGTGGAGGAGGCCCGGCGGCTCTGCCGGCAGGCGTTCGAGCGTGCCGGATTGCCGGCCGGCGACGCGGCGATGGCGACCGAGCAGTTCATCCTGTGCGACCTGTTCGGCATTCGCACCCATGGGCTGCGGCGGCTCAGTAATTACGTTGGCCGGCTGCAACTCGGCGGGATGAACCCGCGGCCGAAAATTCATATCGATTCAAAATTGCCCGGCGTCGCGGTCGTCGATGGCGATGACGGCGTCGGGACGGTGGTCGCCACCTATGTCCTGAACGAAGGCATCCGGCGGGCGAAGGCGAACGGCATCGCCATCGCCGGCTGTATCCGCAGCAACCACTTCGGCGCCAATGCGCCCTATGGCTGGTTTGCGTGCGAAGCCGGGATGATTTGCATTTCGTCGACCAGCGCGACACAGACCATGCCGGCGCCGGGCGGCCGGACGGCGGTGGTCGGCAATAATCCCATCGGCTATGCGGCGCCGCGCGCCGACGGGCGGCATTTCATATTCGACGCCGCCATGAGCGTCGCGTCGCGCGGCAAATTGCGCCGCGCCCGCGATCTGGGGGAAACGATTCCCGCGGGGTGGGGGCTCGACGCCGACGGAAGCCCGAGTACGGATCCGGCGGCAATCCTGGATGGCATGGTATTGCCGGTCGGTGGCCACAAGGGATTTGGCATCGCCGCGGCGGCGGAAATGCTTTCCGCCGTGCTGTTCGGGGGCCGCCATGGTGCGGCAATCGGCCATCAGTTCAAGGAGCCGGACCGGCCGTCGGGCATTTCCCATTATTTCATCCTGATCGATCCCGCGGCGACGGTCGGCCGGGCCGCCTTCGAAGCGGAGATGGATGTCTATTGCCGCGGCCTGCACGCGGGAGCGCCGATCGATCCCAAGGCGCCGGTGCGGGTCCCGGGCGAAGCGGCGGCAGATCGCTACGCCGAGAACTTGGCGAAGGGATTGCCGCTCGATCCGGACGAACTCGAGAAACTCCGCGGGCTCGCCGACGGCAGCCTGAAAGGCGAAGTGCCGGTGAGTTAGGCGAAGTCCGGTTTCCCAGCCGGAATTTCAATTTTGTAAGGTTGTTTTTGCGGAAGGGCATTTTCTAACCCTTTACCGGGGCGCATTTTTATGAAAATATGCTCGGTATTGGTGTAATCGCGAATAAAAACACGTTATACGATAGTAGCAATTCGTAAAGTTCTGCAAAGGGCCGTGATCGATTCCGGCCCGATATATCGGTCACTGCGGGAGAACGGTAATGCCCCTCTATGACTGGGTGGTGCTGAGCAAATCCGAAGGGCGGGATATCGTACGGCCGGAGCACACGGCGGGCGGCAAGCGTTTCGACAAATCCGATCCGGAAACCGTTGAGATGTTGCGGAAGTTGTACGACCACGCGCAAACGGAATTATCGGACCCGGGCCCCCCGCCGGAACCGAACCCGCCCTTCACGATATTCAGCCGACTATGGGATTTCATCAGCAGGGGCAGGGACATTAGGCACGTAGTGCATCGGTCCCGGTTGGAGAATTGGCAGCTTGAAAGGGACAATTACGCGTTCTGGACGGGGTCTTTCGAGGCGGTTCTTGAACATCACGCCAATGAATCGCCGCCGAAGGTCATTATTCCCACCGCGCCGGGCTGTGAAGACGCGCTTGGGCAGTTTCAGAATTTTACGGACAGTTTATACGCTTTCGGCTTGCACTCATTGTTGCCTGATTACAATGACGTGACGTACTACGCTGAAAACCAGCTTGAGGAATTCGACTTTGAAATTGGTTTGATGCTGGTCGAACAACCGAACGAATTGCTCGAAATGGCGGACACACTCGAGAGGGCCCTTACGGCCTATGAGAATGCGGACCGCGACCCGGACCCGGGCAGCGTCAAGGCGGCCGAATATGGCATTCGATGGTTGCGTTTTTGGGGTTCCCACGGTCACAAGCTGAGAACGGACGTGCGTGGTGTCATCGACACAGCCGAGGGCGTGCGATTCATCGTGGAGACAGAGTAGACGCCGAGACGAATGGCGTCGCAATCGTTTGATGGAAGTTCTCTGTTGCCGAAGCGCCGGGGCGCCGTGCCCCGGCGGGAGCGGAGCTCCACGCCGGGGTATTTCGAGAGATCAGGCGGCGCGGCGCGACTTGTTGTTGCGGCGCCGATGATTTCGGCCCGGACGCGCCGGTTTCTTGCTGGTGTTGGCGGGCACGCGGTGCGACGGTTCGCCGCCGGCGACCGTGAGCGGCACCTTGGTCAGATGTTCGATGCTGCGCAGGAACGCCTGCTCGGCCGGATCGCAGAGCGAAATCGCGATGCCCGAAGCGCCGGCGCGCGCCGTGCGGCCGATGCGGTGGACGTAGTCCTCGGGAACGTTCGGCAGCTCGAAATTGATGACGTGGGTTACGCCGTCGACGTCGATCCCCCGCGCCGCAATGTCGGTGGCCACCAGGACACGGACGCGCCCGCGCTTGAAGCTTTCGAGCGCGCGCTGACGCGCGGCCTGGGACTTGTTGCCGTGAATGGCCTCGGCGTCGATACCGGACCGGTCGAGCTGCTCCGCCACGCGGTTGGCGCGGTGCTTCGTGCGGGTAAACACGATGGCCCGCTCCAACGCCGGGTCTTGCAACAGATCGGTAAGCAGGCCGCGTTTCTGGTCGGCCGGAACATAGAAGACGCGCTGTTCGATCCGCTCGACCGGCGTTGCGGTCGGCGTCACGGCGACGCGGATGGGATCGTGCAGAATGTCATTGGCCAGGCCGGAAACGGCCTTCGGCATGGTTGCCGAGAAGAACAAGGTTTGGCGTTTGCGCGGCAGGGCGGCCGTGATCTTCTTGACATCCCGGATGAAGCCCATATCGAGCATCCGGTCGGCTTCGTCGAGGACGAAATGGACAACGCCGTCCAGCCGCAAATGCCGCTGGTTCATGAGATCGAGCAGGCGCCCGGGCGTGGCGACAAGGATGTCGACGCCACGGCGCATCGCATCGACCTGGGATTTTTGGCCGACACCGCCGTAAATCACGGTCTGGCGCAGCGACAGGTTGCGGCCGTAAGTACGAAGCGCCTGGTTGATTTGAATGGCGAGTTCGCGGGTCGGCGCAAGAATGAGCGCCCGCGCGGTGCGCGGCTCCGGGCGATCCTTGCGGGATGCGAGGCTCTGCAGGATCGGCAGGCCGAAGGCCGCCGTCTTGCCGGTGCCGGTCTGGGCGATGCCCAGCAAGTCCTTGCCGGCCAGTAGATGCGGGATTGCCTGTTCCTGAATCGGGGAAGGGCGGTCGTATTTTTCCGCGTGCAAGACACGCAGGAGGGGCTCGATAAGGCCGAGCTCCGAAAAGTCTTTATGGTTCACGTAATAACTTTCTGCCGGTTCGGGGCGTTTCGCGAAATGCGGAACGCCGTACCGGACTTTTGCTACGCCCCGTGCGCTGCCGGGACGGGCGGATTGATGAAATCTTTCTCGGGATTTAGGGCGCTGCCTGTATTGTGGCGGCGCATCGCGCGATCGCGAGACAAGTAAGAAACCATGAAATGGCGCTTCTAGAGTGGAATGTCAACCTTTGTCGCACCTGCTGGGTACAGTAGCGGTGCGATAGCGGCAAATTAGAGACACAGTAAAAATCGGCAAGTATTGATATTTCATCAATATTTGCCCGTTTGCTAGCCCGCCACCACTCCCGATGGCGGTGTCATGGTATGGGATATGCCCTGGAATTCACCGCTCGCCGGGTCGCGGAGCACCGCGTTGGGACAGGCGTAGTGGTGCGGGAACAATGCATTTTCGCCCAGGATCACCGGCATCAAGGTCTCGATGGCGCGTATCACCTCGTCGCCCAACTCCGGATCGACGGTACAGCGGCCTTCGCCGCTGACGTCGATGCGTGGGTGATGGCAGGTGTTGTCGAGCGTCATGCCGTGCACCGCCAGCATCGACAGCACCTGAAAGACCGCCGGCATGATGCGCCGCCCGCCCGATGCGCCAACCGCGAACCAGGGCTTGCCGTCGCGGGCGACGATCACCGGGCACATGTTCGACAAGGGCCGCTTGCCGGGCTCTAGGGAATTCGGACTTCCGGCGCGCGGGTCGAACCACATGATGCCGTTGTTCATCAGGATCCCGGTGCTGGGGAACACGACCTTGCTGCCGAAGACGGACAGCAACGTCTGCGTCAGGCAGACCATGTTGCCGTCCTTGTCGGCGACTGTGAGGTTCGTGGTCGAGGCGGGATCGCGCCGGTCGTCCACGTCGCCCATCGTCCGGAACCGTTCGTCATAGGCGTCGGCGAGCGCCTGTGCCCAGACGCCGAAGGTGGAGGGGTCCGGCGCGCCAGGTGCGCCGATACGGGCATCGACCAGTTCCAGCACCCGCAGCAATGTCGGGCCCGCCGTCAGCCCCGGCGCCGCGTGTACCGTGCCCTGGCCGTAGTCGCGCGAAATGGTGGGGCCGTCCGTCGCTTCATAGGCGGCGAGGTCTTCGCGGTCGAGCGGACTGCCGCCGGCCTGGGCGTCGCGTTCGATCTCCGCGGCGATATCGCCGCTGAAGAAATCCGCAGGCCCCGCTTCGGCCAGACGTTTCAAGGTGTCGGGCAGTCGGCCGAGCGAGCGGTATTCGATCGGTTGACCCTGCACCGGCATCGGCGGCAGGCCGTCCGGCAGATAGACCTCGCTGCTCGCCGGAAATTGCGCGATCTCCTTGGCCGCCCCCAGCGT
>JAOTYV010000241.1 GCA_029861675.1 Alphaproteobacteria bacterium
TACGATCAGCCTGCAAAAATTCCACCGCGACGGCGTCCGCCTGCTCGGCCGGGTCAAGGGGATCAATGGCACCGCACTCCGCCTGGCGGCGGACTTGCGCCAAAACATCGCCGCGGCCGATCGGTCTTCAGCGCAATTCTGCCGCAACGTCGACGCTTTCATCGAACGTCACGGCCTATCTTATCCCGCGGACGACGGCGACGATCCCGCGCATGACCCGCTCGACGATTTGGATTCCGTCCCGGAACCCGAGGCACTCCGTTTGACCGACGAAGGCATTACCGCCGTCATCTGGGCGACCGGGTTCGGTTTCGATTTCTCATGGATCGAGGCCGAAAGCTTCGACAGTTTCGGCTATCCCGTAACCCGCCGTGGCGAGACCGCCGTAGAGGGCCTCTATTTTCTGGGACTCAACTTCTTGCACACGAGACGGTCCGGCATCGTCTACGGTGTCGGAGCCGATGCCGAGTACGTCGCGGGGCGCATCCGATCCTATCTCGACGGTTAGGCAGCCGCCTTCCGCCGGCCGGCGGCACCGTATTGAGATGCAAGACACTGCCTATTGGCGGCTCCCGCACGCAGGAAAAATCGGTATGCCAATGCGTCGACTGCCACGTCCGACCGGCGCTGCGATTGGTGTCGGCGTCATCTGCCTGACGTCTAGGGTCTTATTTCCCATCGCGTTCATTCCTACCTGGGCAATAGGCGGCTTGTAGCGACTTCGCCAATCCGCCGCCGCAACGGCGTTCCATTTATCGCGTGACGAGAGCTCAACGGCCGTTTGAAGCAAACGCACCTAGGGTCGTATTAGACCAAATTGGCTTGGGCCGGTATAACCGCTACCATATCGAACAAGGCGGCTGGATGGGCCGCCTATTTGGAAAATATCGGCTTTAAGAGCTGCGTCAGAAGGAGGCCGCGCCATGGCCGTGGAAGCTCAAGACATTGGGCATAACCGCAATCCGCAATTTACGAGCATCGACGTCAGGCCGCTGACCATTCATATCGGTGCGGAAATTCATGGCGTGGACCTTGCCAACCCGTTGCCCGACGATCAGATCCGAGACATCAAGGCCGCGCTGAACCGCTGGAAAGTGGTGTTTTTTCGCGACCAGATGATCGACAATGGCCAGCAGGTCGCCTTTTCCCGTCAGTTGGGCGACCCGACGCCGGGTCACGCCATCTACGGGAGCCATGGCGAACATCCGGAAATCTATACGGTCTCCAAGCAGCGCATGATTGACCGCTTTCAGGGGGAGCCGATCCATCACCCCTGGAATTACTGGCATACGGATATGACTTGCGCGAAAAATCCGCCTTATGCCTCAATTCTCCGCGCGGATGTGGTGCCGCCCTATGGCGGCGACACGCAATGGACCAATCTCTGCACCGCCTATGAGGCGCTGTCGCCCGTCATGCAGAGTTTCCTCGAGGGGCTTCGGGCCGTTCACTTCAAGGCGCCGCAGGACGGCGTCAAGGCGCACGACATTTATGTCGAAAAAAATGCGGCGACCCGCATGGTCGCCGAACATCCCGTCGTGCGGGTGCACCCGGAAACCGGTGAAAAGGTGCTGTTTGTAAGCCCCAATTTCCTGCGCTCTATCGTCGGGCTGACACCGACCGAAAGCGACGGCCTCTGCGCGATGCTGAAGGAACATTCGGTCAGGCCCGAATTCACCGTTCGCTTCAAATGGGAGCCGGGCTCCATCGCCATGTGGGACAACCGGGCGACGGCGCATCTTCCACCCCGCGATATTTATTTGCCGAACTGCGATTCCGATCGCTGCTTCTACCGCGTGACCCTGATGGGGCCGACGGCCTATGGCGCGGACGGAACGGAATCCACTCAATCCGAAGGCGAACCGCTGACCGCGGTATAAGCGCCCGTCCTGCCTCGCAGCACTGATAATATGCATCCGCAATTTGCTTTCGGTGCCAGTTTCCCTCCGCGCGGTCTCGTTCTAATTGCCGTCCCTCGCAATCACACAGCGGCGCGGATCGTCGATGACCGCCGCTTTGCACATCCCTCGCCCGCATGCGAATTTGCAGAAATCGTGGTCGAACTGTGGAGTTCCAGGATTGACTGATATCGTTACATATTCGCTGACCGATGACATCGCCACGCTGACAATGGACGATGGCAAGGCAAATGCGATGGCGCCGGCAATGAGCGCTGCCCTTGACGCTGGGCTTGACCGGGCAGCAGGGGAGGCCGCGGCGGTGGTGATCCGCGGCCGGGACGGGGTGTTTTGCGGTGGCTTCGACCTCAAGATCATCCGCGGGAGCGACGATTCCCTGAAAGCTCAAATGCGCCAAGCTGGAATGGCCTTGTTGATGCGGCTCTACCTTTCGCCGCAACCCATAATCTTTGCCGTCACCGGCCACGCGGTTGCAATGGGTGCCCTGTTGATCCTGGCAGGCGACGCCCGCGTCGGCCTTGCAGGAGATTTCCGCATCGGTTTGAACGAGACCAGTATCGGACTCTCGTTGCCCGTAACCGGCCTGGAGGTTGCGCGCGACCGTTTGGCGCCGACGGTCTTCCAGCGTGCCACGATCAACGCCGAACTGTTCTCGCCCGCAAACGCGGTGCCGGCCGGTTACCTCGATCAGGCGGTGGCTGCGGCGGATTTTGACGCTTCAGTGCTGGAGGTCACGAAAACTTTGGCGGCATTGGACGCCACCGCCTTTGCGGAGACCAAGCGGCGGGTGCGTCAATCGACGCTCGACCGTATCGGAGCACTGGAGGGTTAAAAACTCACAAAGTCGGGGAAAACCATGTTCGATTTCCCTTAAAAAGGGCGCCAAATCGGTTCCCGGTTGATCTGCGACGGACCGATTGGTACCCTTCAGGCCATTCCCTTGGGCGGCGAACCGGCAATTCGGTCGGGTGGGAGAAGAAAAACGTCGTCCCGGTGGTGGACGTGTTGCGGCGATTCCTCGTCGAATGTTTCGAGCAATCGAATACAGAATGCAAATACACGTCTCCTGGATTGCGGCGCCCTCCGTAGGGCTTCGATCCCGGGTTCCTTAAACCACCAAAAAAAATCAATGCCAACTCTGCGTGGACGGGCTCGGCCCCAGCGGGATTGTCTATTGGCGGATCATCGACCGAAGATCACCGCGGCGGTCGATCGGTTAACTGAACAATGAACGGTTAAGAAAAAAGGGAAGCTTATGAGTGTCATAACCGGTGAACAGGAAGCCCAGATTATTCCGGCGAATAGGCGCGGAACCGATCTGTATCAGAAGCAATATGTCCAATCATTCGTCGAAAAGTGGGACGAATTGATTGACTGGAAAGCGCGCGCCGAGGGTGAAGGTCAATTTTTCATCGACATCCTGAAAGCTCGGGGCAAGCACAAGGTTCTCGATGTGGCGACCGGGACAGGATTTCACTCCGTTCAGCTCCTGAAGGCGGGATTCGACGTCACCAGCGCCGATGGCAACGCCGAAATGCTGACAAAGGCGTTCGAAAACGCCCGTGATCGCGACTTGATGCTGCACACGGTCCATGCGGATTGGCGTTGGCTTAACAAAGACGTTCACGGCAAGTTTGATGCCATCATCTGCCTCGGCAATTCGTTCACGCATTTATTCGATGAACAAGACCGCCGTCGCGCGCTTGTCGAATTCTACGCCGCGTTGCGCTGGGACGGCATTTTGATTCTGGATCAACGCAACTACGACAGCATCCTGGACGACGGATTTTCATCGAAGCACAAATACTATTACTGCGGCGACAAGGTATCCGCCGAACCGGAGAAAATAGACGAGGACCTGGCGCGGTTTTGCTACTCGTTTCCGGATGGCTCTCAGTATCACCTGAACCTCTATCCATTGCGCAAAGCGTATACGCGCAGATTGATTACCGAGGTGGGATTCCAGCGCATAAAGACGTTTGGCGACTTCCAGGAAACCTATCAGGAAAACGACCCGGACTTCTTCGTTCACGTCGCAGAGAAAACGCACAGTGCACCCTAGATCGCAAGCGGTCGCCGAGGCCGAAGCGTATTACGATAGCGCCGAAGCGGATGCTTTCTACCAGAACATCTGGGGCGGCGAAGACCTGCATCTGGGCATCTATACGACGCCCGACGAAGATATCGGGGACGCGAGCCGACGAACGGTAACGACCATGGCCGCCCAGTTGGCTGGCCTCGGGCCGGACAGCAGTGTGATCGATCTGGGCGCCGGGTATGGCGGCTCGGCACGCGTTTTGGCGTCTACATACGGCTGCCGCGTTACCTGTCTAAACCTCAGTGAAACCCAAAACGCCTTGAACCGCGACAGGAACGCGGAAATCGGCCTGTCGGACCGTATCTTCGTCACGCATGGGAGCTTCGAGGAAATTCCGGAACCGGCCTCGACATTCGATGTCGTCTGGTCGCAGGACGCGATCCTGCACAGCGGCGACCGGCCCCAAGTGCTTAATGAGATCGCCCGCGTTCTCAAGCCCGGCGGGCGCCTCATCTTTACCGATCCGATGCAGAGCGACGACTGCCCGAGCGGCGTGCTGCAGCCGATCCTCGACCGCATTCATCTCGAAACGCTGGGATCCTTCGCCTTCTATCGCGAAGAACTGTGCAAGCGCGGCTTCACGGAAGTGTCGGTCACGCCGCTAACCAATCATCTGCGGACGCACTATGCGCGGGTGGGCGAGGAGTTGCGGCGCCACTACGACGAGATCGTCGCACTATCGGGCCGAGAGTATGTCGAAAACATGCTGCAGGGTCTTCGCCACTGGGTCGACGGCGCGGACCGCGGTTATCTCGCCTGGGGCATCGTGGACTATCGGCTGACCGCCTAGCGTATCCGGTCAGCGTCGTCAGAAGGGGGGCAAACATGCCGGACCGCTATCAAACGGACTATCAGATAGGCCAAGACAATCTGCGGCGCTGGGGGATGGACCTGCACAATCCGGTGTTCTGGATCACTGCCATCCTGGTCTTGATTTTCGTGCTCGGTACCCTGATGGCGCCGGAGCCGGCAAAAGCGGTTTTCGCCGGCGCCAAGGGATGGTCCATCGCGCATTTCGACTGGTTGTTCATGGTCGGCGGCAATATTTTTGTTCTCTTCTGCCTCGTGCTGATCTTCCTGCCGTTGGGGAAAATTCGCCTCGGCGGCATCGACGCCAAACCGGAATTCTCGACCCTGTCCTGGTTTTCCATGCTGTTCGCCGCCGGGATGGGGATCGGGCTGATGTTCTGGAGCGTCGCGGAACCTACCGCCTATTACACCAACTGGTACGGCACACCGCTCAACGCGCCGGCCAAGACGCCGCAGGGCGCAGAAGCGGCCATGGGCGCGACCATGTTCCATTGGGGCCTGCATCCGTGGGCGATCTATGCGGTGGTCGGACTGTCTCTGGCCTTTTTCACCTACAACAAGGGGCTGCCGCTCACCATCCGATCCGGCTTTTTTCCGCTGATGAAGGATCGATCATGGGGCTGGTTTGGTCATGTTGTCGATATTGTCGCCGTGCTCGCCACCATATTCGGGCTGGCCACCTCGCTGGGATTTGGCGCGCAACAGGCGGCCAGCGGCCTCAAATTCCTTTTTGGAATCGATAGCGGCATCGCCACACAGGTCGCGATCATCATCGGCGTCACCTTCGTTGCGGTCGTCTCCGTCGTGCGCGGTCTCGAAGGGGGTGTGAAGGTTCTGAGCAACATCAATATGGGGCTCGCGGCGTTGCTCCTGCTGTTCGTCGTTCTGGCTGGACCCACCATCGCCATATTCACGACAATGGGCACCACCGCACTGGCCTATGCCGAATCCATTATTCCGCTGAGCAGTTGGATCGGCCGCGAGGACGAAAAATTCTTCCACGGCTGGACGGTGTTTTACTGGGCCTGGTGGATTTCCTGGTCGCCCTTTGTCGGCATGTTTATCGCCCGCATCTCAAAGGGCCGCACGGTCCGGGAATTCCTCATCGCCGTGCTTCTCGTGCCGACCCTGGTGACTCTGGTCTGGATGGCGAGCTTCGGTGGCTCGGCCCTGGAGCAGGCGCAAAATGAGATCGGTGCACTGGCCAAGGGCATCAGCGATGTGTCGCTTGCCATGTTCCAGATGCTGCAGAACCTGCCCATGGCAAATATATCCTCGTTCGTCGCCATCGTGCTGGTACTGGTGTTCTTCATCACCTCGTCGGACTCCGGTTCGCTGGTGGTCGATAGCATCACTTCAGGCGGCATGGTCGATGCGCCGGTGCCGCAACGAATATTTTGGGCGACCATGGAAGGTGTCATCGCGGGCGCCTTGCTGTTCGGCGGCGGCGGCGATGCGCTGGGCGCACTTCAGGCCGCGGCCATTACGGTGGGGCTGCCCTTCACGCTGGTCCTGTTGGTCATGTGCGTCGGCGTCTATATGGGGCTGGCGCATGAATGGCGTTTCGTCCAGGGACCCAAGGTGCTCCGCTCATAGCAAGAATGCCTGCCGTTCGATGTCGGCTTGGTGTCCTCGCTGAATCGAACTCGAAGTACGGACCCGCTCATGAAGCGCACCATCAGTATGCTTCTGGTTCTGCTCGCGACCGCAAACCTGTGCGGTTCGCCGGTCGTGGCGGGGGACACGGATGGCATGGTCGCGATACCCGGCGGGCCGTTCGTTATGGGAACGGACAACGGGCTTGCCGATGAGCGCCCTGCGCATCGCATCACGGTGCCGCCGTTCATGATCGACCGGGTCGCGGTCAGCAACCGCGCCTTCGCCACCTTCCTCAATGCTCGCGGCTGGAAGGACACGCAAAACAGACGGTTCTACGACGTTGATGACGGGGATGCGCGCATCCATCGCCGCGGCGGGCGCTTCGTCGCCGATCCGGGCTACGCGACACACGCCGCCGTCGAGGCCTCGTGGCGCGGCGCGCGCGCCTATTGCCGCTGGCACGGCAAGCGGCTGCCGACCGAGGCGGAATGGGAACGGGCGGCCCGCGGCATTGACGGGCGGACCTATCCCTGGGGCGAGATGGCGCCCGATGCGAGCCGAGCCCGCTACGCCGCCGGTTGGAACGCAACCGTCCCCGTTACCGGACCCGAAGCGGGTGCGACACCGGACGGCATCCTTGGCCTCGCCGGCAACACGCATGAATGGACATCGAGCCTGTACCGCCCCTATCCGTATCGCGCCGATGATGGACGCGAGGATCCGGATGCGGCCGGCGAACGCGTTACCAGGGGCGGCGCGCACGACGGATTGGCGGTGCACCTGCGTGCCGCCTGGCGCGGTGACGGTGTCTCGCGCCGGCCCGCCGCCGGCCATCATAATATCGGCTTTCGCTGCGCCCGGGCCGCTCCGCCGCCGAGGTGACCGTGCAGCAGCCATTGTCTTGTCGGAAGGGCTGCAATACGAAAAAGGCCCACAGGGTATTTGATCAAATGTTCTAACCCGGACATTCTATTGCCCTGTTTCACGCTTTTCTCGGAAAGAAGAAAGCGCTCGGGCGCGAACGGAATTGCAACATGGAGCAATGTAGATGAGAGAGATCTGTCGCGGGCTCAGATTCCCGGAAGGGCCGGTCGCCATGGACGACGGCTCGGTTGTGCTGGTGGAAATTGAGGCCGGCACGTTAACGCGAATACGAGCGGACGGCACACGCGAGGTG
>JAOTYV010000240.1 GCA_029861675.1 Alphaproteobacteria bacterium
CATGCACCGGGCCACGCGCACGCCTCGGGGACGGCAACTGAAGCGCGCCGCGCGGCAGATCGACAGCGCCCACAGGATGAAATTGACCGCGTACCGCAGCCGCGCGCGCAATGGTGGACAGCGAAAGCGTACGGCAAACGCTTCGGCCCGCCGACCCGCAAAATACCTGAAAAAATGGCCGCCACGCGGCGTCAAGGCGCAGCGGCGGGCGCAAAACCAAGCCCGTGCCTGGGCCTATAATCGGCGGAGATAGCGGTCTCTTGGGTGAAGGCGTATGCATACAGCCGCGTGAGAACCGCCGCTCACCGCGCCATTAGCCCCAAAGCGCCGGTTCAGCGGGATGGATCGTGCTGCCGTCGAAGCGCATGGGCGGTTCCCGGTCGCGCGCCAACAGCAACGGACCGTCCAAATCAACGAATTCGGCCTCCTGGGCCACCAGCAGCGCGGGTGCCATCGCCAGCGACGTCGAGACCATGCAGCCGACCATGACTCCGAGGCCGGCCTCGCGCGCCGCATGCCGCAGCGCCAACGCCTCGGTCAGCCCGCCGCTCTTGTCCAGCTTGATGTTCACGACGTCGTAAAGGCCGGCCAAACGACCGACATCTTCGCGCGTATGGCATGATTCATCGGCACAAATCGGGATCGGATGCGCCATGTCCGCAAGCGCGGCATCCGCATCCGCCGGCAACGGCTGCTCGATTAACTGCACATGCAGTTTTGCCAGTTCGCGAGAGAACGGCACGACCATTTCGGGCCGCCATCCTTCGTTGGCATCGACGATCAGACGGGCGTCCGGGGCGTTTTCACGTACGGCCGCGACACGTTCAAGGTCTCCCTCACCGGTCAGTTTGAGCTTCAACACCGGACGGTACGCGTGCAGGCGTGCCGCCGCCCCCATGTTTTCCGCCGAATCAAGGCTCAACGTGTATGCGGTATCGACCGGATGCGGCGCCGCCAGCCCGGCGAGCACCCAAACCGGCCGACCGGACCGCTTCGCCTCCAGATCCCAAAACGCGCAATCGAGCGCGTTACGGGCGGCGCCCGCCGGCATGGCGGATTGCAGCGCCGCGCGGTCGAGCCCGCCGCCGGCGAGACGCGGCGCAATTTCCTGCAATTCGGCGAGCACCGAATCCAGCGTTTCGTCATAGCGGGCGTTCGCCATGCACTCGCCCTGGCCCGTATCGGCGCCATCCGACAAGGTTGCGATCACGATTTCCGTTTCGGTGCGGCTGCCGCGGGAAATCGTGAACGGGTTGGCGAGCGGCCAAATCTCGCGCTTGGCGGTCAATTTCATGCGAGCAGGGCGTCGGCCAAGGGAGCGACCCCGGTTTTCACCGGATCGACCGCCGGCAGGCCGGTCTCCGCCGTCGCTTCCTGCAAAATCCGGGCGCCTTCTTCTTCGGACAGGCCGGACGTGTTGATCGAGACGCCGATGCAGCGGATATCCGGATTGGTCAGGCGGCCCGCGGAAAGGTTGGCCTCCATCGTCGCGGTCAGGCTCGGGGTCTGGATCGACGGCGTGCCCCGCATGTGCGGGCGGCCGGGCGCGTGGCACAGGACGATCGCGTCCGGCTGCGCGCCATGCAGCAATCCCAGGGTAACCCCGGCATAGGCAGCGTGAAACAGCGAGCCCTGTCCTTCGACGATGTCCCAATGGTCCGGATCATTGTCCGGGCAGAGCCATTCCGTGGCGCCGGATATGAAATCCGACACCACCGCATCCACAGAAACGCCCTCGCCGGCGATGAAGATCCCGGTCTGGCCGGTCGCCCGGAAATCCGCCTTGATGCCGCGCCCGCGCAGCTCGCGTTCGAGCGACAGCGAAGTGAACATCTTGCCGACGGAAACATCCGTGCCCACCGTGAGCAGCCGCTTGCCGCTGCGCTTGTGTCCCTTTCCCGTCTGGAAGCTTTGCGTCGGATGGCGTACGTCCAGCAGCTGTACGCCCTTGGCGGCGGCGGCTTCGGCCAAGCCCGGAATTTCGCCGAGGCTGGCATGAAGACCGCTGGCGATCGACATGCCCATCTCCACCGCCGCGTGAAGCGTGGTGGACCAAAGCTCGCCGAACACGCCGCCTTGATTGACGACGCCGACGATCAACGTACGCGCACCGGCCGCGACGCCCTCCGCCAGTGTCATGTCCGGCAATCCCACATCCGCCTTGCAGCCGTCGAGCCGCAACTGGCCGACGCAGATTTCCGGCCGCCAGTAGGCTACGCCGAACGCAGTCTTGGCCGCGAGCTGATCGGGCGCATCGCCCAGAAACATCAGATAGGGGGTGTCAATATGCACGATTTCCTGCTCCCCGCCGGTCCGCGTCAACCGCGCCGGCGCTTTTTCATTCGGCCGCCAAGCGCGCCGCCGTTTGCCCGCGCGTCCGGCTTACCGCCTTGAAGGCGTCATAGAGGATCGACATCGCCTGGTCCACTTCAGCATCCGTGGTGGTCATCGGCGGTACCAGCCGGATTACGTTCTTCAGCGCCCGCACGCCGCGCACCTGAAAGATCAGGCCATGGTCGAGACAATAGTCATAGATCGCCTGGGTTTCTTCATTGGCCGGCGTCTTCCGCTTGCGGTCGGAAATCAATTCGATGCCGAGCAAGACGCCGCGGCCCCGAATGTCGCCGATCAGGTCGAACTCCTTGGCCATTTTCCGCACCGCGCGTTTGATCCGCCGTTCGATCCGCGCGGCGCGCCCGGGCATGTCCTCGTCGACCACGATCTTGAGGCTTTCCTCGCCGGCCGCACAAAGCAGCGGATCGGTGGCATGGCTGCGCGTCGCAAAATAGCCATTGGCGACGGCGCGCTCGGCCACCGGCGCGGTCGCACAGACCGCGCTGATCGGCAGCCCGCCGCCGAAATGCTTGGAGATGGCGATGATGTCCGGATTGACACCCTTCTCGTGCTGGTACCCGAACAGCTTGCCGGTCTTGCCGAGGCCGGTCTGCGCCTCGTCGAAGATCAGCATCATGCCGCGCGCGTCGCAGGCTTCGCGAACCGCCTTGTAATATCCCTCGGGTGGCACGATCACGCCGCCGGCGCTGAGGATGGGTTCGGCGATGAAACCGGCGGGCTTGGTCGTGAAATTCGCATCCGCCAGTTCCATGCTCGTCTTCAGGCATTGCAATTCGCATTTGGGAAATTTGAGATTGAGCGGACAGCGGTAGCAATAGGGCGTCAGCACCGAAGCGGTCGCCGGAGCGACAATGCTGTGCTTGTTGCGATCCCAGTTGAAGGAAACCGAGCGCGTCAGATAGGAGGTCGATCCATGCAGTCCGGCATGCAGCCCAACGATATCGGTGCCGCCGGTCGCCTTGCGCGCGAGATCAAGCGCGCCCTCGACCGAATCGCTGCCGCTGACCAGGAACAGCGATTTCTCGAGCGGCTTGGGCAGCAGCTTGCCCAGTCTCTCGTGCAGCCGCAGCCGGGGCACGTTGAGCATCGTGTTCGACGCATGCATCATCGACTGCATGGTCTTCTCGATGACCGCGACGATCCGGGGATGCTGATGGCCGATCGCACCCCCCATCTGTCCCGATTGGAAATCCAGATAGGATTTTCCGTTGGTATCGACAACCGTGCTGCCGCGCGAATATTGGAGAACCGGACGGTCCTCCAATCCTCCCATATAACTGCCCCCTTCGGTGGGAAACATCCACCGGCTGACGATGTCGCGAACCCGTTCAGGCTTCATGGCACGGCGCTCCCTGGAAAATGGAAATAAAGCTTAACCGATTGCCGCCGCCGGACCAAAATCCGTCACCGGCGCACCACCCCGCCGGCGTCCAAGTCAGCCGGCCCTGGCGCCGCCGTCCTTCAGATACCACGCATAGGTTTCCGCCAATCCGACGCGCAGAGCGGTACCGGCGGTCCAGCCCAAATCGGTAAGCCGGGTCACGTCGAGCAACTTTTGCGGCGTGCCGTCCGGCTTCGAAAGGTCGAACGCGAGGCGGCCGGTAAACCCGACAACCTCGCAGATCGTTTGCGCCAATTCGCGAATGGTCACATCGGCGCCGACGCCGACATTGATCGGCGCCTCATCGTCGTATTCCCGCATCAGGAAAATCGCCGCGTCGGCAAGATCGTTCACATGCATAAACTCGCGCCGCGGCCGGCCGGTCCCCCAGACCATCAACTCGGCCGCATTGTCCAATTTCGCCTCATGGGCACGGCGCATCAACGCGGGTACGACATGGCCGGCTTCGAGATCGAAATTGTCGCGCGGCCCGTACAAATTCGTCGGCATCAGGCAGATCGCGTTCAAATCATACTGTCGGCGGTACGCCCGGCACATTTCCAGGCCCGCAATCTTTGCGAGGGCGTACGCCTGATTGGTCGGCTCAAGCAACCCGGTCAGCAGATAGTCTTCCTTGATCGGCTGTGGTGCCAATTTCGGATAGATGCAGGACGATCCCAGGAACAACAATTTTCGGACATCGTGTTCTTTCGCGGCATTGATGACGTTGTTCTGTATCGTCAGGTTCTCGTACAGAAAATCCGCCGGTTGAGTCGCGTTGGCATGTATTCCGCCGACCTTGGCCGCCGCCAGGAAGACATATTCGGGTTTCTGCCGCTCGAAGAACCGGTCCACCGCCTTCCGGCTCATCAAATCGAGCTCGGCGCGCGGCCGCGTGACGATCTGCCGAAACCCACCGTCCCGCAAGGCACGCAGAATTGCGGAGCCGACGAGGCCGCGATGACCCGCGACATAGATCCGCGATTCGGGTGTCAAATCAGTAATCGGACGGCTCCCCGTCTGCCGGATCGTGCCCGGCGTCGAGCAAGGTCCGTTCCCGCCGCGCGAGATCCAGATCGTGATCCACCATCATTCGAACCAGCTCCTCGAAGCCAACGCGCGGCGACCAGGACAACGCCTTACGCGCCTTCGTCGCATCGCCGACCAGGTGATCGACTTCGGTCGGGCGCAGATACCGCTCGTCGAGCTGGACATGATCTTGCCACACCAGTCCCGCATGACCGAAAGCCGTTTCCAGAAACTGACGCACCGAATGCGCCTCGCCGCTGGCCACGACGTAGTCGTCGGGCGCGTCCTGTTGCAGCATCAACCACATCGCCTCGACGTAATCGCCGGTGTATCCCCAATCGCGCCGCGCATCGAGATTACCGAGATACAGTTGATCCTGCAGCCCCAGTTTGATGCGGCCGACCGCGCGCGAAATCTTTCGTGTAACGAATGTTTCGCCGCGGCGCGGGCTCTCGTGATTGAACAGAATTCCGTTGGCGATAAACATGCCATAGGCTTCGCGATAATTGCGCGCATACCAATGGGCCGCGACCTTGCTGACCGCATAGGGGCTGCGGGGCCGGAACGCGCTTGCCTCATTCTGCGGCGGTGGCGCATCGCCGAACATCTCCGACGATCCGGCCTGATAGAGGCGAATCTCCGCCGCCGCCCCGTTCCCGTGATCGCGAAGCGCCTCGAGCAAGCGCAGCGTGCCGGTCGCGTCGATATCGGCGGTGTATTCGGGCTGTTCGAACGACACCATGACATGGCTCTGGGCGGCGAGATTATAAACCTCCTGCGGCCGCGCCTCTTCGAGGATACGCCGCAAACCGGTGCCATCCGACATATCCCCGTAATGCAGAAACAGCCGCGCCGTCTTATCGTGCGGATCGCGATAGAGGTGATCCAGGCGCCGCGTGTTAAAGGTGCTGGCGCGGCGGATAATGCCGTGCACCTGATACCCTTTTTCCAGAAGAAGTTCGGCGAGGTATGAGCCGTCCTGGCCGGTAATTCCCGTTATCAACGCACGTTTCATGAGTGCTGACCCCCGGGTCAGTGCTACCCGTGCGGGCAATCGGGGTCAAGCGGTCACGGCTGAACCGGGTGGCTTTCCTTTTCCGGCGTGGTCTCGATGTCACCCACCGGCCGTTCGGCACTCATCAGCCATAACAGCCCGCCGGGCAGGCTGGCGAGCACCAGGGCGAGGCCGAACAGGATCGACAAGGCCGCGGCGCCGCCGCCGGGCACACCGATCAGTGAGAATGCCGCGACCATCGCGCCTTCGCGCAACCCCCATCCGGCGATCGAAATGGGAACCGTCGCCAGCAGCAGCACCGCCGGCACCAGCGTGAAACAATCGACAAACGTCACCGCAAGACCCAAGCCCATGGCGATGCTGAAAAATACGCCGATTACCAACGTGTGCCCGATCAAGGAGACGGCGACGACGGGTGCGAGAACCGCAGGCCGCAAGAATGCCTGCCGCGCAGCACGGGAGAGCGCAACGATCCCCCGAACGACCGCCCAGCGGTGCCATTTCTCGGGCAGCCGGGCCATGAACAGCAAACCGATTATCGCGGCGGTGGCGGCGGCGAATATGCCGGTGAACGCCCAGCGCGCGGCCGGGTCGTCGATCCGGTCATAGAACAGCGGCTGCGCCAGCGCGACCAGCAGGATCAGGCTCGCCAATCCCACCACCCTATCGAGAATGACGCCGTTGACCGCCGTTTCCAGCCGCAATCCGCCGCGGAAAACCCGAAACATCCGCACGCCGTCGCCGCCCACAGTGGAGGGGAGCGCCTGATTGAAGAATTGACCCTCGACGAAGTACCGCACGGCCTGACGCACCGGCAAGGATTCGCCGAACTGGGCGATGATGATCCGCCACCGCCAAATTCCCGTTGCGAATTGAATGAAGATCAATGCGAGCGTGACCGGAACGACCCAAAGCGGAATGGACCGCACCCGCTGAACCGTGTCCGCGAGATCGATATTGCGCACGACGAGCCAGATGAGAATCACCGTGATCGATGCCTTGGCCGCGAACAGCGCAAATTTTTTGAATGTTGCGGGCGTCATGCGTTCTGGCTCAAGCCGGTTCCCTGGCAATCGACGCGGCCACATCGCGCGCGGTCAGTTACCGCTCTCCGGTTATTCGAAATATCTCCGCGCGCTTCGGGCAAGGGCCGCCTATATCACGATGTCGACCAGCCGGCCATTGCCCGCGGACGCCTTTTGAGGATCTTCGACGCTTTGAACAGCCTGTTCGACCAGCGAAGCAGTCTGCGCTTCCTGCTGAATCGATTGCTTCAGGAATGCGACATTTGCCTGTTGCTGAGTCAACAGGGACGACGCCGTGACATCCGACATATTCTTGCGCCTTTCCGGGGCCGGCTCGGGAACGCAGTCAATACGCCGGTATAATTAACATACGGTTACGGCGCCGCCAGCCGGGCGCCGGACCGGCGCCAGCTATTTATCGGCGTCGGCGGCAACCTGCATCTTGACGATCTTGTCGGGACCGTCGACTTGACCATTGGCCGACCGGGAGCCCTTCTTGATGTTGTGGACATGCTCCATGCCGGAAACCACACGGCCCCATGCCGTATATTGTCCATCGAGATGCGTCGAATTCGCCAGCATGATGAAAAATTGGCTGTTGGCGCTGTGCGGATAGGAGGTCCGCGCCATCGAAAGGACGCCTTCGACATGTTTCACGTCGTTGAATTCGGCTTTCAGGTCCGGCTTTTCCGAGCCGCCGCCGCCGGTTCCCGTCGGATCGCCGGTCTGCGCCATGAATCCCTCGATGACACGATGAAAGACAATTCCATCGTAAAACCCAGCGCGGGCCAGTTCTTT
>JAOTYV010000242.1 GCA_029861675.1 Alphaproteobacteria bacterium
GGGATGTATTGGCCGGTCAACTCGCGCCGGCGCCGGGCCCAGCGGCCGAGGACAATGGCGCCAATGATCCCGAGGATGAAGGCGAGCCCTACCCAGAGATAGGCCGGGTCTTCCTGGGGTACCGGGAACACCACGCCACGGTTCATCAGATAGGCGCCCTCGAAGGGCGTTATGGCCTGGCGCGGCGCAGGCAGGAACCGGACCACGGTCGCCCAGAACAGGACATGCAAAACCACCGGAATATTCCGGCATACCTCCACGTAGACCGAAGCGACCTTGGACAACAGCCAGTTGCGCGACGTTCGGGCGATGCCCATGAAGACGCCGAGAATGGTGGTGAGGATGATGCCGACGAATGCGACGCGGAGGGTATTCAGCACGCCGATCCAGAGGGCGAAACCGTAGGTATCCTCGGAATCGTAGGCAATCGGCGATTCGCCGATACCGAAGCCGGCGTTCTCCGTGAAGAAATCCCAGCCCGTGGCGATGCCTTGGCGTTCCAGATTGGCGTTCACGTTGACGTATAGATAAAGACCGCCGAGCACGACGCAGACGCCGAGAATCACCTGATAGGCGATGCCGCGGAAGGCCAGGCTGTTCAGGATGGAGGTGTCGCCCTTCGGTTTCGCTCGAACCGCTGGCCCGTCGTCTGGGGCTTGCGCCATCTCAAATGTACTCTTGAATACTTTGCCGAACGGACCCGGCCCGCCGCCCGTGGTGGGGAGCGGGCCGGGTTGTTTATGGCAATTACTTCATCGGGAAGCCGTACATGAGGCCACCCTTGGTCCACAAATTATTGATGCCGCGGTCCAAATTGAGCGGCGGGCCCCAGTTGGCGGCATAGATCTCGCCGTAGTTGCCGACCTGCTTGATGATCCGGTAGGCCCACTTCTTGTCGAGCCCCAGTTTCTTGCCGAGGTCGCTGCTTTCGCCGAGCAGGCGTTTCACGTTCGGGTCGTTCGATTTAAGCATCTTGTCGACATTCTTCGAGCTGACGCCCCATTCCTCGGCGTTGAACGTCGCGTGGGTCACCCACTTGATGATGTCGAACCACTGGTCGTCGCCGGCGCGGACACCGATGCCCAAGGGCTCCTTGGAATAGACGCCCGGAATGATCAGGTGCTCATTCGGATTCTTGGCATCGAACTGCTGATGGCCCGGCAACCCGGCCTGATCCATCGCCAGCACGTCACAACGGCCCGACATATAGGCACCGACCAGTTGCTTCGAGCTTTCGATGACCACCGGCGTGAACTTCATGCCCTTCGATTTGAAGAGCGATGCGATGTTCTTCTCCGTTGTCGATCCGGGGAAGACGCAGATGGCCGCGCCGCCCATTTTGTCGACGGTGGTGACGCCAATGGATTTGCGGACCATGAAGCCGGTGCCCGTGTAGAAGGTCGGCGGGCCGAAGTTGAGGCCAAGCGCCGAATCCCGGGTCAGGGTGATGGTCGTGGTACGCGAAAGCATATCGACTTCACCCGATTGCAAGGCGGGGAAGCGCTGGACGCTGCCGAGCGGGATGTATTTCACTTTTTCGGAATCGCCGAGAACGGCGGTGGCCACGGCGCGGCAGAAATCCACGTCCAGGCCCTTCCATTTGCCCTTGCTGTCGGCGATGGCGAATCCATACCGTCCCTGATGGACGCCGCAGATCAATTCGCCGCGCGCTTTCACGGCCTTCAATGTCGGCCCGTCTTCGGCCAGCGCCGGCGTCGCCCCGGACGCGATGGCGCCGGCAACCGCGACGGCCGCGAATGCTCTCACTATTTTCTTCATTGCTGTTGCTCCCTGCTCAGATTGACTGGACGCGGACGGCGGGCGCGTCTCCCTTTGTTATTCAGTGCCGTCGAATTCGGATGATTATGAACTCTTCACCCTTCATCCCCTCGATTCAAATTGTTTCAGCGGTCTTGAAAAACTAATCGAGCGTCATCACCGTGCCCGGCTTCACGGTCTTTACTTGCGGATCGGGGAAAACAGGCAATGATTTCAATCCGCTACCAGTTACCACCAGGACCACTTGGTCGTCGTCCTTGACGATGTTATTGTCTCTGCTCGCGTGCAGTGCGACCGCCGTGGTCGCCGATTCCGGGCACGGGAAGAGTCCTTCCAGCCGCGTCATCCGTTCGGTGGCGCGGATCGCGTCTTCGGTGCTGACCGCGACCGCGGTGCCGCCGGATTTCCGGATCAATTCGAGGACGGCCTTGTCGCCCGGCGGTTTCGTCGATTTGAGCCCGCCGGGCGGGACGTCCAGGTCGGTCCAGAGTTCGGCGTGGTCCGCGCCCGCCTCGAACGCCCGGACGATCGGTGCGCAGCCCTCGAATTGCGCGATGATGAGCTTCGGCAGCGCGCCCTCGACCCAACCGAGGCGGCGCAATTCCTCGAAGGCCTTGTAAATGGCAATGGCGCCAAGCCCGCCGCCGCAGGGATAGACCAGGGCATCGGGCAGGGTCCAATTCATCTGTTCGGCGATTTCGTAGCCCATCGTCTTTTTCCCCTCGAGCCGGTAAGGCTCCCGAAGGGTGCCGATATTGGTCCAGCCATTCTCGCGAACGGCGTCGGCGACCATGCCGCCGGCTTCCTGCCACGGGCCGTCGAGGATGAATGTCGGTGCGCCGGAAAGGACACTTTGCTGCAGGCTGCCGGGCAGCACATCGTCGGGCAGCAGGTTGACGCAGGTGAGGCCGCCGCGGGCGGCATAAAGCGCCCAGGAGCCGGCGGCGTTGCCGGAGCTGTTGTGGACGACGGTGCCGGCGCCCAGTTCGCGCATGCGGCTGACGGCGCAACTGGCGCCCCGGTCCTTGAAGGTGCCCGACGGGTTGCGCCCCTCGTCTTTGGCCCAAAGTTCCTTGAGGCCAAACTCGCGGGCGAGCGCCGGCGCCGGCAGCAGCGGCGTCCAGCCTTCGCCGAGCGTCACCGCGTTCGCCGGTTCGGCCAGCGGCAACATCGGGGCGTAGCGCCACATGGATGCCGGTCCGCGGGCCAGCGAGGCGCGGTCGACTTCCGCCTTCAGGCGTTCCAGATCGTACCGGACCTCCGGAAAATCGCCGGGCGCGGCGGAAAACGGACCGGCCGCGGTGTCGGTGGTTTTGCCGCTCGCCCAGTATTCGATCCTGTCCACATACTTCATTGGAACATCCGATTCAGTCCCAACTGAATTGATCCAATCCGGTCGCGATCCGCAATTGTTTATGATGCGCAATCCCTTCCGGCATTACAACAATTCAGCCGCGCCAGCCCGTCACGGTGGCCCAAGCCTGGATTGGAGAGGGCTGTTGTGGACTAAGAGCTGAACGGCAGGATGCAGCACCCGGCAGTGCATTCGGCCCCGCCGACTTGCAAACACGATTTGAGGGAGGAATTCTTCGCCGGGTACCCGTTTTGCCGATCGGACTTGGTTCCGCCCTTGTTCTCGTTCGATCCGGTGTGTTCTTCGGACCGTAAAAACTGCCAGCGCCTCGCGGCATTCGGTGGCGCGCAATTTGAGTGCGGTCCAGCCGGCCGTGCAGCCGCCGGCGGCAATCGCCTGCTTAACGAATTGTGAGCAGGACGGTCCGTTATGCAGTGTGCGATGGGCGCAGGAAAATCCCTTGAGCGGGGACAGATACGCTTGATAGAGCTCGATCGCCGCGACGAGCGCGCGGGATGCACAGCGGTGGGGCGGGGTTTGTGCCGCGGTGTATTTCCAGTCTGCACCCAAATATTCGCTTGAATTTAGGTCCCGGCCAAAAGCACGCATTTGCAAACCGCGAGATGCACAGCGTCTATTGAGATTTCGTGTCAACCGGCACGGATAACCTCAACCGCAGGCGTTAAAAAGAGCGTTATGAAAACGCCGAAATAGGCCGCCGATTCCATGCGCCATCCGCGCCGCTCGGAACCGCGGGCAAAGAAATACATAATGACCGCCGCCGACGCCGCCACGACGACCGGCGCGCTGGCGATGCGGGCAACGTCCCAGACCAGCCGGTCGAAGACGATGAAATCGAATTCCCACTCGTAATACTGCAGCACCCAAATCAGGGAGCCGGCAAGAATGGCGAGCGCGACCCGGAGGATCCGAAACGGGAAGGCCCGGACGGCCTGGCGTTGTTCGTCATTGAGCATGCCGAATAAATACGGCAAAAGACGTTGAAATCTGCTTAACAGCAACCTTGCCGGGCGCTCGGAAACGGTGAGACCGCAATCCGCTTAAGATTTCGGAATCAGATCGCCTTCCAGCGTGAACCGCCGGTCGGTCTTCGACGCGGCTTTGATCGTCATCGTGCCGACGCCCTTGAGGCCTTTGAACTTGCCGGTGCCGCTGACCACTTCCCAATGGCCGTAATCGAGCAGCTTGAACTTCGGTTTGCCGCCCGGGTTGGGCACGAAGATCGCGCGCACCAGCCATTTGACATAGGCCTTGTCGCCGCCCGGCGCGGTGAAGACGAGATAGCCGCGCGGATCGCCCGAGACGCCGGGCGTGATGTCGTGCATGCCGAATTCGGTAACGGCGGCGCCGGCCAGCGGACCGCTGCCCTCGGCGGCGCCCTCGCGGCGCACGAACAGCACGAAGTGCTTGCTGCCGTCCTCGAAGTTGAGGCGCATCTTTTCCTTCGGCGCCAGCACCGCCGACACTTTCATCGAGGCCGCGCTTACGGGTGCGGCCGGTCCGGCGGCGAATAGGGCCGCGACGAACAGGCTCAAAATCAAAATACGGATCGTCGTCATCGAAATTCTCCCCGCGTTAAATCGAAAATCCCCCTTTATTGCCTATAGCGCACCGGCGGCAATTACGCAGATCAAAGCTTCGCGAGCCGATACGCTGCGCATGTTGGGAAGAAGGGGCGTCGTCGGAGCGGGGGTCGGCGCAGGCGGCGCTACGGTTTCTCCCAGCGGCCCGCCTCGGCGGCGACCATGAAATCGCCGATCATGCGGTTGAACAGTTCCGGCTCCTCGATCGGCAGCAGGTGGCCGCTCATCGGGAAGACGGCGAGGCCGGCGCGCGGCAGCGCCTGTTTCAGGAACAGGCTGCCCTCGATGCAATTGGCGTCCTGATCGCCGACGATGATCAGTGTCGGCACATCCATCGTGCGGAGGTCGTCCTCGATGTTCTGGAAGTTCGGCCGCTTGAGCGGCACGCCCACGGCCATATGCGCCGAGCCGATCGGATCGTGTTCGATAAGCTGATCGCGGAATTCGGCCCAGCCGCGCGGGTCCTTCTTCTTCATCGGCTGCCGGTTCGGCTTGTCGGCCTGGCCGCGGGCGACCCCCTCCATGCCTTCCTTGAGCAGCCGCTCGGCACGCGACGAGAAATCATGCTCGAATTCGGCGCGGTCCGCCGCGTCGTGGACGCTGCCGTGGCCGCCGCCCGCGACCAGTAACGACAGGCAGCGCTCCGGCGCCTTCATGCCGAGGAAAACCGCCGTGTTGGCGCCGATCGACAGGCCGCAGATATGCGCCTTGTCGATATCCAGCGCGTCCATCATCCCCAGCACGTCGTCGCACAGGATGTCCTGCGAATAGGCGTTCGGGTCGTTCGGGATGTCCGATGGCGCATAGCCCCGGTACGAGGTAGTGACACAGCGGTAGCGCCGGGCGAAATGGCGCATCTGCGGCTCCCAGCTCCGGTAGTCCCCGGCATATTCGTGTAAAAACAGGATCGCCGTCCCGCTACCCGCTTCCTCGTAATACAGGTTGACGCCGTTGACGGAAATTTTGGGCATGGTGGCTTCCTTCTGGCTCTCAGCGGGGCGGCGGCAAGGTGCTGGACACCGACGGGCGTTCGCCGATCCTGTCGACCCACGCGCTCAGCTTGGGATGGCCCGTTCGCCAATCGTAGCCGGCCGGCCGGCCGTCGCGCCCGTGCAGCGCACAGGCGAGGGTGATCTGCGCCATGCTGAGCGGCCCGGCCATGACCGGGTTGTCCATTTCCGCTTCGAAGGCGTCGGCGAGCCGATAGGCGCGCGCCTGCTCGTGGCCGATGATGAATTGTGAATGAATTTCCTCCGGCCGGTAAGTATATTCCCGCGACCACAGGCTGATGCCGTCGAGCATGCTGCGCGCCATGGCTTCGAGCCGCAGCGGTTCCAGGCCGTCGAGGCCGGGTGCCGGGGCGAATTGGGGATCGCCGTCGACATGATCGAAATAGTGGCAGATCAGCGGTGAGTCCTCCAGGCCGGTGCCGTCGTCGAGCAGCAGGAACGGGACCCGGCCCGACGGGTTTATCTTGTAGTAGGGGCTGTTCTCGACGCGGGTTTTGGGCACGATGACCTCGACCCGGTCTCCAAGACCTTTTTCGAGCATGACGATGCGGGCCATTCGGCCATAGGGCGAGGAGAGGGTGGTATAGAGCTTCACGGTTGGTCCTTTGCGGATATAGTAGCGGAGTGGGGCGTTGCCCGGTGCGGCGGTCCCGGTCAAAATAAGCGGGCTATACCAACCAGGACTTATAATCATGCTGGAGACCAGGCTGCTCGGCAATGGCTTCGCCGCTGAAATCGCGGGTGTCGATCTCGGCGGGCTCGACGACGCCACATTCGAGGCGGTCCGCCAGTGCTGGCTGGACCACAAGGTCGCGGTGTTTCGCGACCAGGATCTCGCGGATGAGGCGCTGGTCGAATTTACCGAGCGTCTCGGCGGATTGTTCGTGCATGTGCGCGATACCTTCCATGCGCCCGACCGGCCCGAGATTATGTATGTCTCCAACCTGAAGGAAGACGGCCGGCCGTTGGGCGCACTCGGCGACGGCGACCTCGAATGGCACAGCGACCAGACATACACCCGCCGTCCGGTCTTCGGCACGATGATGTACGCGATCGAGGTGCCATCGGATGGCGGCGAGACCTGTTTCAGCGATCTGTCGGCGGTGTATGAGAATCTGCCCGCCGATCTGAAAGCCGCGGTGGAGGGCAAGACGGGGCTGTATACGGCAACCCGCAATCGCACATCGCAATTGCAACCGCTGCGCCAGGATCAGCTCGACCGGGTTCCCGACCAGCGCCATCCGCTGGTGCGCAAGCATCCCTATCGCGAGCGCAAGGCGCTCTATCTCAGCCCAAGCCACCTGATCGGCGTCGGCGATTTACCGGAGGAGGACTCGCTCGCGCTGGTCGCGCGCCTGACCGAGTGGGCCGGACGGCCGGAATTCGTGTACTGCCACAAATGGCGGCCCCGGGACGTGGTGATTTGGGACAACGCCTCGGTGATGCACCGGCGCAATGCGTTTTCGCCGGACGAACGGCGGTTTATCAAGCGCACCGGTTTTCACCTGCCGGAAGACTTAGGCGTGCCGTTCTAACTGGCTCGCTACCGGCGGTGACCGGATAAGTCGATCACAAGTATGGGCGGCGGGATTTCGGCCTAAGACCGACGCGGCGTTGACGCCTTGCTTGCCCGCCTGAAGAATAAAATTGCCCCACCCCTTTTCAGGCGCGGAGTCGTGCGATGGGCCGACTGGCAATCGAGAGCCGCAGTATGTCGAAGATGGCGCGAGCAGGTATTGTCGCCGCGCTTCTTTCCTTAGCCGGCTTCATGGTGTCGGCCTGCGACGAATTGCCGTTTGGATTGGGGGGTTCCTGGCCGC
>JAOTYV010000024.1 GCA_029861675.1 Alphaproteobacteria bacterium
GACGCAGAAAAATCCACTCACCCCACGGGCTCACGGGGATGCGGTACAAATTCGACTGAACGACCTTCATCGGGCGCGCACCGCACCGACCGCATGACCACTAAAACACTCTCTCACCCGAAGACCACCACCGATGGTTTACGGATTTCACGGCCATCGCCAAGACGGCGCGTGAACCCTTGTTTGTCGAAAAATTCCAAGACCTGAATGGCGACATTCCGGCCGATGTCCGTTGCGTCGCGATACGCCCTTGCGTCGAATTGGGCGTTGGCGGAGTCCGCCGCCAGCCGTTCCGCGACCACCGCCAGCCGCCGCACCGTATCGGGCAGATAGTAGCGGTTGTCGGCAACGCGATAGAGCAGCCCCATGCGGACCGACCGGGCCAGCATCGCCTCCAGTTTGCGGAGATCGATGTCGAGTTCCTCGGCGAGTTCGCGCACCCGCGGCGGCCGCAGATCGTCTGCCTCGAGCAACGGCTGAAGGCGTTCCCACAGCCCGGCATCTTCGGGCGCCAGCGCAGGACGATGGCTCGGCAGGCAGAGCGTGGAGCCGTCACGGGCAAACCGGTTCTGGCGGATCAAATCGAGCACCGCGGCAGCAAACAGATCGACCGGATACCGCAAGCTCAGGCTAAGCCGCAGCCTTTCCTCGCCGGGACCGGGCTGGTCCGGCCAGCGCTCATGCCAAATCCGCAGCGCCTCATAAGCCGCCTCGACAAGCTGTTGCCAATGGCCGGGCGACAGCCCGATCGGCGCGTCCGGTCTGCCGAGACGGACCATGTCGGCCTCGCGCCACAGGGCTTCCGCTTCCTCGGCCGTCCAGTTGCACGCGCGGGACAATCGGGTCAGATCGACGCCGGTCGGCGATTGTTCCAGCAACGCGGCAAGCCGTGCCGCCGGCGTATCCTGTTCGATCGCATCGAGGAAGGCGAGGCGCTCCGGCCGCCGCCGGCCACGGCGCGGCGAGAAAGGATCGATAACCACGCCGCCGCCGATCGTCCGCTGCGCCGATTGATCGCGGAGGATCAGTTTGTCGCCGTACACCGCGCCGGTTTGCCGGTCGAGCACGAGTTGGACGCGGCCCGCGCCGCCCGGCGGAATGTTCGCACCGTCGAGCACCGCGACCCGGGCGTTTATGTCGGATGCGCCAAGATGAAGATGGACCGGCGTCCAGTGGCGCAAGGGACGTTTCTCGGATGCAAGCAGGCGCACGCGGGCGTCGATCCGGTCGGTCGGCGCGTGCGCCGGCGCGGCCAGAACCCAGTCGCCGCGATGCACCACATCGCGCGAGAGGTCGCTGCCGGTAATGTTCAGCGCGCACCGCTCGCCCGCATGGCCGGTTTCCGATTCCCGGTTCTGCGCATGAATGCCCCGCACCCGCACCGGCACGCCGCGCGGCGACAGCACCAGCCGGTCCCCCACCGCTACGGCGCCCGAGAACGCCGTGCCGGTCACTACGAGCCCGGCTCCGGGAAGCGTGAAACACCGGTCGACCGCCAGGCGGAACTGGCCCTTGCCGCGGTCTTCCGCATGCGCGGCGGCGGCGGCCTCGATATGCGCCTTCAATTCCGGAATGCCGTCGCCGGTCAATCCGGAGACGGGAAAAACCGGCGCGTCGGCCAGGCTGGTTCCATCGACGAGAATGGCGAGCTCTTCCTTCGCATCCTCCAATCGGTCGGGCGAAACACGGTCGATTTTGGTCAAGGCTATACAGCCGTGGCGCAGCCCCAAGAGATCGAGGATCGCGAGATGCTCCTCGGTTTGCGGCATCGGCCCGTCATCGGCGGCCACCACCAGCAAGGCAAAATCGATCCCGGTAACCCCCGCCAGCATGTTGCGCACGAATCGCTCATGCCCCGGCACGTCGACGAAGCCGACCGGCGATCCATCGGGCAGCGTGTCATACGCAAAGCCCAGGTCGATCGACACGCCACGGCGCTTTTCCTCGGGCAAGCGGTCGGTGTCGACGCCGGTGAGCGCCCGCACCAGAACGGTCTTGCCGTGGTCGATATGGCCGGCCGTCGCGATGATCAACGGGCGGGCCCCAGCGCCGCCGCCAGACCGGACATCTGGTCGACAAAACCCGGTTCATCTTCGAGACACCGCAAATCGAGCTGAAAGGAGTGGTTTTGGATCCTGCCGATCACCGGCTGCGGCAGCGCGCGGAACGCCGCGGCAACGCGCTTGAGCAACGCACCCCGGCCGCGCCCGGCGACGGGGCGCACGACCAGCGCCATGCTCGGCAACAGGTCGACCGGCAGAGCGCCGCTGCCGATTTGGCTATGGCACGGCTCACACGCCACTTCCGCAACGCCATCCAACGATGTTTGCAATACAGGCGCAAGGCGTTCCGCCATCACCGCAATTTCGTCGAGCGGCCGCGCCAGGGCGCGCAACGTCGGCAGGTTTTCCGTCAGCCGGTCCGGATCGAGATACAACTGCAACACCGCCGAGAGCGCCGCGATCGTCATCTTGTCGAGCCGCAGCGCGCGCTTGAGCGGATTGCGGCGGAGCTTCGCAATCATGTCCCGGCGGCCGACGATGATGCCCGCCTGCGGCCCGCCCAGCAGCTTGTCGCCGCTGAAGGTGACGATATCCGCGCCATCGGCGATCGCTTCCGCCGGCGTGCGCTCATGCGGCAGCCCGTAATTCGCCAAGTCGACCAGGGTCCCGCTGCCGAGATCGACCACGAAAGGCAGGTCATGGCGGTGCGCCAAGGCGGCGAGATCCGCTTCCGGCACCGCCGCGGTGAAACCCTGCACCTCGTAGTTACTGGTATGCACCGTCATCAGTAGCGCGGTCTTCGCGCTTATCGCCGTTTCGAAATCGCGCAGATGCGTCCGGTTGGTCGTCCCGACCTCTTGCAGCTTGCAGCCCGCCCGCGCCATGATGTCCGGCATGCGGAAAGCGCCGCCGATCTCGATCAGCTCGCCGCGCGAAACGGGCACTTCCTTGCGCAGCGCCAGCGCATTCAAAACCAGCAGGACTGCGGCTGCATTGTTGTTCACGACGGTCGCCGCCTCCGCGCCGGTCAGCCGGCACAGCAGCGCTTCGAGATGGCTGTCGCGGTCGCCCCGGCGACCCTGGTCCAGGTCGTATTCGAGGTTCGACGCGCCGGACGATACCGCCACAACCGCGTCGAGCGCTTGGCGCGGCAGCGCCGCGCGGCCGAGATTGGTGTGGAGCACCGTTCCCGTAAGGTTGAAGACCGGCATCAAGGATGGACGCGTCGTCGCCCTCAGCCGCGCGCCGATCCGGGCGACAATCCCGGACTCGCTGGTATCGGCCGATGCGTCGTCGCCCTCCGACAGGCGTCGCCGCACGTCCGCGATTTCCGTCCTGGCGCATTCAACGACGAGATCGCGCCCGAATTCCGAAACATGCGACGCAAGCGCTGCCGACCGCATCAAGCGGTCGATCGACGGCAGGTCCGTCCGTGGCGGTGGCGAGGCATCAGTCATCGCGGTTCAAGTCGCAATTTTTGCTGCGGTTTGCGTGAAGCTAGAAGCGCCGCAACGCGGCGTCAATCATCCGTCCGCCGCTCTATCACGGTGCACTGCCGATTTTCTTTTTTGTTAACCATATTTTTATACCTGCCCGCTTTAATAGGGTCAGCAGTTATCCGATGCGTGGCATCGCACCCGACGCTTCGATCCACGCCGACATCCAGACTCTTTCTCTCCCGAAACTCTACGGCGGTTTCCAAGATACCAAGGAAACCGCCGCTTTCTGTTGTTCGCAATTCCCCGCATCCCAGGTTTGCATAAATTATATGCATGATGGACGGCGCACCCATACATGCTTAATTTATAATCACGATGCGCACGCCATAGCCAGCAGCGCCCGTCCTTTCCTCAAATTTCCCTCAGATACACCGCAGAAATCCGGCGATTTTTCCGAACCCGTTGAATGGCACGCGCCTTGCGGAATAGCAGGGTACGTATACCGAACGAAAAATCGAAAGGACTGGAAATGAAGAGAAGCTTGGGCGCCGGTATCATTGCAGCGGCACTGTTTTGCGGCTCAGTGGCACTCGCAGAAGAAAAAAAAGACGAAGTCGATACCTTTTTCGACAGTCTGGGCTCGTTTTCCGCCACGGTTACGGGAACCACCGATTATGTTTTCCGCGGCATTTCACAAACCTCCGCGGCATTTCACAAACCAAGGAAGGCCCGGCCATTCAAGGATCATTCGATTGGTCGAAGGATTTCACGGCCGGCAGCCAAAAGGTCGGACTATTCGCCGGCGTGTGGGCCTCGAACGTCGATTTTGCGGACGGCGATCAGGCGCATATCGAAATCGATTATTCCGGCGGGATAAAAACCGAATTCAGCGGTGTCACACTGGAAGCTATCGCGATCTACTACAACTATCCGAATTCCCGCGACAGCCTCGACTACGACTATATCGAAGCGGGCGGCAAGGTCGGCTACGACTTCAAAGTCGCCGACGTCAGCGGCTAATTTCTCTGGTCGCCGGATTTCTTCGGCGGCATCGGCGATGCGGTCTATTTCGCCGGCGATGTCAGCGTGCCGTTGCCGTATAAATTTGCCGTTGCCGCCCATATCGGCCGCAGCGAATTCGAGAGCGGCGGCGCGACCGACTACACCGACTGGTCGATTTCACTCTCGCGGCCAATTCTCGGGTTCGATCTCGGCGTCGCCTATATTGATACCGACCTCAGCAAATCCGAATGCGGCGGCACCGAACTCTGTGACGCGCGCGCGATATTCACCGTATCGAAGTCTTTCTAGCCGGCACGCCGAACTCTATTCAACCGTCCCGCCTCCCCGGGGCGACCAACGCAACCTCCCCTGCGCGTCTGTCCATGACACGCACCTCCCCGGTCAGACCACCTCGTCCTCGCGCGAGGTGGTCTCTCCGTAGCGCTTCAGCGCCGGTTCCTTGAGACCCTTGAACGCCTCCTTGACCATGGCGTTGGTCTTGCGGTTTTCGCGCTCGAACAGGCTGTTGCCCTGAAGATCGCTTTCGACCAGGAATGGCCCGAAATTCTCCACTTCCAGAATCCAAATCGCCTGGGCGATGCCGAGTTCTTCGAGCCACAGCACGTCGCGCACACGCTTGATGCCGCGCCCGAGCAACGCGCCGGTGCCGTAGCCGACCGTGGTCAGGTAGATCGCCTTGTTGGGCACCAGGTACTTGCGGTAGTCCTCCTCCGACATGCCGCCCTTGCCCATGATGATTTTTACGCCGGAAAGCTCGAACCACTGGGTCAGCCATTTGGCGAAACGGAAACTCGCGGTCGCGGTCACCGCGCCGACTTCGAAGGTGCCGTCCGGATGAACGGCGGCGGCCGGCGAGCAGTGGAAGGTCACGTTGGAAATCGTGCGCAAATCGACCGGCGGCGCGATGCCGTCGCCGATCGCGCGCTGATACACGCCCTCGCGGCCCGTATAGACGACACCGTCGAGATACACGACGTCACCCAGCCGGAGCCCGGCCAGATCCTCGTCCGTAATCGGTGTCTTCAGGCGGACCTTTCTCAGACCGCCGCTTTCGCCATTTCCGTCGCCGACCATTCGACCGTGTCCCTTCGCAAATACGGGGTGAACCACTGCGGGTCCGTTCGATATTCGATCTTGCCGCCCTTATGCAGCCGCGCGGTGGCGCGCCGGGAGGACAGGCAGAAGCTGTGGACGCTCATCGGCATGCCGCCGGTATGGGTGTAGCCGACCTCGACATGGCAATCGACCACCATGGATTTGCCGACGAAACCCATCGGCCCCATGCCGATATTGTTGCCCATCTCCTTGAGTTCGTTCTCGAGCGCCGCAATTTCGGAATCGGGATTGGTGTCGCCGACCGCGCGCAGGCACGCCGCCTGCTTGCCCAGCGTCATGGCTACGTCCTTGCTGCCGCCGAGACCGACGCCGACGATTGCCGGCTGGCAGGCCAAGCCGCGGCGGCCGAATTCATAGAGCACGTCGAGGAAGAATTTCTTGATGCCGTCGATGCCGTCGCCCGGGAACAACATCCGGTAATCGCTGCCGAACAATCCGCCCTTATGGACCGACGTGATATCGACCCACTCCGCATCGGGTTCGAAGGAGAATTCGATCTCAGGCGCATTGATGCCGACATTGTTGTTGTTGTCGCGGCGGCTCAACGGATGCACCCGGTTCGGACGCAACGGGATTTCGTAGGTCGTTTCGGCCGTGGCGAGGCGCAGCATATGTTCCAGCGCCACGAATCCGCCTTCGACCTGCGCTTCGTTGCCGGCCTTGACGAAATAGCGCGGCACGCCGGTATCGGCGCACATCGCGCGCCGGTCCTGTTCGGCGGCCTCCCAATTGTCGAGCATCGACATCAGGACGAACCGGCTCAATTCCTCGGTCTCCTCTTGCAGCATTCCTTCTATGCCATGCTTATAGTCGCGCGGGATCTCGATGGCGGCGCGGCGCATGATCTCCTTGCCGGCCTCCAAAATCTGGTCTTTGTTGATCATCGGTCAGGGTTCCCTTCGATCGGACTAATCAGCGGCATCTTCGGCAAGCAGGCTCTCGCCCGGCCGGATGCGGGTAAAGGCCACGGGAATACTGTCAATTGAGATAGCCCCGTCTTGCATACGGACAACCGTGTTGGCGGAACTCTCCAGCGCGCCGGTTTCCGGGAAATCCTCGCGGAAATGGGCGCCGCGGGAATCTTCGCGCTGCAGCGCGGCTTCGGCGATCGCCCGGCTGACGACGATCTGGCTGTCCAGGTTCATCCAGTCATGCCAGGTCAGGTTGAAGGTGCGGCCGGAATCGGGCAGCCCCGTCTCCTGCAGCGCGCCGGCCAGATCGTCCAGCGCCGCCAGGCCGCGCTTCAGGCTTTCCGCCGTGCGGATGATGCCCACATCCTCCCACATCACATCGTAGAGCTTGAGCCGGATATCGGTCACGCTGCCGCCGCCATGCGTCAACGGGCGGGCGCAACGCTCCACCGTTTCGTCGATGACCGCCTGGTCCGGCGCCTCATGCGCGCCTTCCCGCGTCACCCAGGGCGCCATGACATCGCCCGCGACACCGCCGAATACCGTCGAGTTGGCCACACCGTTGCCGCCCAGCCGGTTGGCGCCATGGGCGCCGCCCGCATCCTCGCCCGCCACGAACAGGCCCGGCAAATCGGTGAAGCAGTTTTCATCGAATTTGATGCCGCCCATCATGTAGTGCGCGGTCGGCACCACTTCGACCAGCCCGCCCACCAGGTCGAACCCGACATCCCGGCAGCGATCGACCATGCCCTTGAACTGCTGCACCACCATTTTCGGGTCGAGATGGGCCATCGTGATATACAGGCCGCCATTCGGTGCGGTTCGCCCCTGGCGCATCATTTCGTACATGGCGCGGCTGACGATGTCCCGGGTCGCCCGCTCGCCCCGCTCGTCGAATTCATGCATGAAACGCTGCTCGTCGCCATCCAGCAGGTAGCCGCCAACCCCGCGCAGCCCCTCCTCGATGATGGTGCCGGTAATCCGGGTGTCCTCGCCGGCGACCAGCCCGGTCGGGTGGAATTGCACCATTTCCATATCGATCAGCGGCAGGCCCGCCCGCAATCCCATGGCGAGCCCGTCGCAGGACTTGTCGCCGGACGGGGTGTGGAACTTGTACATCGTCGGACCGCCGCCGGTGCCCAGCAGGACAGCCTTGGCCTGGACGAAGCGGAATTTACCGGTCTGCATGTCGATCATCAGCACGCCGGCGATCCGCGCCCCGTCGGCGGTCGGCACCAGCGCGACCGCGCGATGCTCTTCCAGCCGGTTGATGCCGCGGCTCCAGACCTGTTCGGCGAGCCGGCTGATGATCTCGATCCCGGTCAGGCTTCCCTTGTGAACGGTCCGGTCGAAGGTCTGCCCGGCGAAGGCTTTCTGGTGGATCGTGCCGTCCGCGTTGCGGTCGAAGTAGCAGCCCATATCGTTTTCGAGCTCATGGATCCGGTCCACGGCCACGTTCACGAGTTTCCAGGCGATCTCCTGGTGATTGAGCCACTTGCCGCCGTTGATCGTGTCCATGAAATGGCGTTCGATCGAATCCTCGGCCGCCAGCGCCACGTTGTAGCCGCCCTGCACCATGCGCGTGCAGCCGCATTTGCCCAGCAAGCCTTTTACCGCCACCGTGATCGACAAATCCGGATTGGCGTTATGCGCATGCAGCGCGGCGAACAGCCCGGCGCCGCCGCTGCCCAGGATCAGAATATCGGTCTGAATTTGGTCGATCTCGGTCATGGCACTCTCATTCTTCGATCATACAGCCCGCATCAGAAAAAGCAGGCCGCAGGCCACGGCAAACCCGAATGCGATTGCAATCAGGCTTTTCTGCCGATCGCGCCACGGCAGGAATTCCAAGGCGAGCAGGCGCGCCCCACCGGCCATGTGCACGGCCAGCAGAATGACGAGAATTGTCTCCGCACCCTTTACCAGAGGCATCTCGGCCCACCGCAAGAAGCCGTCCAGCGCCGCCTCGCCTTCCAGCGCCAGAGAGAGGACATAAAGATGCGCCGGCACGAAAATCGCCAGGCCGAGGCCGGACAGGCGATGCAGCACGAAGGCCCAATAGGTCGGATGATTGCGGGTTGCGAGCGGTGAACTCATGTCACCGCCTCGACTGCCCGGAATCCAAGGAACAGCACGACGAGACAAAAACCGATGGCCGCCACGTTCAGGGATTTTCCGCGCCAAGGCGTCATTTCACGCAGGATAACGCGCAGTCCGATCGTGCCGTGTACCGCGGCGGCAACGACGAACAGCCCATAAAAGCCGGCCCACAGGATGCTGCCCTGGGTTCGGGACAGGATTTCCGCGGCGGACAATCCATCCCGAATGGCATAGACGATGGTCGCCAGATGGACCAAAACCAGAGGCGCCAGCACCATGGCGCTCACGCGCTGGGCAATGTACAGCCAGAGTTCGACGCGGCCGGTCATAGGTCGCCCTTTAACGCCGCGCTCATCGTTGCGCGCTTCAGCCCGGCAATCGATTCCGTCGGGTTGAGGCCCTTTGGGCAATAGGTCGTGCAGTTCTGATGGCTATGGCAGGCGTGACAGCCCGCATCCACCGCGACCGCCGCCAGATGGCCCTTGCGGTCCGCGTCGCGCACATCGTTGACCAGCGTCCATGCCCGATTGAGCTGCGCCGGTCCGAGATAATCGGGATTCCATTTCACCACATCGCAGGCGGCGTAGCAGACGCCGCAGCCGATACATTCGATGCCGGCGCTCGCCGCCTTGCGCTCCTTGCTCTCCGGTGCCACCGCCGCAAATTCCGACGCCCCGGGTTCGCTCGGCACGAACGTCCCGGACGCTTTCTGCCACTTCTCGAAGAAAACCGTCATATCGGTCACCAGATCCTTGATGACCGGCAGGTTGCGCAACGGCGCCAGGCGGATCTTGCGGTCCTTGGCGATCCGGGCGGCATTGGTCCGGCATGTCCATCGCGGCGCGCCGTTGACCATCATCGCGCACGATCCGCACATGCCGATCCGGCAGGCAAAACGGTATGAAAGGCTCGGGTCCAGGCGACGCTGGATATAGGTCACCGCGTCGAGAACGGTCTGCTTCTCCTGGTGCGGAACCGTATAGCTGGCGAAGTGACCATCTTCGCCGCCCCGCCAAACTTCGAATGTCAGCTCTTTTGCCGCCCCGCTGGACTCTTCCACAGATTCCCATCCCTGCGCCGTATGGCGTCGATTTCCAAATTTTTATTCTGTCCCGGCGCCTCTGACATAGCAGCAAGCCGGGCCGGTCAGCAAGCGACGCGGCGGGCGGAAAAGCCGTCGCACCGTGCCCGGCTCTCGGTGCCGCAAAGCCCGGTCGTTGTTCAATCCGGCCGGTGCGACATCATTTCAAACGCTGCGCAATTCTTGATCTTGCGCCCGGAATGTGAAAATTTTCCATTTGCCTCGGAGAACAATCCTGCACACAATCGGTCCCAAGGGTTCCCAAGCTCCGAAACGACGGACCGGAAGTTCGGTCCGCCGTATTTGGGCATTGAGGTACCAGACCCGCCGTCGCGAAATCGCTGCAAAGACGGCGTAGATGTAAAACAAACAGGGAGACAAAATAATGCGCTGTACCGTCAAAAGCGTCTTGGCGACCACCGCGTTGACCGCCGTCGTCGTGGCCGGATCAACTGCGGTTCGGGCGGAGACCGATACGGTCAACATGGCTCAGCAGTTCGGCCTGCTCTATGTGCCGCTGCATGTGGTGATGGACCAAAAACTGATCCAGAAACACGCGAAGAAGATGGGCCTCAAGGTACCGAAGATCAAAATGTACAAGATCAGCGGTGGCGCCAATATCAACAAGGCGCTGCTTGCCAATACGCTCGATTTCGGCGCCCACGGTGTCGGTCCCGCGCTCAAGCTGTGGGGCAAGACCAACGGCAAATTCAAGGTCGCGTTCTCGATGGCCGACATGCCGTTGAAGCTGAACACCAACGATCCGTCGGTAAAGACCGTCGAGGATTACCTGAAGGTCAAAGACCACAAGATCGCCACGCCGGCCGCCAAGGTCTCGATTCAGGCGGTGACGCTGCAAATGTTTGCCGCGGGCAAATGGGGTAAGGCCGAAAAGCTCGATCACCTCGTCGTGTCGATGAAGCATCCGATCGCGCTGGCGGCGATCATGTCGGGCGGCCAGACGGTGAAGAGCCACTTCGCGACGCTGCCGTATTCCTATCAGGAACTGAAAAGCGGCAAGGCGCGCACGGTCATCACGTCATATGACATTCTGGGCGGCCAGCATTCCGTCCTGGTGATGAGTGCCCGAGCCAGCTTCAAGGAGAAAAATCCGAAGACCTACCAGGCGGTCATCAACGCCTATGACGAAGCCTTCGCCTGGATCGAGAAGAATCCGGTCAAAGCCGCGGAGACATTCATCAAATACACCAAGTCCAAGATGGACCCGAATACGGTCAAGGCGTTGCTGACCAACAAGAAGGAAATCGAATTCAGCGCGCTGCCGAAGCACACCATGAAGTACGCGAACTTCCTGCATAAGATCGGCGATATTCCGCAGGCGAAAAGCTGGAAGGACTACTACTTCGACAACAACCACAAAATGAACGGCAGCTGATCAAAACATGGCTTCCGGAATTACAACGACAGAGGCGGCGGATCTCCAATCCGCCGCCTCGCCGCCATCCGCGCCAATCTTGGACGTGAACGGCGTTACGATTCAGTACAAAACCAAGGAACACCTGATTACAGCGACCTACCGGGTCGGCTTTCAGGTTTTCCCGGCGGACCGATTCGTGATCCTCGGGCCTTCCGGCTGTGGTAAATCCACGCTGCTGAAGGCGGTTGCCGGCTACCTGCAGCCGGTCGAAGGCGAAATGCGGCTGAAAGGGAACATCATCCGGGATCCGGGACCGGACCGGGTGATGGTGTTTCAGGAATTCGACCAACTCCTGCCGTGGAAAACGGTGAAAGAAAATATCACCTTCGCGCTAACCAATGGCGGCCGATGCGACAACGCCCGGGACGCCGAAGAAATCGCGATGGAGTATATCAATAAGGTCAAGCTGGACCGATTCGAGAATACCTATCCGCACATGCTGTCCGGCGGCATGAAACAGCGCGTCGCCATCGCCCGCGGCATGGCCATGGAGCCGGATATTCTGCTGATGGACGAGCCCTTCGCTGCGCTGGACGCGCTCACCCGCCGCCAGATGCAGGAGGAATTACTGCAACTTTGGGAGGACACCAAGTTCACGGTGTTGTTCGTGACCCATTCCATCGAAGAGGCGGTCATAATCGGCAGCCGCATTCTAATCATGTCGCCGCATCCGGGTCAGGTAAAAGCCGAACTGAACGCGCATGAGCAATCCATCGCGACAATCGGTGAGGATGAATTTGCGTCGCTGCAGAGCAAGATTCACAATATGATCTTCGCCGATCGGGTTCTCGAAGACGAGACGCTGCCCAATGTCTGAGATCAAGGCAATTTCGCTGTTTGTACGGCCGGAGTTCGAAAATCGGGGCATTGAAACAGCCGTTGTCGGCGATATCGAACGCCGCCTTTCCGTTTGGGAACGCGTCTCCAACATGGATCCGGTGCGCAAGTTCTCGGTTCTCATATTGCTGGTCGTCTCCTGGGAGCTCTACACGCGGATCGGCAACGTCAACGAGCTTATGTTCCCGACGTTCTCCGCGACCGCGGCCGCACTGGTCAAAGCCTTCGTCGAAGAGGGACTGCTGACCAATATCTGGAATTCGCTCAGCCTGCTGCTGACCGGATATGTGATCGGCATCGCGATTGCCGCCGGGCTGGTCGTGCTTGGCGTTTGGTCGCGCTTCGGTGCCGATCTGCTGACCACGCTGACGGCGATGCTGAATCCCCTGCCCGCGATTGCCCTGCTGCCGCTGGCGATGATTTGGTTCGGTTTGGGCAGCAGCGCGATCGTCTTTACGCTGTTGCATTCCATCATCTGGCCGGTTGCCCTCAATACCCATGCCGGATTCCAAAGCGTCAGCGAAACGCTCCGCATGGTCGGGCAGAACTATGGCCTGAAAGGGCTGCCCTACATCTACAAAATTCTGATTCCCGCCGCATTCCCCGCCATTCTGACTGGCCTGCGGATCGGCTGGGCGTTCGCCTGGCGCACCCTGATCGCCGCCGAGTTGGTCTTCGGCGGCCAGGTCATGGATACGTCGGGACAGCTCGGCAACGAGGATTCAAACGCCGGCGGCCTCGGCTGGATCATCTTCGCGAACCAGATGGAAAATCAAACGCCCTATGTTTTCGCCGGATTGTTCACCGTGATCATCGTGGGGATCCTGATCGAGAACGGCATATTCCGGAATATCGAAGACCGAACGGTCCGCAAATGGGGCATGCAGAAGGCATGAGAACGGCGCACGCAAGATGAGCGACAAAGCGATAGATATCTATATCCGGCCGGAATTCGAATCCGGCGCGCTGGGAACCGCCGAAAATGTCGACGTCGAGCGCGAACTTTCGCTCTTGGAGCGCATCTCGAACATCAATGCGGTCCGCAAACTGTCGATTTTGCTGGGATTGGTCATAATCTGGCAATTCTACACGTGGTTCAGCGGCGTCGAGCCGTTGCTTTTCCCGTCCTTCGTCGACAGCGCCGATGTCCTTTGGAAGACGCTTCTGAATGGCGTGATGTTCGAAAAAGTTTGGATATCGCTCTACGTGCTGCTGCTCGGCTATGCCGCCGGCCTGCTGATCGCCGCGGTTTTCCTGATGCTTGCGGTATCCACGCGGATCGGCAGCGATTTCCTCAGCACCATGACGGCAATGTTCCAGCCGCTGCCGGCGATCTCGCTGCTGCCGCTGGCGATGCTGTGGTTTGGCCTCGGCATCCCGAGTCTGGTCTTCGTGACCATTCATTCGGTGCTCTGGGCGGTTTCGCTCAGCACCCATGTCGGCTTCATGAGCGTCAGCGAGACGCTCCGCATGGTCGGCCGCAATTACGGACTCAAAGGCGTTGCCTATATCCTGAAAATTCTTGTGCCGGCGGCGTTTGGGTCGATCCTGATCGGTCTCAAGGTCGGATGGGCTTTCGCCTGGCGCACCCTGATCGGCGCGGAGTTAGTCTTTGGCGCGGCGGCCGGCGAAGGCGGCCTGGGCTGGATGATCTTCGAAAAGGGCGACAATTTGGACACGCCCTACGTGTTTGCCGCCCTGTTCATGGTGATCGTGATCGGCCTGCTGGTGGAGAACGTGATCTTCCGCAATATCGAGATCAACACCATCCAGAAATGGGGTCTGCAGCGCTAGTGCCGCCGCCGCGGGGCGAGCCGAATTTTGGCAATTGCAGGGTGTGGTTCAAATCGTAAGATAGTGTTTATTCCTAAGCGGATCCGGGCCCCCGGGGCCTGCCGCGAGCAGACAATTCCGGAGGCGCCGCCCATGAACATGTCCGTTAAACGCATCAGCGATACATTTGTCGGCGAGGTCGACGGCGTCGACCTGTCGGACGATCACGATGCCGCCGAGATCGCGGCGATCCGCCAGGCGCTGCTCGACCATTCCATCCTGGTGTTTCGCGACCAGACGATGACGAACGCGGAGCATGTCCGCTTCAGCCAGAAATTCGGCCCCTCCGAGATTCATTCGGTAAAACAGTATCTGTTGCCGGAATTCCCCGAGATCATCGCGCTCGCCAACCGCGGTGAAAAAGGCACCAAACCGGTCGCCAATGGCGGCGCGTACTGGCATTCCGACATCACCTACAAGGCAAAGCCTCCAATGGCGTCGATTCTCTATGGGCTCGAGGTACCGCCGGAAGGCGGCGATACGCTGTTCTGCGACATGTACGCGGCGTATGACGCACTCTCCGACACGATGAAAGCGCGGCTCGACGGTATGCAGGCCGAGCACAGCTATCTGGAGCGCTTCATGCAAATGCGGGCGCGCGATCACGGGTTTCAAAAAGACGCCTTCGAATTGAGCGACGAGCAAAGAGCCGAGCTCGCGCCGGCGACCCACCCGATCGTCCGGACGCATCCCGAGACCGGGCGCAAGGCGCTCTTCGTCAATGCGGGCTTCACCATGCGCGCGATCGGCGTGGGTGCCGACGACGAAATTAACCTACTCGACGAATTGAACGCCCATGCGGGGCAGGACCGGTTTGTCTACCGTCATAACTGGCGGGCCGGCGATGTCGTATTTTGGGACAACCGATGCACCATGCACCGCGCAACCGATTATGACCGGTCGTATTCGCGCCGCATGCACCGCACGACGGTTCAGGGCGACGTGCCCTTCTAGAACAAATCCCGAGCGAACCGAAACGCCTCGCGACGACGTATTTGCAAAAAAACAAAGAGAGTGACGAGGAAATAGCGAATGAGCGCCGACCCCAGAAACACCATCCGGCAAGACGACGACCCTTATATCGGCACGATCGTGCAGCCGGACGTTATCGCGCCCGGGGATCTGGGGACGGCCACCGTCACGCCCGAAGGCGTTTTCGAGGCCGGCAGCTTCCAGACGTTCACGATCGTCTATACCGCGGGGCGCTATGGTATCGACGACAGCGGCAGCCTGAAAATCTGCCACCGCTTTGCGGCGGACCAGGCGCGCGCCCAGTTCGACGATCCAAAGGGCGTGAACTACACCACCGTGGTCGCCAGCAACAACGCGGTGCTCGAGACCCGCTACGACCCGAAGGGGCATACGCGGCCCTGGGACCGGACGCTCTATATCAAGGTGGTGAACGGGTTCCTGTCGGAAGGCGATACCATCACGGTGACCTTTGGCGAGCAAAGCCAAGGCGGCGTCGGCATGCGGCTGCAAACCTTTTGCGAGGACGAATACCGGTTCCGCGTGCTGGTCGATCCGATCGCGACCTGCAACTACCAGGCGCTGCCCGTGCAACCGACGATCACGGTCGGGCCGGGTTTGCCGACCGGGTGGATGGCGGTTCTGCCGACGCTGCGCCGGACCGGCGAGCGCTTCAGCCTGGGCATGAAGGCCGAGGACAAATGGGGCAACCCCACGGACCGCGAGGAATGGACGGCGCGCTTGGAACCGTCGCTGCCGGTCGAGAACCTGCCCGAGACCGTGACTGTCCGCCAGGGTGCGTTTACCTCGCTCATCGAAGGCTTGACGGTTGATGCGCCGGGCGACCTGACGATCACGCTGCGCGACGAAGCGGGAACGGAAATGGCGCGCTCGAACCCGCTGCGCATCGTTGCCGAGTCCGAGACGCTGCATTGGTGGGGCGACATGCACGGCCAATCGCAGGAGACCGTGGGCACCAACAGCGCCGAGCAATATTTCGAGTTCGCCCGCGACAAGGCCTTCCTCGATGTCAGCGGCCACCAAGGCAACGACTTCCAGATCAGCACCGAATTCTGGAACTGGCTGAACGAGTTGACCGCCGTATTCAACCAGGACGGCAGCTTCGTGACTCTGCCGGGTTATGAGTGGTCGGGCAACACCGCCCTCGGCGGCGACCGGAACGTCTATTTCACCACCGAAAACCGGCAGATCCGCCGCTCCTCCCATGCCTTGGTCGAGGACATGCGCGACCTCGCCACGGATTCGACCACGGCGGAACGGCTGTTCGCCGATTTGAAGGCGGCCGGTGAAGACGTCGTGACCTTTGCCCATTGCGGCGGCCGCTACGCCGACGTGAAACTCGCCCATGACGGCGACATCGAAAAATCGATGGAGATCCATTCGGCCTGGGGCACCTTCGAATGGCTGCTGCACGATGCCTTCGAGATGGGCTACCGCGTCGGCATCGTCTCCAACAGCGACGGCCATAAGGGACGTCCGGGCGCAAGCTATCCGGGCTCCAGTTCCTTCGGCGCGATCGGCGGCCTGACCTGCCTGAAGATGAAAGAACTGTCGCGCGCCGCCGTGTTCGACTGCCTGCGCAAACGCCACCATTACGGCACGACCGGGAACCGGATGTATCTCGACGTCGCGGCCGATTTTGACGCCCCCGGCACGCTCTATCACGACGATCCGGCGCTCGGCCCCGCCGAGGGACACGACGCGACGGCCGCGATCATGGGCGACATCGTGCATCTGCCCGACGGCGAGGTGACGCTGAAAGTCGACATGATCGGCTCTTCACCGATCGAGCGCGTGGACATCTTCAACGGCCTCGACCATTTGGAAACGCTGCGCCCCTACACCCAGGAAGATCTCGGCAACCGGATCCGCGTCATCTGGGAAGGGGCCGAATACCGGGGCCGGTTCCGCCAGGTTGTCTGGGACGGCACCGCGGAATTCTCGGAAAACCGTATTCTCCGCACCGAGCCGATCAATTTTTACAATCTCGACAAAACCCTCGACCAAATCGGCGACAACCGGCTGCAGTGGCGCGCGCTGACCACCGGCAATTTGGGCGGGTTCGATGCCTGGCTGGAAGACGCCTATGGCGGCACGATGGCGATCGACACGAGACTGGTGAAAGCGGGCGTCCCGCTCGAGGATATCGGCTACGAAGATGAAGAATTCGACGCCGGCGCGCTCGGCCGCAAGCTGCGGATATTCCGGTTGCCCGAAGACAACCCGCATCGCGCCATGTCGTTCGAGCGGCGCATCGTGGTACAGCCGGATCGCGATAATCCGCTCTTCGTTCGCGTCACGCAGGAAGACGGCTTCGTGATCTGGTCGAGCCCGATATATTTCTTCCGCAAGCACTGACGGATCGAATATGGATCCCGTCTTTCAAAGCTTCCTTGCCGGCGTTCCCGTACTCCTGTTGCACTTCGGTGTGACGGTCCTGCTACTCGGCGGCGGTGTCGCCCTCTACCTTGTCGTGACGCCGCACCATGAAATTCGTTTGATCCGAAACGGCAATACCGCCGCCGCGGTGTCTCTGTCGGGCGCCGTCTTGGGGCTTGGGTTGCCCTTGGCGTTCTGCATGGCGCGCAGCGTCAACGTGCTCGATATCGTGATATGGGGCGTGATCACGCTGCTGCTGCAATTGGTTGCCTACCGGTTGGCCGATCTGGTGCTGCGCGACCTTCCCGGCCGCATCGAGAACGACGAAATCGGACCCGCCATCCTGCTGGTCGCGATCAAGCTCGCCATCGCGTTCATCAACGCCGCCGCGGTCGCGGGCTAGGGATAGTGCCGATGACCGCGCCGCTCGAATGACCATGCGGGACGGCCGATAGGATGCGGTTTTTCGACGTCATCGCGCTCGTCGCCATCGTGGTCCTCGCGGTTTATTTCGTGCCGGATCGTGACGATAAATCCCCGTCGCCCCGCCGGCCGGACCCTACACCGCGGATCGCCGCGCCCGTCCCCGCGCCGAACGACATCCGGCCCGACCGCCCGCTCGCCGCGCCGTCCCGCCGCGACCAGGTCTTCGAGATCGAACTTGGGCCCAAAAAACAATCCACGGGCACCGCCTTCGCGGTCTCCGACAATGGCGATTTCTTCACCGCCCGGCACGTCACCGACGGCTGCAAGCACCTCGCCATCAAAACGGGGTCGCGCCGGGCCTCCCTGGTCAGGAATACCGCCTTCCACAAGAACGCCGATCTCAGCCTGCTCAAGGCCAACTTCCGGCCGCCCGCGCTGCCGATCCAACGGGCCGAACTCGGCTACGGCCAGGACGGCTTTCACTTTGGATTTCCGAAGGGCAAACCCGGCGCGGTCCACTCGCAACTGATCGGCCGCATGCGCATGCGGCTCAAGGGCCGCTACCGCACGTCCGAACCGGTGCTGGTCTGGGCGCACCGGCGGCGCATCCCGGATATCGGTTTCGAGCTGGGCGGCATCAGCGGCGGCCCGATACTGGACGCCGAGGGCGCCGTGGTCGGGGTCCATGTGGCGGGCGCGAAACGCCGCGGCCGCGCCTATTCCGTCGCCCCGGCGACGATGGAAGGCATGGTACAACGCAACGGCATCAAACCTGCCCGGCAGCATCGCCGCGCCGATTGGCTGAAGACCCTCAACAAGGACCAGTTCGACAAATCCGGCGTCGTCCTGCGCCAACGGCTCAGCGTGGCGAAGGTCTACTGCCTGATCGACGACCGCTTGTTGAAGAAACGCCGGCGGCGGCGCTAGGCCGCCTCAGAACAGCCCTTCGATCTCGCCCGCGTCGTTGACCAGGATTTGCTCGGCCGCGGGCTTCCGCGGCAATCCCGGCATCGTCATGATGTCGCCGCAGACCACCACGAGAAATTCGGCCCCGGCAGCCAATCGCACCTCGCGGATGGGAATGACGTGGCCGCTCGGCGCGCCCCGCAGGTTCGGGTCGGTGGAGAAGCTGTATTGCGTCTTCGCCATGCAGATCGGCATGGCGCCGTGCCCGGCCTTCTCCAGCGCGCTGAACCGGGCACGCACGCCCTTGTCGCCGTCGATATCCTCGGCGCCATAAATCGAGCGGGCGATGGTGCGCACCTTGTCCCAAAGCGGCATGTCGTCGGGATAGAGCGGACGGAAATCGGCCGTGCCGCCCTCGACCATCGCGACCAGACGCATCGCCAGTTGCTCGGTTCCCGCCCCGCCATTCGCCCAATGGCTGCAGACGATCGCCTCGACGTCGAGCGCCGCACAGTGATCGACAACCGCCTGCATCTCCGCCTCGGTGTCGCCGTCGAATTGGTTGACGCCTACGATTACCGGCACGCCGAATGATTTGAGATTGCGGATATGCCGGTCCAGATTGGCGAGCCCCTCCTTGACGGCGGCGACATTCTCCTTCCCATAATCGCCGCGCTCGACGCCGCCATGGGATTTCAGCGCCCGGACCGTGGCGACCAGAACCGCCGCCTCGGGCCGCAGCCCGGCCTTGCGGCATTTGATGTCGAAGAACTTCTCCGCGCCCAGATCGGCGCCGAAGCCGGCCTCGGTGACCACGTAATCGGCCAGTTTGAGCGCCGTTTCGGTAGCAATCACCGAGTTGCAGCCATGCGCGATATTGGCGAAGGGACCGCCATGGATAAAGGCGGGATTGTGCTCCAGCGTCTGCACCAGGTTGGGCATCAGCGCGTCCCGCAGCAACGCGGTCATCGCACCGGCCGCGTCCAAATCCGCCGCAAAAATCGGTTTGCGCTCCCGCGTCTCGCCGACCTGAATATTGCCGAGGCGGCGCTGCAAATCGTCCACGTCGCGCGACAGACAGAAGATCGCCATCACCTCCGACGCGACCGTGATGTCGAAGCCGCTCTGGCGTGGAAACCCGTTGGCGACTCCACCCAGCGACAGCACCACATCCCGCAGCGCCCGGTCGTTCATGTCGACAACGCGCCGCCAACTGATCCGCCGGCTGTCGATTTCCCGGCCGTTGCCCCAATAGACGTGATTGTCGATCATCGCGGCGAGCAGATTGTGCGCGGCGCCGATGGCATGCATGTCGCCGGTGAAATGCAGATTGATGTCTTCCATCGGGACCACCTGCGCGTAGCCGCCGCCGGCCGCGCCGCCCTTCATGCCGAAGCAGGGGCCGAGGCTCGGCTCGCGCAGACAGATCGCGGTCTTCTTGCCGATGCGATTGAGGCCGTCGCCGAGCCCGACCGTCATCGTCGTCTTGCCTTCGCCGGCGGGCGTCGGCGTCATCGCGGTCACCAGGATCAATCGTCCGGTGGGCCGATCCTGCAATGTTTTCAGAAAGTCGAAACTCACCTTCGCCTTATTCGGACCATAGCGGTACAGCGCGTCATTGGGAATCGACAAGGTTTCGGCGATCTGCTCTATCGGAAGCAGTTCCGCCGCGCGGGCAATTTCAATATCGCTTTTCGGTGTCGCCATAGCCTGATATCCCGATGTTTTTGATTATTTCAACAACTCTAGCCTGCCGCCGACGGCAATAGAAGCAAATCACGAATGTGTGCGTTTCGGCCAGATCCGAAAAGAAGCTGCAACAACCCGGCGGGAGCCGCTAGAGTTGCGGCCTAACCGTTCAATAATACAGGGGAACTCCAATCATGCGCGTCGCCATCCTAGACGATTACTTCAATGCCGCCCTCGATCTCGCCGATTGGAGCGCCCTCGACGGAAAAGCCGAGATCACGGTCTTCACGGAATTTCTCGACGGCGAGGATACGGTCGCCAATGCGCTCGCCGATTTCGAGATCATCGTCGGCATGCGGGAGCGTACCCGCTTTCCCGCATCGCTGATCGAACGGCTGCCGAAACTGAAGCTGCTCATCACCACCGGCATGCGCAACCTCTCCTTCGATATGGAGGCGGCGCACAAGCAGGGCGTCACCGTGTGCGGCACCGGCGGTCTCGGCAGCCCGACCTCGGAACTCGCGGTCGGCATGATGATCGGCCTGATGCGCGATATTCCGGGCCAGACCCGCTCGATGCAGGAAGGCGGCTGGCAAACCCGCGCCGGCGTCGATTTGCAGGGGCGGACGCTGGGACTGGTCGGCCTCGGTAAGCTCGGCGGCGCGGTGGCCGCCGTCGGCAACGCCTTCGGCATGAAGGTGATCGCCTGGAGCCAAAACCTGACCGACGAGCGTGCCGCCGAATGCAACGCCACACGGGTCGACAAGGATGCGCTGTTCACCGAATCCGACGTCATTTCGGTCCATTTGATTTTGAGCGACCGCTCGCGCGGGTTGGTCGGCGCGCGCGAACTCGGCCTGATGAAATCCTCGGCCTATATCGTCAACACGTCCCGCGGCCCGATCATCGACGAAAACGCATTGCTCAAATCCCTGCAGGCGAAGGATATCGCCGGCGCGGCGATCGATGTCTACGGCACCGAGCCCCTGGCCGCCGATCACCCGCTGCGAAAACTCGACACCGTGCTGCTGACGCCGCATATCGGTTATGTCACCCGGGACAATTTCGCCAAGATGTATCAGGATGCGGCCGATGATGTCGCGGCGTTCCTCGGCGGCGACCCGATCCGCGTGTTGAAGTGACGCGCCGCCCTAAGACCATTCCTTGTTCAAAATGACTTAAGTGAAATGGTCTATCTCTTTGTTTATACGCAAATACGTCGTCGCGAACCGTTTCGGTTCGCTCGGGATTTGCTCTAAGCGTTGACGTCGATCACCCGGCGGCCGCGGATCGCGCCGTTCAGGATCGCGTCCGCCGCCTCGCCGACACTGGCGAGCCCGGTCACCTCGGTCATCGCATCGAGCTTGTCGAGCGGCAAATCGGCGGCGATCCGCTTCCAGACGCGTTCGCGGTTTTCGTAGGGCTGCATCACGGAATCGATGCCAAGCAGGTTGACGCCCCGCAGCAGGAACGGAATGACCGTCGTCTCCAGCTTGGGCCCGCCGGCGAGGCCGCAGGCCGCGACCGATCCGCCGTATTGCATCTGCGTCAACACCGTGGCGAGCGTGGTCGAGCCCACCGTATCGACGCACCCGGCCCATTTCTCGCGGTCGAGCGGCCGCCCCGAAACCTCAGACAGTTCGGCCCGGTCGACGATCTCCGCCGCGCCCAGCGATTTCAGGTAGTCCCCCTGCTCCGGGCGGCCGGTCGAGGCGGCCACCGTGTAGCCAAGCCGGGCCAGGATCGCCACCGCCACGGACCCGACCCCGCCGGCGGCGCCGGTGACCAGAACCGTGCCGGCATAGGACGTGAGCCCGTGTTGCTCCAGCGCATCGACGCATAGCATCGAAGTGAAGCCCGCGGTGCCGACCGCCATCGCCTGTTGCGCGCTCAAGCCGTCCGGCAGCGGCACCAGCCACTCCCCCTTGACCCGGGCCTTCTGCGCATAGCCGCCCCAATGAACTTCACCGACTCGCCAGCCGGTTAGGACGACCTTGTCGCCGGCCTTGTAGCGGGCGTTATCGGAGGATTCCACCGTGCCGGCGAAATCGATCCCGGGGACATGCGGATAGTCGCGCACCAGCTTGCCGATGCCCTTGACGACCATGCCGTCCTTGTAATTGACCGTGGAATAGTCGACCGCGACGGTGACATCGCCCTCGGGCAAATCTGCATCGGAAAGCCGGCGCACGTCATGGCTGACCTTGTCGTCGTGCTCGTCGAGAACGAGCGCGGAAAATTCGCTTGCGGCCATCGGTGTCCCCTGTCTTTTTGCGGTGTCTCGCTGGGGTATAAAACCTATGAGACCGGGCCGCAACCGACCGCCGGGGAGTGTGCCGCTTCAATCATAAAATGCCGTCGAAACGGCGCACGGTCCGCATCACAACGAACGTTTCCGGCTAGAGGCAAAGCCGGTCTAGATCTGTGCTACCGTCGTCATGGATACGCGGCAGAGGCTTTTGGGAGCCCGGCCAAGCTTCGTAAACCCAGCCTGGGAGGACGCAGATGAAATATGGCATCTCTCTTATCGTTCGCGGCGCCGACGCAACTCCGGCGAAGCTGACCAATGCGGCCGAACGCGCCGACGCCGCCGGACTCGACGCGGTCTGGGTCAGCGATCATCTGATGATCCCGAAACAAACCGTCTCCCGCTATCCGGGCCGCGCGGACGGGCAGATGCCCGACGCCTGGAAGACGACCTACTATCAGCCGTTCAGCGTGCTCAATTATCTCGCCGCCAAGACGAAACATGTGCGTCTCGGCCAAAGCATCCTGGTCCTGCCGATGCGCAATCCCATCGAGGTCGCGGCGCAAATCGCGGAGATGGACCAACTGAGCGGCGGCCGGGTGAATTTCGGCGTCGGTGTCGGCTGGTTTGCCGAGGAATTCGCGGCGCTCGGCTATCCGTTCAAGCAGCGGGGCGCGCGGACCGACGAAGGCTTGGCGATCTGCAAGGCGCTGTGGCAGGACGGACCCGCCACCTTCGAGGGCCGCTTCTTCCAGTTCGAGAACGCCCATGTCGGCCCGAAACCGGCGCAGCGGCCCCATCCGCCGATCTATGTCGGCGGCAATTCGGATGCCGCGGTGCGGCGGGCCGCAAAATACGGCGACGTTTGGCATCCGCTTAAACCGACCCCGGAACAATTGGTGGCGGACCGGCCGCGGCTTCACGCGGCGCTGGAAGCGGAAGGACGTTCAGTGAATGATTTTCAGATTGCGCCGAAGCTGGCGCTTACCTTTCAGGACGGGCCGCCGGCGGACGGCCAGGCGCCCACGCAAGGGCGCCCGCAGGACATTATCGACGCGCTCCAGCGGTATCGCGATGCCGGGGTTACGGAGATCTGTTTCGACGTTGCGACCGAAACCGAAGCCGAGGTCCTCGACACCATCGAGCACTTCGTGCAGGAAGTCCGCCCGAAACTCGAATAGGCCGGGAATAATCGGCTTAGCGAAGCGGCTCCAGGATGCTCACGTAATTCGCGACGCCGGCGCCGCCCATGTTGAAGACACCGGCGAGTTTCGCGCCCGGGATTTGCATCCCGTCCGCTTCGCCGCGCAACTGCATGGCCGCCATGACGTGCATCGACACCCCGGTTGCACCGATCGGGTGGCCCTTGGATTTAAGCCCCCCCGACGCGTTGACCGGCAATTTACCGTCTTTCTGCGTCCAGCCTTCCTGGATCGCGCGCGCGCCTTCGCCCGGCGCGGTCAGCCCCATCGCTTCGTATTCCATCAGCTCCGCGATGGTGAAACAGTCGTGGGTTTCGACCAGACTCAAATCCTCAAGCGTGAGCCCGCCCTTTTCCAGGGCGCCCGACCAGGCCTGCGCCGCGCCGTCGAGAAACGTCATGTCGCGCCGGCTCATCGGCAGGAATTCGTTGACGTGGTTCCGCGCGCGGAAAATCACCGCCTTGTTCAAGGAGAGCGCGGTTTCCGTATCCGCCAGCACGACCGCCGCGGCACCATCGGACACCAGCGAACAATCGGTGCGTTTGAGCGGGCCGGCGACGAGCGGGTTCTTGTCGGAAACCTCGCGGCAGAATTCGACGCTGAGGTCTTTTTGCAGCTGCGCCCAGGGATTGGCGCAGCCGTTCTTGTGGTTCTTCGACGCGATGCGTGCCAGCGCATCCGTCTGATCGCCGAATTTCTGGCTGTATTGCTGGGCGATTCGGCCGAAAACGCCCGCGAAACCTCCCTCGATCTCCGCCTCTTCCTTCAGGTAGGCGGCCTTCATCAGGATGCCGCCGATTTCCGGTCCGGGGGTATCGGTCATCTTTTCGACACCGACGGCGAGCACGATCCGGCCTTGCTTGGCTTCGAGACAATTGAGGCCTTGATGGATCGCCGCGGATCCGGTGGCGCAGGCATTCTCGACCCTTGTGACCGGCTTGAACCGCAGGTCGTCATGGGCCTGCAATACCAGCGAGGACGCGAAATCCTGGGCCGAAAATCCGCCATTATAGAAGCCGATATAGACCGCATCCACGTCGGCCGCCGAAACGCCCGCATCCACGAGCGCATCGCGCGCGACCCGAACCAGCAAGGATTCCGCGTCGTCCCCCTCCAATTTGCCGAATTTCGAATGCGCCCAACCGACGATACAGCCCGTCATTTCGCTTCACTCCACGAATAATCGATCACAATTAACAGGATTGGTTAATAACCCATTGTTTTTTAAGTGAATTTTAATTCACTCGCGACAAAATAAGATCGCTACCATAGCAAACCGATGGTCCTAGCGTCGACTCAATCCGGCGCATTGCCCGAAAACGATTGCGATAATCCCGTATATTGGATTTTCATTACGGGTGGGGAGATCGCTGGATGACGGATACTCTCGGCCGAAAACTTAATTTCCGAAGCGATGTCGCACGCGCCCATGTCGAGGCAAGGGCGCGGCCCGCCGCCAGAATGATGGTCAAGGAATCGCCGGCCTATGACGGCGGCGCGCGGGAATTGTTCCCAATCGTGATGTTGAATCTCGTGCTCAACCTGATCACTCTCGGCCTTTATCGATTCTGGGCCAAGACGCGGATTCGCCGGTATTTTCTCTCCCGCATTTCCTTTCTGGGCGATCGTCTCGAATATACCGGCACCGGTAAGGAGCTTTTTTTCGGCTTTCTGATCGTCTTGGCTGTGCTGGCGCCGATCGGCGTCGCCTTCGAATTCCTGGGTCAGTACGCCATGAGTCAGAGCCTCCGAACTTTCGCCATCGTACAGTTCACATACGCCCTGCTATTCTATTTCTTGATTCAGGTCGCCGTTTACCGCGCCCAGCGCTACCGTTTGTCGCGCTTCAACTGGCGCGGCATTCGCGGCGCGCAAGGCGGCTCCGCGATGCTTTACGCGCTGTTCGCCATGATGTGGAGCGTCATCACATTGCTCACACTCGGAATCGCATACCCGCTGATGCGGCGCTCCTTGCAGGGATACAAGATAAATAACGCGCGATTCGGCGATGAAAGTTTCCATTTCGAGGGCGGCGTGGGTCCCTTATTTCTCGCCTGGATCCTGCCCTGGACCGGGCTGGCACTCCTGATCACCCCCTTTGTATTGACGGGAATAGAGCAGGCCGGCGCCGTCACCGTCGATTGGCAACAACTCGCCAAGGATCCGAAAGGCCTGTCGGACGTCTTCGTCCATTGGCAGCTCGCGCCGGCCGGTGTTTTGGTTTTTTTGATAACGAAGTTCTGGTATCGCGCCGCCGAAGTCCGCTATTTCGCCAACCGCACCGTGTTTGACGAGCTTCGCTTTACCTCGAGGTTCAAAGGCATCGAACTCTTCCTGGTCTATTTACTGTATGTATCGCTGATGGCCGCGATATTATGGGGGGCATGGGCGATCTCGAGTGAGTTGGCCGTCAGCGCAGAGGCCGCACGCGCGCTCGGTATGAGTGCGATAAATCTGCAGTTCGTCGTGTTGGCAATCACGATCATTCCCGCATTGTTCCTGCTCGGTGCGTTGCAACCGATCATCGTGCAGAACCTCCTGATCCATCTCTATTGCAAAAGACTAATTGTCAGCGGCAGCTTTTCGCCGGAGAGACTGCTGCAAAACCAACTGGACGTTCCGCAGCGGGGCGAAGGTCTCGCCGATGCGCTCGATATCGATGCCTTCTGAAGCCGAAATCTCCTATCCCGCCCGGTTTACCGACGGGCAATCGGCGGGCCAAATCGCTGTAACGGTCCGTCCCACCACCGTGGGTCTCGCAATCGCAACCGACGACGGCGGGGCGATGGACGTCTGGGACTGGCCGCAAATTCATCAATTGGAGAAGACAACCGCCGGCCGGCCCATTCGGTTGGGCAACCGGACGATCGGCGGGGCCCGGCTTACCGTCGACGACCACGCGATTGTGCCCCTCTTGGAAAATCGCGCGCCGCACCTGCACAGCGATCCCCTGACCCGGGAACGCGTCAAGGCAATGTCGGCGTTCGGCGGCGCAGTCGCCGCGATGATTGCCTTCGCCATTTGGGGTATCCCGCTCCTGGCAGGCCCGATCGCCCAGTTCGTCCCGGTCTCCTGGGAGGAACGGGTCGGCGACGACACGATTGAGATCGTCAATAAGTTGTTGGCCGGCGGCAAGAAAATGTGTGCCGAGCCAAAAGGTCTGGAAATTCTCGAAAAATTATCCGCCAAATTGGTGGGATCGACCGACACGCCCTATAACATTCAGGTATCGGTGGCCAACGGCAAACTCGTGAACGCCTTCGCCGTTCCGGGTGGGCGGGTCGTGCTTTTTCGAGGCTTGATCGAGAAAGCGAAATCGCCCGATGAAGTCGCCGGCGTCCTGGCCCATGAATTGGCCCATGTTATCCACCGGCACCCGACACAGGGCCTCGTCGCCTCGGTCGGCTGGTCGATGCTGCTGTCGGTCTTCTCCGGCGGGGCGGCCATTTCAAACGAGGCCCTGGCGCGCCTCGCGGGCCAGGCCCGCGAGGCG
>JAOTYV010000493.1 GCA_029861675.1 Alphaproteobacteria bacterium
GAGGCGCTCGGTTTCTGCGAGCCTGGCGAAGGCGTGTCGTTTTTCGAGGAGGGCCGGTCGACGCCCGGCGGCTCTTTGCCGATCAATACCAATGGCGGCGGCCTGTCCTATACCCATTCGGGCATGTACGGCATCTTTCCGTTGATCGAGGCGGCGCGCCAATTGCGCGGCGAATGCGGCGACCGGCAAGTGCCGAACGCAAAGGTCTCGCTGGTCAATGGCATGGGCGGCATGCTGTCCGCCGCCGGCACGGTGGTGCTGTCGAACGAAACCTAGAGCAAATCCCGAGCGAACCGAAACGGTTTACGGCGACGTATTTGCGTAAAAACAAAGAGATAGACCATTTCACTTGAATCAATTCAAACAAGAAATGGTCTAGGCGACACATATCGGACATAGAGCCGAGGCTCATTGAGCACGAGGCCGATACAGGGAAGGAGCACGATAATGGGCATGTTGGATGGCCGGGTGGCGATTTGCACCGGTTCCGGCCGCGGCGTTGGCGCCGCGGTCGCAAAAATGATGGCCGCGAACGGCGCCAAGGTGATCGTCAACGATCCTGGCGTGGGCGGCGGCGGCGAAGGCGGCGAACATGGGCCGGCGGAGCAGATCGTCGAGGAGATCAAGGCGGCCGGCGGCAAGGCGGCACCGAATTTCGGGTCCGTCGCGAAATTCGAGGACTGCCTCGCGATGATACAGCAGGCGCGCGACGAATTCGGCGGCTTGCATATTCTGTTCAACCCGGCCGGAATCCTGCGCGACCGGATGTTCCACAAGATGTCGCCGGACGATTGGCAGGCGGTCATGGATGTGCATTTGACCGGCCATTTCAATCTCGCCCGCTCGGCGATCAATCTGTTTCGCGAGCAGGAATACGGCCGCATCATCATGGTCAGCTCCACATCGGGATTGCTTGGCAATATCGGCCAAGCGAATTACGGCGCCGCCAAAATGGGCATCGCCAACCTGTCGCTGGTGGTGGCGAAGGAGAACGGCCGGAAAGGGATTACCAGCAATGTGATCTGCCCGTCGGCGGATACCCGGATGACCCGGTCGGTTCCGACGCCGAAAGATCCGCAAGCCGCCGCGATCCGGGAAGAACGGCTGCAGAAGAGCCCGGCCGATGCGATCGCACCCCTATGCACTTTCCTCGCATCCGAGGACGCGGACTATGTCAACGGCCAGATTTTCCACCAGCGCGGCGGGGAACTGACGCTATACAGCCAACCCCGCCCGGTGCGCATGGTTCACCGCAACGGCGGCTGGACGCCCGAGTCGATCAAGGAGGTCGCCATGCCGTCGCTCGCCGCCGAATTCTCCGAATTCGTCACGTCGCGCGATGTTCATCCGGGAATGCCGCTTGATTGAACCCGGTCGCCGGCCCGACATTCCAAAACGACACACGAGATATTCAACAGGGAGCGCCTCTCCATGACGGAAAAACTGCTGTTCGATGTGGAAGACAAGATCGCCACGATTACCTTCAACAATCCCGATAAACTGAATGCGTTCACCCGGGAAATGCTCGTCGCCTATGTCGACCGTCTCGAGGAGTGCCGGACCCGTGACGACGTCTGGGCGATCATCATCACCGGCGCGGGGCGGGGGTTCTGCTCCGGCGGCGATACCGGACGGATGGGGACCGACCGGCCGCCGACGGCGCTCGAAACCAAATCCGGCCTGTGGGACATGGTGCAGCGTATCTCGTTGAAGATGCAGGACATCGACAAGCCGATCATCGCCGCGGTCAACGGCGTCGCGGTCGGTGCCGGCATGGATATGTCGCTGCATGCGGATCTGCGGATCGCCGCTGAGAGCGCGCGATTTGCCGAAACCTATGTGCGCGTGGGTCTGGTGCCGGGCAATGGCGGCTTCTGGTTCCTGCCGCGCATCATCGGCGTGCCGCGGGCGCTGGAAATGTTGTGGAGCGCGGATTTCGTCCTGGCCGAGGAGGCGCTGCGGATCGGCCTCGTCAACAAGGTGGTGCCGGACGACAAATTGATGGAAGAAACCCGCGCCTATG
>JAOTYV010000243.1 GCA_029861675.1 Alphaproteobacteria bacterium
CTTGCTCTTGTTCGCATTAGCCGGGTCCGGCGCCTTCAACAGGCCGTTTGATACAACCTCCAACGAGACCTCGAAATACCCACATAGACTATCGATCAACGCGCTGGGCGAGGACGTATCCTCCAGACCGATTTGCCGCAACAGAGACTGTGCCGCTTCCTCTATCTCGGGAAAATAATTGCGCTGGGCCTGCAGCATGTCGTGGATCTGTTCGCTCGCCGGCGGCACGCCCTCCGGTTCCATCGTTGCGTCACCGGAGGTCAGCGACAACATTCGGTCGATAATTTCCGCCAGCCGTTCGCTTTCGCGCACGAGGATGCCGGCAAAGCGGCGCTGGTCCTTACTGCTGATGTTGTCATGGTCGTGCAATATCTCTGCAAACGACCGGATCGGCGTCAACACCGACCGCAACTCATGCGCCGACGTCGAGAGAAAATTGTCGTCGGTCATTCGCTCGCGCAGCGACTCAACGTCTTCGCGGGTCTGGCGAAATACCCGGTACAACCGAACCATGGCCTGCCCGGCCGCGGGCGCGACATTGATAATTTCCTGTAAATCGTCCCGCGACACGACGCTTTCGCGGAACACCGGATCGCCGAACAATTCGGTCAGCTCGGCCAAGATGCGGGCATCGTCATCTTCGGCCAAGGTGGTTGCGCTCAAGCCAAAGACTTGCGCGCTTTTCTCCAGCAACCGAAGCGTCACCGGACGTTGGTTACGCTCAATCATATTGAGATAACTGGCGGAAATTCCGAGCTGCCGCGCAAGCGCCACCTGGGCGATATCCTGCTCACGCCGCAGCCGGCGTATTTTGTTTCCAAGCCAGATGCTCTTGGCCACGCGCTCGTGCTCCCGGCAATTCGACTTCACAATTTTCACATACTAACAGGCAAAGTCGTTAGATGTTCACATTTTTGCGCTTGTGAAGGTAGGCCAACGGTCGGCTACCATGAATACGGTGCAAACTTAAAAAACATCCAACCGCGAATAATTGGCGCATCACATCGAGCCGATGGTTGGACCCGAAGGGATACGGGAGGAAAAAGCCATGTCTGCTAAAGTTGTATGGTTGTTTGTGTTCGTTGCGTTGTACTGGGCCTACTGCATTTATTGGGGTGTCCGGGGCGCGATGACGGCGAAAACAGCTTCCGATTACTTTATCGCCGGACGCCGCCTTTCTTTGTGGGTGTTCGTGCTCGCCGCGACGGCGACGTCGTTCTCGGGCTGGACGTTCATGGGGCATCCGGGACTGGTCTATCGTGACGGGTTTCAATACGCCTACGCATCGTTCTATGCGATCACCATTCCATTCACCGGCGTCATCTTTCTGAAACGCCAATGGATGCTGGGTAAACGCTTCGGCTATGTGACACCGGGCGAAATGTTCGCGGATTATTTCCGCGGCGACGCCATTCGGATCCTGACGGTGTTGGTCGCGCTGCTGTTCTCGATTCCCTATCTCGGGCTCCAGCTTCGCGCGTCGGGCTTCCTGTTCAACGTGCTGACCGACAATCTGATACCGGTCGAGGCCGGCATGTGGATCCTGTCCCTCGTCGTGCTCGTCTATGTCGCTTCCGGCGGCCTGCGTGCGGTGGCCTATGTCGACACGCTGCAATGCGTTTTGCTGGCGCTTGGCATCGTCATCACCGGCTTCATCGCCCTGAATCTCGCGGGCGGATGGGAGTCGCTGAACGCGGGCTTCGCGAAACTCGCGGCATCCGGCATCGGCAAGTGGGGTACAACAGGGGAAGTTCCGTTCGCCGGGGGCGATTACAACGCCTATTTCGCCATACCAGGTGTGATTCAATGGACCGCGGGGCTCGGCAAGGAGACGCCGATCGGCGGCCCCTGGACCGGCATTATGGTGCTGACCTACATGTTCGCCCTGATGGGCATTCATTCGGCGCCGGCCTTCTCGATGTGGGCGTTCTCGAACACCGATCCGAAGCCCTTTGCGCCACAGCAAGTCTGGGCCTCGGCCTTCGGCATCGGTTTCATCTTGTTCTTCTTCACCGCTTTCCAGGGCATGGGCGCGCATTTGCTCGGCGCCAATCAGGCGGTAACGGACGCAGGGATCGCGATTGCCAACGTGCTGCCGGATCTGACCGCGAATAAGCAGGGCGGTCTGGTACCGCATTACTTCAACCAGATGGGCGAAACGGCGCCGTGGCTGGTTGGCCTGCTGGCGGTCTGTGCGCTGGCGGCGATGCAATCGACCGGCGCGGCCTACATGTCGACGGCGGGCGCCATGCTCACCCGCGACCTGTACAAACGCTACATCAACCCGACCGCGGGTCACGCCACGCAGAAGCTGTTCGGACGGATCGGCGTTGCCGTTATCGTCGGCGCGGCGTTGGTCGTGGCGACCTTCTCGAAGGACGCGCTCGTGCTGCTCGGCGGTCTGGCGGTTGCCTTCGGCTTCCAGATGTGGCCGGCGCTGATCTCGGTTTGCTACAAACCGTGGTTTACGCGTCAGGGCATTACTTGGGGTCTCGCCTGCGGGCTGATCGCGGTGATCATGACCGAGCCGTTCGGCAAGACGATCGCCGCTACATTCGGCTTCGACCTGCCTTGGGGCCGCTGGCCGTGGACGATCCACAGCGCCGGTTGGGGCATCTTCTTCAACCTCGGTGTGGCGTCCATCGTTTCGGCCATGACGCAAAATGCGGACGATATGGCGCATCGCATGAAGTCGCACAGCTTCCTGCGCGAACACACCATGTTGCCCGAATCCAAGCGCGGTCTCGTCCCGGTGGCATGGGGCATCACCCTGCTTTGGTTCTTCTTCGGAATCGGCCCGGGCATCGTGATCGGCAACTGGATCTTCGGTGAGCCGAATGCCGGCGTCGACGGCTGGACCTTCGGTATTCCGTCGATCTGGGCCTGGCAGATTCTGTTCTGGGCGCTGGGTGTCTTCATGATGTGGTTCCTGGCATACAAGATGGAAATGTCCAGGGTGCCGAATCGCGAAGTCGAGGCGCTCGTCGAGGATATCGGTGACACGGTCCCACAAAGCGGGGCGGCCGATTAGGGTCAACCAATAATAATAACGCAGCCATCAACCTTGGAGAGGGGAAGAGCGATCTTCCCCTCTTTTCTCTTGCGCGGCCGCCTGCGGAAATTTAGACGAAATCGGGTTGCCCACGCCGCTGGCCTTGATAGTATCGCCGCGAGAGTCAAACCCGGATAAACGGCGTTTCGATGGCAGCAATTTTTACGGCGCAATACCAATATTTCTGGATGGCCGCCCTGGCGACAGCCCTGTTTTTTCCGGTGCGCCATTTCATTTGGGTGTTGACCGTGCGCCGCGCCGAGAAAAAGCTTGGCATGGAGACCGATGAGGCGGAACGGCTGCGCCTGAAACGCCGCGCCGGCGTCACCGCCGGCCTGTTGTCCTTCGTCTTCTCGGTGATCTACGTCTCGAACCTGTTCCAGGGGGCGCCATGAATGCGCGGGTCATTCGCCGCTTTGTTGTCCTGATGATCGTCATGGTCTTCGTCGTTGTCATCGGCACCGACCTGATCCGCGACTTCACGAGCCGCCCACCCGGCGATTTTAATACCGAACGCGGCACCAACCAGTTGAGCGACGGCCAATTCGCCGATGCCTTGCAGCATTTCGACGAAGCCTTGAAAGAACAGCACGATCATCGCGGCGCATTGATGGGCCGCGCATTGGTGTTCGTTCAGACGGAGCGCTACCCCGAGGCGATCGCCGAATTCACCTACTTGATCGACAAGTTGAAACAGAGCCTGGAGCCCGACGACATCAACGGCAAGGGCGTGCTCGCCGGCGCCTATGCCAATCGCGGGATCGTGCATGACCGCCAGGGGCGCCACAAGAAAGCCCTGGACGACTACATCATGGCGCTCAAGACCGATGAAGGCGCGGTGGAAGGCCCGGGGCTGGTCCATAAAATCCTGTACGCCAGTCCGAGGGCTTCCTCGGTCCGCAAACGCGCGCAATATCTATATGAACAGTTTAAGAAACCGCCGGCCGAGCGGTTGATGCGGGTGCCCGAAATCGATGCGAAGGAACGCATGTACAAACCGTAGGGGCCGGCGTCCCGCTCAGCCGAATTTGACGACCTGCAGCACGTCTTGCAACAGCACCAGCATGAAGAACACGGCCGCAATGCAGCCGAACAGCAGGCGCACGAAGTCCGACTTCCCGTCCGGCGTGCGGTACCGAATGCCATGCACCGCAATGAACCCGGTCGCCACCAGAAAGACCGTATTGACCAGGGGTTCTAGGTCGCCCGCCCCTTCAAACATCCGGAATCGCTACCTGTTTTTGGACCCGTTCCACGCATCACTAGGCTTATCACGGGATGGTTCGGTTGTCCTGCGGCGATTCGACGTAGGGCGGGAACTGGAACGGCAGACGTTTCGCCGACGCGAACTGGGCGATCCACACGGCGCCGCCGATGCAAACGATCAAAACCGCAGCAACCTTACAGAATTTAATCAGCCCTTCGGGAACGTGCGTGACATAGTCCGCATCGTACCGGTGGTAGCCCGGATCATTCGGGTCGATGCGACCGAGGGCCTCCTGGTCGATAATGTGCCGTGCATAGTGCCGCGCCCAATGTGGCACCTGCGCGTGCAGCATATAGGCGGTGAACAATCGATCGATCAGCGCGACCGGCAAATCCTCGCCATGCCATTCGAAATAGGCGAGCTGAAGCAACTGAAACTCGCCGATCATGAGAATATTGGCCGCGCGCGCCACATCCGACTGGTCGGCGTTTCCGGGATCTTCCCGGTCCGGCTTCATCAGGGTCTGAAAAAAGTTCGGCATCACGGCATCCTCATTGCACCAACCCTAGCGGATCGGGCTTACCGTACAATCCGAATTGACCGTCTTTGCGGTCACATTGGCGTGCGCCAGGAGGAATGAAGACTGCCTTCAGGCCGGGCTAGCGTACTGGCGGCACCAATAGATTTGCGCGGCGATCTACGCTAATACTTAAGCCATAATCGTCCCAAGGAAAGCGCATCACCCGAATTAACCGTGTTGCGCGCCGGAGCCTAACCAAACCATGCCCAAAATTACCGGATCAACCGTCGTCAAACTGGTCATCGCCTGTTTTTTGGTCGGTCTGTTCCTCGCCTGGTTCAATCTCGATCCACGCGATTTGCTGACGGAAACCGTAAAATTGGCGAAGGATATGGCCAATTGGAGCGTCGCCCGGTTCGGCAAGGCGATGTCCTATATTATGGTCGGCGCCGTCGTGGTGGTGCCGATCTGGCTGATATTTTATGTCATGCGCGCGGTGCGCGGCAGGAAATAACGCCCCGGCCGATCCGCCACGGGCCGGCCCCAATCACAGCATTATCCCGTTGCAGAGCTAAATTCGGCGGCCGTCCGTCGGCGCGAGCCGGTCGCGGCCGCGAGCGTCGGGCGTCAAATTCAAGGTGCCCGCTCGTTCGAACGGGACCGGGCCGCGCAGCACGCTTTGCAACAATGCGGTCCCGACAATCTTGTAATCGACAGAACCGGATTCCGCGACATTCAGGATCTGCCGAAACAAATCGAACGAACTCGCTGACGCGTTAACCGACACCACCGCACTGCTCAATCGAGGAATGGTTACCGGCGTGTTCGACAAGCCGGTTGCGAAATGCGACCCATTGACGGTCATATCGAAAGAAAGACCGTCCAGCGGGATGTCGAAGTTGTTCGGATTGCTGACCCGCAACTGCACGACGAATTGTTGCTCGAACAAACCCAGGCTTTTCCCCGGATAGATATTCACGAGGTTCACCTTGGGCGGCACGACATTTTCACTGGTGGCGCAAGCGCCCAACAAGACGACAAACAGGACGGCGAACGCTGATCTAATGGTCTTCACGGCACATCCTTTCGGTTCTCCCGAACCCGCCATACGCATGGAGCAGGCTGAATTCCGAGACGTTAGTGCGCCCCGCCGGAGAGGGCAACCATGCATCGCCATCAAGCCGTCGCGGCCGGGCCGCCAACTGGCCAAAACACCGCCGTCTTGCGATAGTGAACGCTCGGTTGCGAGGTCGCGACGCCGGTTCGGACCGCAAGAGGATGACATGACCAATCTCGGCCAGCTTGAACTGATCCGAGAATCGCTGGTGGCGGTGGTGAACGAGATGCGCGCCAACGTCATCCGGTCATCCTATTCGTCGATCATATACGAAGGGCATGATTTCTCCTGCGCCCTGGTCGCCGCGGATGGCCGCCTGGTGGCGCAATCGCTCGACGACAACCCGATACATATCTTCGCCGTTCCCTATTCGGCCGCCGAGGTCGTGCGCTGTTTCGGCGACGACATCCATGAAGACGACATCTTTCTGCACAACGATCCCTATACCGGCGGCACCCACCTCAACGACGTCCTGATGCTCTATCCGGTGTTCCACGAGGGACGGCTGGGCCTGTTCGCCGCAACGCGCTGCCACTGGGGCGATGTCGGCGGCATGACGCCCGGAAGCCTGTCCGGCCGGGCGGAAGAGATCTATCAAGAGGGAATGCGAATCACGCCGACGCGGATTTGCGAACAAGGCCGGATGAACGAGGCCTATCTCACTCTGCTGTTCGACAACATGCGGATCACGCATGAACGCAAAGGCGACTTCAACACGATGCTCGGCACCAGCCGAAAGGCGGCCGAACATTTACGCCGGCTGTTCGCGCGGTTTGGCGGCAACGCCCTGCTCGAATCGGTGGACGATTTGATCGCGCGGTCGGAATCGGTCATGCGCGCCTGCATCGCCGATGTGCCGGACGGCGTCTACCGGGCGGAGGGCTATATCGAGGGTGACGGCAACAATACGGACCCGCTCGTCGCCCGCCTCGCCCTGACGGTCGACGGCGACCGCATGACCGCCGATTTCACCGGCTGCTCGCCGCAGACAAACGGACCCACCAATGTCGGTCCGGCGATGGCGCTCAACGCGGTCGGCAGCATCGTCAAATCGTTTCTCGACCCGGGCACCCCGGTGAACCATGGATCGTTTCAACCGATCGACGTCGTCAATCCGGTCGGCAGCTTCATCAATGCCCGGCTGCCGGCGCCGTGCGGCGGCATGGTGGAATGCCGCGCGCTGTTGGGCGGCTTGATGGTCGGCGCGCTCGGCCAGGCGATCCCCGACAAACTGGTGGGTGACCTGAAGGGCGGCGCCAACCATGTCTATGTCTCCGGACCGCAGCCCGATGGCGGTCTCTTCCTGTGCTACGAATATCCCGCCGGCGGCACGGGTGCCAGCAACGGCGTCGATGGCGTTCACGCGGTGCGCGCCTTCCCCGAGGGCGATTTCAATTCGGTCCAATCGGCGGAAATCATCGAGGCGCAAAGTCCCTTGCGGGTCGAACAATACGGATTGCGGGACGGCTCCTGCGGCGACGGTATGTTTCGGGGCGGACTCGGCCTCCGGCGCGACATCAGGGTGCTGACCGGCGGCGCCAGCCTCTCGGTGCTGTCGGACAAGAACATCATACCGCCGTTCGGCGTGGCGCACGGCCATAGCGGCGCCCCCAACCGCTTCACCGTC
>JAOTYV010000244.1 GCA_029861675.1 Alphaproteobacteria bacterium
GCTTGATCCGTTCGACCCGCTCCTGCTGATCGGGCGTATTGGTCGGGATCGATCCGATCATGCGGCTCCAGGCAAACGGCGTGATGCAGTTCGAGCGCACGCGGTAGCGCGCCATGTCGAGCGCGATCGACCGGGACAGCCCCATGATGCCGAGCTTGGCGGCGGAATAGTTCGCCTGTCCCACATTGCCGACAAGACCGGATGTCGACGTCATGTGGACGAAGCAGCCCGAACTCTGCTTGCGGAAATGCGGCGCGGCGGCACGGCTGGTGTAGTAGCTACCGTTGAGATGGACGTCGATGACCGCATGCCAGTCCGCATCCTCCATCTTGTGAAAGATGCCGTCGCGCAGGATGCCCGCATTGTTCACCACCGCATCGATCCGCCCGAAACTGTCGAGCGCGGCCTGAATGATATGGCCGGCACTCTTCGGGTCCGAAACGCTGTCGGTGCTGGCGACCGCTTCGCCGCCGGCGCTGCGGATCTCCTCGACGACGTCCTGCGCCGGTCCGGTATCCTCGCCCTGGCCATCGACCGATCCGCCGAGATCGTTGACCACCACCTTGGCGCCATGCTCCGCCATCAGCTTCGCGAAACCGCGGCCGATGCCCCGCCCCGCGCCGGTGACGACGATGACCTTACCTTCTACCATTCCCATGTTTCTCACTCCCCGTCTCAGGATGTTTCGTTAAGCCGCTTTTTACTACGTAAAAAATTATCTTCTATTGCTCTCATAACGCCGCGCGACGCCGCCTGCGGAGCACGTTCGCGTCATCATTCAAAATGTGCCGAAAGTCGCGACTGTTCCGCCCGCCTCTTCAGTATGGCGCCGTACCGCGCACCACGGTACGGTGCAGAACGCGGCGATGGGCATCCATGTCGTAATCCTTCACCCCGCGGTGCACCAGACAGCGATTGTCCCACATGACGAAATCGCCGGCCCGCCAGCTATGCGAATAGACGTATTCCGGCTTCGTGGCGTAGTCGATTAACTCCTCAAGCAACGCCCGGCCCTCCGCCTCCGGCATTCCCACCACGTGCGATGTGTGAATACCGATATACAGCAGCTTCCGGCCCGTGTCCGGGTGGGTGCGGATCAACGGATGTGTCACCGGCGGCCGCTCGCGCTTCTCCGCTTCCGTGGGCGGCTCGTGGCCGGTGTTACGGCGGTTCGCCTCCCAGCTATGCACCACTTGGAGGCCGGCCAATTCGCGGCGCCGCGCTTCCGGCAGCGCCGCATAGGACAGATACATGTTGCAGAATTGGGTACCACCGCCTTCGGGCGGCAGTTCCTTGGCGTGCAGCAGGGTCATCAGCGACGGCACCGCGTGATACGACTTGTCCGTGTGCCAGTAGTAGTTGCCGCTGGTATAGGGACGGCTTGTCGGATTGCCGTCCGCATCCAGGTTCGAAATGATGTGCATTTTCGGCACTGCCTTGCCGGAGAAATCACGCACCACATGGCCTTCGATCTCGCCGAAATTCTGGGTGAAGGCGAGTTGCTCGTCCCCGCTCACATCCTGATCGCGAAATACCAGCACATGATATTCGAGAAAGGCGTCGAGAATGGCGTCGCGGGTCGCGGCGTCGATCGGCCGGGACAGGTCGATGCCGGTAAATTCCCCGCCCGCAACGTCGGAGATTCTGCGGACCGCAAAGGACGGTTTTACAGCGCTGGCGCTGTTCCGGGCTTCCGCGCCCGCGCCGGTTTGTTGCATCCCGAAACTCCCTGCACCGATTAACTTGGACATTTGTCCGGGCAAATCTAATCGCTTCCCCAATCGCGCGCAATTGGGGCACGGCCAGTACCGTTCATACCGGCGCGGAACCCCGGATGACCGTCCGGTGCAACACCCGGCGATGCCGGTTCAAATCGAAATCCGCGGTCGCCCGGTGCAGCAGGCTGCGGTTGTCCCACATGATCAGATCGCCGGGCTGCCACCGATGGCGATACACCACCGGATCCTGGGTCGCCTGCTCCTGCAAGTTCGCCAAAAAAGCGCGCCCTTCGGCGAAGGGCCGCCCCTCGATATGCGAGCTATGGTCGCCGATATAGAGCCCCTTGCGCCCGGTTTCCGGATGGGTCCGCACCAGCGGATGGACGACCGGCGGGGCGTCGCGTTTCTCCTGATCGCTCGCCGGGCGGCTGCCCGAATTGATCCGCGATTGTTCCCAGCTATGGACGACCCGTATTCCGGCATATTCGGCTTGCCGGTCCGGCGGCAAGGCATCATAGGCCGCCTGCATGTCGGCGAATTGGGTCGCGCCGCCATCCGGCGGCAGCTCCACCGCATGCAGCAACGTCGCCAGCGACGGCACCGGCAGGTAGGATTTATCCGTGTGCCAATGGAAATTGCCCTTCGCCTTCAATTTGCTGGTCGATTGTCCGTCATCGCCCAGGTTGGAAACCCGGTGCAATTCCGGGATCGCATCGCCCCGGAACTCGTGGTTGATGTGCGATTCCAGCGGCCCGAACCGTTCGCTAAACGCCACCAACTGCTCGACCGTGAGGTGCTGGTCGCGAAAACACAACACGTGATACTTCAGGAAGGCCTCCCGGATGGCATCCCGCAGCGAATCGTCAATCGGCCGTGACAGGTCGAGGCCGCGGATTTCCGCCGCCATGACCGCCGACAGCGGAGACAGCTTGAAGGGCCAGTGATCGGTATCGACGTGACGCGTCTGGGGCATCGCCTTTCTCCATTGGCCTATCTCCACCCAACCTAAAGCGCCGGCCCGCGCGGGTAAACCGGTTGGGTTCCGCCACCGCGCCGCGGACGCGATTCGTCTTGGCCAACCCGATACGGCGAGGTAGGCTTTCGGTGATCGCCCCTGTCGCTGCACCGAAAATCGGAGCCGGAATATGACGGAACACGATCAATTCATGCACATGGCGCTCGAGGCCGCCCGTGTCGGGGCGGCCCAGGGTAACCGCCCGGTCGGGTCGGTCATCATGCGTGACGGCGCGGTCATTTCCACCGGGTACAACACGGTGATCAGTGAGGGCGACCCGACCAATCATGCCGAAACGGTCGCGATCCGCGCCGCCTGCCGCGATCTTGATACGCTCGAACTGCCGGGCGCGACGCTCTACACCACGATGGAACCCTGCCCGATGTGCCTGTGGGCCATCAGCATCGCCCGGATCGACCGGCTGGTGCTCGGCGCGCGGCATGCCGCCTTTCCTCCGCCCGACTACGGGGAGTATTCGGTCGAGCGATTGCTCGATCTCTCCGGCCGCAAACTCGATTTGGTAACCGGCGTGTTGACCGACGCCTGCGAGGCCATGCGCCGCGGCTGAACCCGGTGCGGGCGTCCACACCGCTAGACAATAATACTCAATTGCGGTGGAGTGAGACTGCTTCGGCGCGACGCCCATTTCGATCGACCACAACTTGAAATTAGGAATGCCACGATGTCGGAATTAAAGGTCGTGAGGATCGCTCCCAATAATCAGGTTTTCGACCTTCCAGTGATTGTTGGGATCGAGGAGGGCTTGTTTGCGGACGCTGGCCTCGATGTCGACTTCATCGCCACTCATGAGGATCGTGAGAAGGACAGCGCCGAAAAGCCTGTTCTCTCCCGTCTCAAGGAAAATCTATTCGAACGCGGCGCGGCCGACAGTTACAATGTCTGCGAATGGGCAAGCATCGACCGCCTCGAGCGCGGCGAACGAGGCGGCAACATCGCGGCACTGCGTGCGTCGGTGGCGGCGCAGGCAATCCTGACATTCGATGACACGCTGCAGACTCCGCGCGATATGTCGGACATTCCCGTCGTCGTCCAGATGTCCACCGGTTCGCATTTTACGACACTTCAAATGCTTGAGAGCGCGGTCGGTTTGGCCCATGTCAATCTCCAGGCTGGGGGGTTGCCGCAAACCCGATATGCCGGGCTCAAGGACGGGACATACCGCGCGGTGACGGTTATGGAGCCTTTCATCAGCCTTGGCCTCAAGGATGGAGCACACATTATCGCAACCAGTTTCTATCGTGGCGGCGAGGTGGTGGGCGCCGATTTTACGCCGGAGCAGCGCAAAGCGTATTACGATGCCGAGAACAAGGCCGTCGATATGATCAATGCCGATTTCTACAAATACGCCCATCACGTGGCCGCTCATGCCAAGGGCGCGCTGAAACCCAATGAACTCTCGCGCGCCTTCGTGCGCTACAAGCATGTCGACTACTATGATCCGACGCTGTTCACTCAGACCTACGATTGGATGAAGGCGCGGGGAATCACCGAAGGCGAGACCCGGCACGACACACTCGTTTCCAGCTAAGGCGTGGCCAAATCCGCACGGCAAAAGACTACCCGATCAAAACATCGACAGATGAATTTGCGCGGCTCGGCATGCAGTCGGATTTGTTCCGTAGCGATGCGGTCTTCATGCTTGATCGCATCGGCGTTGAGCCCGGATGGCGCTGCCTCGACCTGTGCTGCGGAATCGGCGGAATCACCGATCTGTTGAGTAGGCGGGTTGGTCTCGCGGGTTCGGTGATCGGTGCGGACGCAGATCCGGACAAGCTTGCCTTCGCCGATGATTGGGCGGTCGTCAACGACTTTGGCAACGTCCATTTCGTGCAATCGGATGCCTTTGCAACGCCGTTCGCCGCCGGTTCGTTCGATCTTGTCCATTGCCGGTTTGCGCTCAGCGTCATTCCGAATGGTCTCGGGATTTTGGACCACATGCTGACACTGGTGCGGCCGGGCGGGATCGTCTTCGTCGAGGAAGTCAACATACAGACCATGGAGTGCGTGCCTCCTGCCGCCGACTGGGATCAGGCGTTGGCGTTGATAAACGAGACTTTCGTTCGGATCGGCGCGAACGTTCGCATGGGCCCCCAATTACATGGCGTGTTCTTGGCGGCGGGACTCGCAGATATATACGTTCGGCCGTGCTTGCATGCCCTCAAAGCTGGCGATCCAATGTCGATGCATCTGCCGAGCACCGCCGCAGCCATGCGAGACACCATCCTTTCCCTAAACTTGATAAAGGCGGACGAACTGGACGCGTTGATCGAGCGTCTACGCGCGCATCTGTCAAAGCCCGATACCCTGACGTTATCTTTTTGCATGGTCCAGGTGATGGGAAAGATGCCCGAAAATGTCCGATGACCCGGCGTCCTGACCGACGGTCGCGAAATCGGTTACCGTGATATCGGTATCGGCTCTCATCGGCGTAGTCGATTATCTAAATTCGAACTTGATTGGAGCGACCCAAATGAACACAACGGATCTCTCCGCGGAAACGCGCGAGAAACTCAAGAAGGTCAGCACGGCGACCCTCACCACGGCGCTCTTCAAACAGGGCCTGAAAAATCAATTTATTCAGGATGTCCGGCCGGTCGCTCCGAAAGCCGAAAACATGGTCGGCCAAGCCTATACTCTGCGGTACATCCCGGCGCGCGAGGATTTGAACCCGATCAGCGTGTTCCAGGACCCGGCGCATCCGCAGCGCGTCGCCGTCGAAGCGTGCCCACCCGGCCACGTGATGGTGATCGACAGCCGCAAGGACCCGCGCGCGGCATCGGCCGGATCGATCCTGGTGACGCGGATGATGAAGCGGGGCGTCGCCGGCGTCGTCACCGATGGCGGCTTCCGCGATGCGCCCGAGATCGGCAGGCTCGATATGCCCTGCTACCACAACCGTCCCTCGGCGCCGACCAACCTGACCCTCCATCAGGCGATTGAGCTCGACTGCCCGATCGGATGCGGCGATGTCGCGGTCTTCCCGGGTGACGTCATCGTCGGCGACCAGGAAGGCGTCGCGGTCATCCCTCTTAATATGGCCGATGACATCGCCCATGAAGCAACCGAGATGACTGCGTTCGAGGATTTCGTCACCGAGCAGGTCAACGCCGGGAGTTCCGTAATCGGGCTCTATCCCGCCACCACCGACGAGACCAAAATCAAATTCGCCGAATGGCGCAAGCGCACAGGCCGATAATTCTGCACAACACCGTTGAGGCAAATTTTGCGGAGCCACAAATGACCGACGAATTAGATGTGCCCGCCCTGGTGCGGGGGTATAGGGACGGTCTCTAAACGTCCGGAGAACTGACCGCGAAGATCCTCGAATTATCCGATACCGGTAGCCTGGATGACCTGACCGCCAACCTACCGGATTCGCTTCGGAACGCGTTCGTTAGATCGGCCCGGCAGCTCTACGATATCGATCAGCCGGCCGAGGCATTCAAGAATCTTCATGGCGCAGGACATATTCCGGCCCGAAGGCTCGCAACGCCGCGGGCCTGGCCCTCCCGGCAGTCCCCGACACGGTCCAGACCGGACGGTTTGAAATCGCGGCGTCCGGCGCGCACATAGCGCCCATCCAAGCGACGCTTTCGTCACACCGAATGCAGGCCACACCCCTTTCCTGTCGGCGCTCTCGTTGACAGTACGTCGGGCTCGCCCCTACCGTAGCGACGCTTGGCAAAAGCAATAGCGAACAACAGCGATCGCCGGTAAATCGCGGCGGCATGGGGAGGACACATGGCGGATTCCAGGAAGCATAAGAAGCCGGAGGAATTGCGCAGCCATCAATGGTACGGCGTCAACGACCTGAACGGCTTCGGCCATCGGTCGCGGACCAAGCAGATGGGCTTCGCCAACGACGATTTCGCCGGCAAGCCTGTAATCGCGGTGATCAACACCTGGAGCGAGATCAACCAGTGTCACGCGCATTTCAAGCAGCGCGCCGAGGAGGTCAAGCGCGGCGTCTGGCAGGCGGGCGGCTTTCCGGTCGAATTGCCGGCGATGTCGCTGTCGGAGCCGATCGTCAAACCGTCGACCATGCTCTACCGCAACATGCTGGCGATGGAGGCGGAGGAACTGCTGCGCAGCCATCCGATGGACGGCGCGGTGCTGATGGGCGGCTGCGACAAGACCACGCCGGCGCTGCTGATGGCGGCGGCGAGCATGAACATTCCCGCGATCTTCGTGCCTGCCGGGCCGATGCTGCGCGGCAACTGGCACGGTGAGGCGCTCGGCAGTGGCACGGACACCTGGAAATACTGGTCCGAACTCCGCGCTGGCACGATTACGCAGGAAGACTGGGAGGAGATCGAGAACGGCATCGCCCGCTCGCCCGGCCACTGCATGACCATGGGGACCGCCTCGACCATGACCTCGGTCGCCGAAGTACTCGGCATGACCCTGCCGGGCGCGGCCAGCATTCCCGCTCCGGATTCCAATCACCCGCGCATGGCGACGGCCAGCGGCAAGCGCATCGTCGACATGGTATGGGAAGACCTGACGCCGCGCGAGATCATGACGCCGAAAGCGATCGAGAACGCCATCGTCACGGTCATGACGCTGGGCGGTTCGACCAACGCGGCGATCCATATCCTCGCCATCGCGGCGCGGAACGGCAATGAGATCGACCTCGACCTGCTCGATTCGCTGTCGCGGACCACGCCGGTGCTGGCCGACACCCGACCGTCGGGCCGCTTCCTGATGGAGGATTTCTACTATGCGGGCGGGTTGCGCGGATTGCTGAACCGGCTCGGCAAGAACCTCC
>JAOTYV010000494.1 GCA_029861675.1 Alphaproteobacteria bacterium
CCATGCCGGGCTTCAGTTCGCCGTCGTAACCTGAATGATCCCAGTCGTCGGGGTAGGGGACGGTGGGATATTCGTCGCACAGGCCGACACCGTGAAACAGCACCGAATAGCGGTTGGGAAGGCAGTCGTCCGGCAGGCTCCTGCTCTTCTCCGACAGGTCGCGGAAGGAGAGGCCCGGTCCGAGCATCGCCATATTGGTTTCGATCTGGTCGACCGCCATGGTGTAGAGATCGCGCTGTTCGTTACTGGCCTTGCCGTCGCCGGCAAGCCAGGTGCGGGAAATGTCGCAGCAATAGCCATACGGGCCGACAAGATCGGTGTCGAAGGCGACGATTTCGCCGGCCTCGATGATCCGCGCCGAGCTTTCCTGGAACCACGGATTGGTGCGCGGGCCCGACGACAGGAGCCGTGTCTCGATCCATTCTCCGCCGCGGCGCACATTCTCCGCGTGCAGGATCGCCCACAGATCGTTTTCGCTCATGCCCGGGGTCAGGCTCTCTTCCATCACATGCATCGCCGCTTCGCAGGCATGGATCGAACGCCGCATCGCCCTGATCTCTTCAGGCGACTTGATGGACCGGGCGAGCTCCATCACTTCTTCGCCATTGACCACCGATACGCCGTGCTGACCCAGGAAATGCAGCCCTTCCGGGTTCATCCGGTCGGCAGCGATGCGCAGGTTCCTCCCGCCTGAGGCGTGGATCACATCGGCCAGTTCGGCAGCCCATTCGGCCGCGAATTCCTCAAGCCGCGGGCCGGCCTCGAAATAGAACCAGGGAATGCCATGGCGCACTTCGTCGACGACGTTGGAATGGCCGGAAAGGTGTTCGCAATGGTGGAAATCCCACAAGGTCACCGGCCCGTCGGTGGCGACGAAGGCGTAGCGTACCGCATTGTGGGTGCACCAGAGCTGCATGTTGGTGGCATCGGTGGCGTATCGCACATTGAGCGGATCGTAGAGCAGGACGCCGGCCAGGTCGTGCGCCCGCAATTGCTGCCGCACGCGTTCGATCCGGTAGCTGCGCAACGCATCCATATCGGGCGCGGCCAATCCCGCCGCCGTCCATTCGCCCTCCGCCAGATCGCCGAAGCCGAGCCTGTATTGCGAGTAGAACCCGGCCTTGTCGCGGGCATAGGCCTCCAGTGCTTCGGCGCTCGCCGACGGGCCCGGATGATCGGGCAGGGTGAACGGCGCGATCTTGCGGCTGCGCGATTTGAACAGCGGCGAAGGGGTTTCGGCGAGGCTCATGGGGCATTCTCCTGGCGGCGGCCTTTCAACCGATGCTGCCCCGTCGAGATTCGGTGCGGCTGCCCTGGCGCGACATTCTGCTGTTCCCCGGGCGACGTGTTGCCGCATTCATTGAATGCCAAGGCGATCATCGGATGCACGAGCGGCCCTTTGTCGGCAACGGTACGGCCTCGTCGGACAATGCCGTACTCTTCCGGATCGGACCGCGGCGATCGAGCATCGATCTGTTCAGGCGCGGCCAGGATCTGTCCGTCCGGTTCGGCGGCCGCACCTATCACTTCAATCTTTCCGGATCCTCGCCGGCGATCGAGCGGTTGCGGGAGTGCGTGACCGAGCACCGCAATGCCACCAAGGAGACCGTTGCCGCGCCACAGGAGGACCGCCGGCTGATGGTGCTCGATACCGCGGTGCTTTCGAACAATATCGCTGTGCGCGCCGGCGTTTCAGGATTTCAATTGATCACCACCGAGGAACACACGAAGATGCTGGGGTCACCCGACGCGATGTGGCGGACGGGCGCCTTGGTGGGATTTCTCAATATCCATGAGAAAGCCAGTGGCCTTACGCCCGACGAGGCGGCCGACCGGATCGGGGAAAAAAGGGGCTTTTGTTCCGACGTGATGAATTCGGCGACCCGCGCAGAGCAGGTCAACAGCACCACGGTTATGATTGTCGGGACCCAGTGCAGAAACACGGCCAGGGTGCCTTATCTCATTACCACGATTGTCGTGCGGCGCAGCCGCGGCGGCTATTTCGAATATCAGTT
>JAOTYV010000025.1 GCA_029861675.1 Alphaproteobacteria bacterium
TAATCGGGTATCGGCCCCCGTGACGCCCCGATCCGAGGCCTTGCCTGGAACGCGCCCTGAAATCCGCGCCCAAGTATCGTCGCTAATGACAAATCGATCCATGTTCATGCAAACTCCCCTCAAAAGGAAGCTTGAATCACATTTCAGAGTCTGTGTGAATCCATTAAATGTCCACAGACCCTAGACCATTCCTTGTGCAAATTGCCTCACGTGCAATGGTCGCTCTCTTTGTTGTTACGCAAATACGTCGTCGCGAACCGTTTCGGTTCGCTCGGGATTTGCGCTATTCCGCGGCCGCGGCGGGCGGCATGAAGGCGGTGACCGCCGGCGCCTCGCCGCTATAGGTTTCGACCTCGACAAGCGCGCTGTGCGCGATCGGTCCCTGCGCCAGCCGCGAGGTGCCACGGTCGGGCGTCAACACGTTCGGATTGCCGTGCTTGTCGAGCCCGCCGGGTTCCACCGGATCGTACCAGGCGCCGGTCGCCAGCCGGATCACGCCCGGCCGGATGTCGTCGGAAAGCACCGCGCCGGCCAGGACCTCGCCCCGGTCGTTGAACACCCGCACCACGTCGCCATCCGCGATGCCACGCGCGTCGGCATCCGCCCGGTTGAGCACGGCCGGCTCGCGGCCGCCGACCTTGCCGTCCATGCTGACGGGGCCGAAATCGTTCTGGGCGTGCAGCTTGTGCTGCGGCTGGTTCGAGATCATGTGCAGGGGATAGGTTTTCGCCCGCTCGCCGCCGAGCCATTCCTCGGGCTCGATCCACATCGGATGACCCGGGCAGTCGTCGTAGTCATATCCCGCAATGGTCTCGGAATAGATTTCGATCTTGCCCGAGGGGGTCTTTAGCGGATGGGTGTCCGGGTCCTCCCGGAATTCCGAGAACTGCACAAAGTGCTTTGTCGGCTCCGGCGTTTCCACATAGCCCCTCTTCCAGAACTCGTCGAAATCAGGCAGCTCGATGCGCTTCTTCGCGGCTTGCTGGCGCGATACGTTGTAGAGGTGCCGCAGCCACTCGGTCTCGTCGCGGCCTTCGGTGAACTGCTCCTTGAAGCCGAGCCGCTCGGCGAGATCGCTGAAGATGTCGAAATCATTGCGGGCGCCGCCGACCGGATCGGCGCCCTGCTGCATCGCGATCAGGAAGCGGTCGCGCGAACTGGCGCCGATGTCGTTGCGCTCCAGCGTCGAGGTCGCCGGCAGCACGATGTCCGCATAGCGCGCCGTCGCGGTCCACCAGATTTCGTTGACGATGATCGTGTCGGGCTTCTGCCATGCGCGGACCAGCCGGTTCAGGTCCTGATGATGATGGAATGGATTGCCGCCGCACCAATACACCAGACGCGTGTCGGGATAGGTCAGGTCCATGCCGTTGAATTGGTAGGGCGCGCCGGGGTTGAGCATCATGTCGGAAATCCGCGCCACCGGGATGAAGCTGCGGGCCGGGTTCTCGCCGGTCGGCATCGCGGGTACGGCGAACCGTTCGACCGGGTTGCCATAGCCGTGCATGCTGCCGTATCCGAAACCGCAGCCGCCGCCCGGCAGGCCGACCTGCCCCAGCATGGCGGCGAGCGTGGCGGTCATCCAATAGGTCTGCTCGCCGTGTTCGCCCCGTTGCAGCGAATAGGCGGTGCCGATCATCGTGCGGCCGCGCGCCATACGCCGTGCGAGGCCGCGGATGGTCTCGGCATCGATCCCGCAGATCGCCGCCGCCCAATCGGCGGTTTTCGGCTGACCGTCGGTCTCGCCCATCAGATAGGGCTGGAATCGATCGAAACCGGTGCAGAATTTCGCCAGGAACGCCGTATCGTGCAGCCCGTCCTCGACCAGCGTGTGGGCGATGCCGAGCATCAGGGCCACGTCGCTGCACGGCCGCGGACGGATCCACTCGGCATCGAGGAAGTCGGCGGTGTCGTCCTTGATCGGCGTGATGCTGACGAATTCGAGGCCGGATTCCTTCAATTTAAGCAACCATTTATGCGCCGCATGTTCGCCCATGCCGCCGGGCTCCACCTGGGTGTTCTTGAGCCCGATCCCGCCGAACGATACGAACAGGTCGCCATGTTCCAGAACGCTGTCCCAGGACGTGAAGGGACCGCGCCCCAAACCCTTGTCGCCGAAAATGTAGGGCAGGATCGCATGGCCCGCCGCGTTGCTGTAGCTGTAGACCTGGGCGGTGAATCCGCCGAACATGCCGAGAAAGCGTTGAAGCTGGGTCTTGGCGTGATGAAAGCGGCCGGCGCTCGCCCAACCGTAGGAACCGCCGAAGATCGAGGCGTTGCCGTAGCGGTCCTTCACCCGCTGCAGTTCGGCCGTCACAAGATCGAGCGCCTTGTCCCAGGATACCGGGATGAAGGGCTCGTTTCCGCGCTTTTCGGTTTTCGCGCCGGGGCCATGCTGCAGCCAGCTCGCCCGCACCATCGGCTGGGCGACGCGGGTATCGGAATACAGCGCGTCCGGGATCGACTGGATCAGCGGCGAGGGGTGCGGATCCTTCTCGAAGGGCTCGACGCCGACCACGCGACCATCCTCCACCACCGCCCGGAAGGCGCCCCAATGCGAGGAATGCATCCGGTTTTCCGTCTTTTTATCCTGTTCGGCCATAGCGGTGGCGCTCCTGATCGCTGATTCGCCGGCCGCCCGGTGCGACCGCAAAGTTCGTTGATTTGATAGCCGAAATTCGTCGATCTCGCCAGAGCATATGGAAGCGTGTATGTAGGGGCCGCCCGGTGATTGCCGCCGGGCCTTCACTATTGGGGGAATGTCATGGCCGAACCGATTCACGGTCCAACCTCGCACAGCTATTTTTCGCAGCGGCTTCGCCTGCACTATGTGGACTGGGGCAATGCGGGCGCGCCGCCTATGATTTTGGTTCACGGCGGGCGCGACCATTGCCGCAACTGGGACTGGGTCGCCGAGGCGCTGCGCGACGATTACCACATCATCGCGCCCGATCTGCGCGGCCATGGTGATTCGCAATGGATGGTCGGCGGCGGGTACATGGCGGCGGACTACATTTACGATATCGCCCAGCTTCTGCATCAGACCAAGCTGACTCCCGTGACCATTATCGGCCACTCGCTCGGCGCGGCGATCAGTCTGCGCTATGCCGGGCTCTATCCCGAAAACGCGGTCAAGGTGGTGGCGATCGAAGGCGTCGGACGGCCGCCGGAACTGAGCAAGCATGACACGGGCAGGTCGGCATCGGAACGGATGCGCGAATGGGTCGATACGCTGCGCAGCACCGCCGGCCGCAACCCGCGGGAATACGACACCCTGGAGGATGCCTGGCAGCGAATGCAGGAAGCGAACCCGCACCTCACGCCGGAGCAGGCGCGGCACCTCACCGTTCACGGCGTCAACCAGAATGAGGACGGCACCTATAGCTGGAAGTTCGACAACTACATCCGGGTCAACTCCCCCTTTACGATGGGCGGCGAGGCCACCCGCGAATTGTGGTCATCGATCGCCTGTCCGACCTTGCTGATCCACGGCACGGACAGTTGGGCGACCGATCCGCGATCGGACGGGCGGGATGGGTACTTCCAGAATGTCGAGGTCGCCGAGGTCGAGAATGCGGGCCATTGGGTGCATCATGACCAGCTCGACGTGTTCCTGAACCTGGTGCGCAACTTTCTCGCCGATTGACAGGGCGTGGCTGCCGTGTCGGTGTGGGCGTCCGCCTATGTTGACGCCAGGTAAGGAGAAATTTGATGTGGCCGCGCACCGATTTGCTCGATCTGCTCGGGATCGCCCATCCGATCATTCAGGCGCCGATGGCCGGATCGACCAATCCGGCGCTGGCGTCGGCGGTCTCCAACGCCGGCGGGCTGGGCTCGCTCGGATGTGCGCGGCACGATGCTGACGCGCTGCGGGCGGATTCGGAAGCCATCCGCCTATCGTCCAACAAGCCGTTCAACCTGAATTTCTTCGTGCATTCGGCGCCGGTCGAAGACGAAGCCGCGACGGCGGCCATGCAGGCCCGTCTCGCGCCCTATTTCGATGAGCTGGATGCGGGCGCGGTGCCCGATCCCTATCCGCTGTTCACGCCGTTTGACGACAGTATTCTCGAGACGTTGCTGGCGCTGCGTCCGCCGGTCGTGAGCTTTCATTACGGGTTGCCGGATCCGGCGGCGATGACGGCATTGAAGGAGGCGGGCATCATTCTGTTGTGCTCGGCGACGACGGTTGCGGAGGCGCGGGAGCTGGAAGCGGGCGGCATCGACGCCGTTATCGCCCAGGGTTTCGAGGCGGGCGGCCATCGCGGTACGCTTCGCCCGCCCTTCGAGAACGGTAGCGTCGGCACAATGGCTTTGGTCCCGCAGGTCGCCGATGCGGTGACGGTGCCGGTGATCGCCGCGGGCGGCATCGCCGACGGGCGGGGGATCGCCGCCGCCTTTGCCCTGGGTGCGAGCGGCGTGCAGATGGGCACCGCGTTCTTGTCGTGTCCGGAATCCGGTGTCGATCCGGTCTATCGCGCGGCGTTGCTGGAAGGCGCGGATGACGCGACGCAGGTGACGAAAGTCATCTCCGGCCGTCCGGCGCGGGGCTTGCGCAACCGCTATGTCAAGGAAATGGCCGATCAGGAGGACGCGGCACTCGATTTCCCGCTGCAATACAGCCTAAGCACGCCGCTGGGCGTTGCCAGCCGCGCACGCGGGTCGGGCGATTTCGCGGCCATGTGGGCGGGGCAGTCGGTGGGGCTCAACCGGGTGCTGCCGGCCGCCGATCTGGTCGAGACGCTGGTCCGCGAAGCGGAAGCTGTGCTCGGCAGTTCCTAAAAATCGCCGTCATGCCCGCGCAGGCGGGCATCCAGAATACCTGGCAACTCGTGGATTCCGGATCGTCGCCTTGCGCCGTCCGGAATGACGAATGAAATTTACCTATCCGCCCGACCCCAGTATACCCACTGCCTCGATCTCGACGGTCAGTTCCGGACGCACCAGCTTGCTGATTTCGATCAGGGTCGAGACCGGGTAGTCGCCGGTGAAAAACTCGCGCCGGGCCTTCCAAACGGCATCCCTGTCGTTGATGTCGGTGAGGTAGATCAGCACCTTCACCACGTCGTTCATGCCGCCGCCGGCCGCTTCCATCAGGTGTTGGATTTTCCGGAAGATCGCCACCGCCTGTTCATAAGCGCCGCCCGCCGGCATGTCATCGAACTCGGCGCCGCGCGCGGTCATGCCGGCGATAAACACCTGATTGCCGATCACCAGGCAGTTCGACCAGGTGTCTTTCGGCGGTTCGCCCACATGCTCGCTGATGACGCGGCGTTTCTTGGCCGGTTTGGTGTCGCCCATTTCATTCTCCCTTGCGGTTTCTTCTACAGCAGGCCGCGCGCCCGGAAACTCTCGTGGCCGTCGCGGCCGATCACCAGGTGATCGTGCAGGGTGATGCCGATCTTGCCCAGCGCTTCCTGCAATTCGCGTGTCATCTTGATGTCGCCCTGGCTCGGCGTCGGGTCGCCGGAAGGGTGGTTATGGACGACGATCAGCGCGGTCGCGCCCAGCTCCAGCGTGCGTTTCACCACCTCGCGGGTATAGAGCGGCGTATGGTCGACGGTACCCCGTTGCTGTACCTCGTCGGCGATCAGCACGTTCTTGCGGTCGAGGAACAGCAGGCGCAGCTGTTCGACCTTTTCATGCGCCATGGCGGCGGAACAGTAATCGATCAATTGGTCCCAGGAACTGAGCACGTCTTGGCGCAGCACCCGCTGGCGGAGCAGCCGCACCGCCGAGGCCTGCGCCAGTTTCAACGCCGCCACCGCGCCGTCGCCCATGCCCTTGACCGCGGTAAGCTGGCCCGGTTCGGCGGCGATCACGCCGGCGTAGTTGCCGAATTTGTCGAGCAGTGCCTTGGCCAGCGGTTTGACGTCGCGCCGCGGGATCGCCAATGCCAGCAACAGCTCAAGCATTTCGTAGTCGGGCATGCCGTCGCCGCCGGTCGCCATGAAGCGGGCGCGCAGCCTTTGCCGGTGACCGTGGTAGTGGGGCTTCGCATCGTCGCGGTCGTTGCCGTCTGCCATGGCCGGGCCCGCCGCGATGTCGCCTAGAGGGTGAAGGGTGGCGCGGTGTGTCCGGCGGGCGAGGTGGTGAAGATCTCGTAGCCGCCGGCGGTCACCGCGATTGTGTGTTCGAATTGGGCGGACAGGCTGCGGTCCTTGGTCACCGCGGTCCAGCCGTCCTGCAGGATCTTCACCGGGAATTTGCCGGCGTTGATCATCGGCTCGATGGTGAAGAACATGCCCTCGCTCAAGGCCACGCCGGTGCCCGGTTCGCCGTAATGCAGCACGCTGGGCGGGCAATGGAAGATCGTGCCGATGCCGTGGCCGCAGAAATCGCGGACCACCGAAAACCGGTGCGATTCCGCGTAGCACTGGATGGTGTGGCCGATATCGCCCAGGGTGACACCCGGCCGGACTGCTTCGATGCCATGCATCATGGCTTCGTAGGTCACCTGAACCAGCTTGCGCGCCTTGACGCCGACCTTGTCGCCGACGAAGAACATGCGGCTGGTGTCGCCATGCCAGCCGTCGAGGATGACGGTGATGTCGATGTTGACGATATCGCCGTTCATCAGCCGCTTGGCGTCATCGGGAATGCCGTGACAGACCACATGGTTGATCGATGTGCAGATCGATTTCGGGAATCCGCGATAGTTGAGCGGCGCGGGAATCGCCTCATGATCCAGGATGAAATCATGGCATAACGTATCCAGCGCGCCGGTCGTGACGCCGGGCTGCACATGCGGCGTGATGAAGTCGAGCACCTCCGCCGCCAGCCGGCCGGCCTTGCGCATGGCAACGAAATCGGCGGGTCCGTGCCGCTCGATTCCGGCAATTTCGGCGGCAAGTGCTTGTGCTGATTGTTGCATTCCGTATCGTATCGCTGCTGTGGCCCGGGATTCCGGTCTGGTGAGCTAACTTAGGGCGTTGCTGCCCGGATTTGAAGGTCTCGATTGGATTAATGCCCGGTGCGCGGCTTGGGTTGCGGCCGGAGCGCCGCACCGTAAAATCGGCTGATGGCTGAAGGAAGCGCCAAATGACGGTTGTTGATATCGATGGGCTCCGTCCCTGGATTGGACGGACCGAGACCGCGACCGACCAGGTGACGGCGGCGGCCTTGGCGGGTCTTGCGGCGACGCTCGACCGGGAGGAGGCGATGCCCGCGCCCGGTGATCCGGCGCCGCCGGGCAGCCATTGGCTGTTCTTCCACCCGCGTGCCCGGCAGTCGGCGCTGGATGAGGTCGGTCATGCCAAGACCGGCGAATTCCTGCCGCCCGCGCCGCTGCCGCGCCGTCTATGGGCCGGCGGCCGGCTGACCTTTCACCGGCCGCTCCGGGTCGGAGAACCGGTCCGCCGGGTGGGAACCATCCGGGATATTTCCGTTAAGCAGGGACGCAGTGGTGCGCTGGTATTCATTCTGGTGCATTACGCGATTTCCGGTGAGGACGGGCTTGCCGTCGAAGAGGAGCACGACATTGTCTACCGCGACGCGCCAAAACCGGACGCGAAGCCGCAACCGCCCATCGCCGCCCCCGACGGCGCGACATGGCACCACGAGGTCCAGCCCGATCCGACGCTGCTGTTTCGATTCTCGGCGCTAACCTTCAACGCGTCGCGCATTCACTATGACCGGCCCTATGTGACGGAGGTCGAGGGCTATCCGGGCCTGATCGTCAATGCGAGGCTAATCGCCCTCATGCTGATGGAGCGCTGCACCACGGAGACTCCGGCGGCGCGGCTGGCAGGCTTCGACTTCCGCTTTGTCAGGCCCCTGTTCGACACCGCGCCGTTTACGTTGGCGGGCAAACGCGGTGATGGCGCGTTCGATCTGTGGGCGAAGAATTCGGAGGGCCATCTGGCGATGAGCGCGACGGCGCGGTTTTGATTGGAGGGGCGGTGTGCGCCGGAATGTAAGCGTCGAATACACCGCCCGGGCTCTCTGTTCCTGAAAGGGGGATGCCATGCATCTCGACGGCTCATGCCATTGTGGCGGTGTCCATTTTTCCGTGGAGGCCCCCGCGCCAGCACCCTATATGCGCTGCTACTGTTCCATTTGCCGAAAGACCGCGGGCGGAGGCGGGTTTGCGATCAATCTTGGCGCCGACGCCGGGACTCTGGCCGTTAAGGGCGCGGAAAATATTTCGGTCTTTCACGCCACCATCGATGGGGTGGAAAGCCCGGCTGAGCGCCGTTTTTGCGCGCGGTGCGGCTCGGCGCTCTGGGTCTGGGATTCGCGATGGCCGGATCTGGTCCATCCTTTCGCCAGCGCCATCGACACACCGTTGCCCGACCCTCCCGAGCAGGTCCATATCATGCTCGCGTCCAAACCCGGCTGGGTGCGTCTTGACGCTCGCCCGGATGAAGCTCTGCATGACGCCTATCCTGTTGAATTACTGGAAGAATGGCATCGGCGGCATGGCCTTTTCGAAGAGCGTTAACGGATTTTAAGGACGTTTGAGGGTATGCCATTCCCCATAGGTAATTGACCGCGATTTTGCCGCATCCGCGAATGCGGCGTCGATTCGAACAATATCTCTACGCCGGTATCCGGCGTAAGGGGCAGGGCAGTAGCGACATGGATCTTGATCAGACCGTCCCGGAAACGCCGGTGGAAGACGTCGAAGGCCATGACGATCCGTCGAGCGGCGCGTGGGGCGACTACACGCTCGATTCGGTATTCGTGCGGCAGGAATCGCGGACCGTTTCCGACATTCTGGGCCGGATCGAAAAGGGCCGCTATGTGCTCGACCCGGATTTCCAGCGCGATTTCGTCTGGCCCGAGGACAAGCAATCGAAGTTGATCGAAAGCTGCATCATGCGCATTCCGCTTCCGGTGTTCTACGTCGCCGAAGCGAAGGACGGGCGCATCATCGTCGTCGATGGCTTGCAGCGGGTCACCACCTTCCAGCGTTTCGTCGGCAATATGTTTCCGCTCAAGGGGCTCGGCTCGGAAGAGGAAAACGCACCGGAGCATCCGCTCGAGGGCAAGAAATTCGATGACCTGGACGTGAATCTGCAAGAGCGCATCCTCGATACCCAGCTCATCATGTACATCCTCGACGATCAGGCGCCGGAGCGCGCCCGCCTCGACATCTTCGAGCGCGTGAACAGCGGCGTGCCGTTGAGCCGCCAGCAGATGCGCAATGCAATCTATAACGGTCCGGCGACGACCTGGCTGCGGGATGCGGCGGACAGTCTCGCCTTCCGGCATGTTTCCGGCCAATCCCTCAGCACGAAAACCATGCGGGACCGCGAGGTGGTCAACCGGTTCTGCGCGTTCTACCTGCTCGGCTGGGCGGAATACCGTGGCGACATGGAGGGATATCTCGCCACGGCGCTGAAGACGATGAACGGTATGTCCGAATCGGACTTGGCGCAGTTGCGCAAACGCTTCGAACGGTCGCTACAATCGAATCGAAACCTGTTCGAGGAGCACGCCTTTCGAAAGTCGCTGGCGAGCGACGGCACGGATGCGGGGCGCAATATTTTCAATATTTCCCTGTTCGAGGTTTGCGCCGTCCTGTTGGCGCGCCTTTCCGAGGAGGTCACGCCGGACTCCGAACCCGGACGCAAGATTCGCAAGGCGCTGATCGAGTTGATTGGGACAGACGAGTTTTCCTTCGCCATCACTTATTCCACGAACAGCACGCGCTCGGTTCAGGCGCGTTTCGAGCTTGCGGAAAAAGCGCTCGCCATTCCGAAACCGGAGTAACATTCCTTTGGCCGTGCGCGCACGGCTGAGGCAATGTGAGCGAACAGAGTCATGTCACCCGTGAGGGCGCTGCGGCAGCGATGAGCGAGGCTGTTTCCCGAGGATCGAAAAGCAAGGCGTCGGCGAGCGCACCGCGACCGGCTGCGAAAAACTATATTACGCCGCAAGGCTACGCGCGCTTGCAGGCCGAATTGCGGCACTTGCGCTCGGTCGAGCGTCCCAAGGTGGTGGAAGTGGTGTCCTGGGCCGCGGGCAACGGCGACCGTTCGGAAAACGGCGACTATCTTTACGGCAAGAAAAGGCTGCGCGAGATCGACCGGCGCACTCGCTTTCTCCTGAAGCGCCTCGAGATCGCCGAGATCGTCGATCCGGCGCAGCAGAAAAATCGCGACCAGGTCTTCTTTGGCGCGACCGTCACCTACGCCGGCGACGATGACAAGGAGCGGACGGTCAGGATCGTCGGTGTCGATGAGGTCGGTCACGAGCCCGGCGAAATCAGTTGGATTTCACCGGTGGCCCGCGCGCTGTTGAAGGCGCGGGAAGGGGACGTGGTCAACATCCGGACGCCGACCGGGCCGGAATCGATCGAGGTGGTCGAGATTTCCTACGATGATGCGTAATGCAGGGCGCGTTGCGGTCGTTGACTAGACCATTTCATGTTCAAATTGACTCAAGTGAAATGGTCACTCTCTTTGTTTATACGCAAATACGTCGTCGCGAACCGTTTCGGTTCGCTCGGGATTTGCTCTAAAGCCTCTCGATCGGGAGCGTCTCCGCCACGTCAATGCCGTCCAGCCGTACATCACAGGCATAACACAGCGTTTCCACACCGCGTGTGATCGCAAGCTCGAGCGCTTCGGCGTAATCGGGATCGATATCCTCGGCAATGCAAAAGCTGTCGCAATCCTCGCGCTGAACCAGATAGAGCATCACCGCGCGCGCACCGCTCTCCACCATATCGCCGAGTTCCACCAGATGCTTGGCGCCCCGCTTGGTGACGGCATCGGGGAATTCGGCGGCGTTCTCCCGCCCCGGCAGCCCGCGTTTCAAATTAACGTTCTTGATTTCCACGTAACACGGCGGCCGATCCTCGTCGTCGAGCAGGATGTCGATACGGCTGTTCTGGCCATAGCGCACCTCGCGCTTCAGCGCGCCGTATCCGGTCAGCTCGGCGATGTGTCCCGCCTCGATGGCTTCGGCGACGATTGCATTGGGGTGGCTGGTATTGATGCCGACAAGATGCGCGCCGATTCGAACCAGCTCCCAGCGCCAATCCAGTTTCGCCTTCGGGTTCCGGTTGGGCGACAGCCAGACCTCGGATCCCGGATCCGCGAGCCCCATCATCGAACCGGGATTTGCGCAATGGGCGATGACAGTCTCGCCGTCCGCCATCTCGATATCGCTGAGGAATCGTTTGTAGCGCTGGATCAGGGTTCCCCGGGTCAGCGGGTCGGCAAATTGCATCGGTGGGCGTCCCGCTAAATCGCCGGCGGCATGGTCTTCTGCATCGACGGCCGTCGTTCGAATTCCTCGAACCAGGCGACCAGCTTCGGCCGGCCCGTACGCCAGTCGCAACCGGTATGGCGATTGTCGCACCAGCCGAGCGTGCAGGCCAGAATAATGTGGCCGATCGATACCGGCCCGCTCAATTTGCCGTTGGCTGCTTCCCGCTCGAACGCATCGAGCGTGCGTTTGGCGCGCAGCATTTCCAGTTGCAGTACCGCTTCGGACGCGTCGTTCTTGCGCCAGGTTTCGCGAAACCACGCGACGATACCATCCATCATGCCCATGGCGAGCGAACGCAGACGTTGCTGCGGTAAATCGTCGGGTCCGAATCCCGGAATGACGTTGGCGCCGGGCTTCAAGCTGCTGAGATAGCCGCACACCACCGAGGATTCTCCGATGATCGTGCCATCATCGGTTTCCAGAACCGGGACCCGGCCGACCGGACTGAATTGCAGGAGGTCGGCTTCAGGGTTCCGCAAGCTGGCTTCGACCAGGGTGATTTGGTTGTCCAGGCCCAATTCCGCGGCGAGGACGCGGGCGATTCGGGCATACGGCGATCCCGGCGTGTAGAACAATCTCATCGAGTCGACTCTCTTTCTTTTGACAGGGCAGGTTTTGCTATAGTGGAGTCTTGGGCGTGCGTCCGCTCGGTGGTCTTGGCTCCAACAAAGGGATCGGCCGCGACCGGTACGGATCAATAGGTATCGAACATATGCTGAATCGCCGCCGGATCACGGGTCTTCGTTAGCGCCAGCATGAGCAGGATGCGCGCTTTCTGCGGCCGCAAGTTGTCGGCCAACACACAGCCCGCGGGCCGGCGGGATTTGACCTCGGCAAGCCGCCCGCTCAGGCCGCGCGTGCTTTGGGCGACAACCAGGCCTCGCGCGATTCCCGCTTCCAAGGCCTTGTGTTCCGCCGGTGTATTGAAGCCCGGCAGCAAGCCCGCCTGGACCAGTCCTTGCGCCCCTGCATCGGCGAAAGCGGCAACCGCCGCACCGTCCGCGCCGCCATAGGACATCGAGATGTCGACACGGGGCAGTGACTCCAGTCCGCGCACGTCGAATTCGGTGTCCGGTGCGTGGCGGCGCACCGGACGTCGGTATATCGCAATCTGGTCTGCATCCGCGTGACCGAGTGCGCCGAAATCCGGACTGCGGAATGTTTGCAGCCGCATTGTCGAGGTCTTGGTGACATCGCGCGCCGCGTGGATCTCGTCGTTGAGCATCACCAGCACGCCGAGTCCGCGCGCTTCCGGCGATCCGGCGAGACGCAGCGCGTTCACGAGGTTGAGGCCGGCATCGGTGCTCAAGCTGCTCGCCGGCCGTTGTGCGCCGACGATAACGACGGGCATCTCGACCTTGACCGTCAGATTCAGGAAATAGGCGGTCTCTTCGAGCGTCGCGGTGCCGTGCGTGATGACAATACCCGCGAGGTCCGGTGTTTCCGCCGCCAGCCGATGAACCGATTCATTGAGCTCCAGCCATTCCGCGGGACCGATGTCGGTGCTGCCGACCGCCCGGAACCGGACGGGCAAAATGTCCGCGACCATGTTCGTTTCGGGAAATTGCGCCAGCAGCTCGTCGACTTCGTATTTGATTCCGGTTTCCGAGTATGTGGCGATGTCGAGGGCGTCGCGCCCGACGGAGGAGATCGTCCCGCCGGTGCCGATAACGGCAACCTTCGGCAATTTTTTTTGGCTGGGCATTGGCGGTTGTTCCCCGGGCTTATTTCAAGTTTTCCGTACTCTCGCATGATACGTGCGGGCCGACAATTTGACGCGGGTCTCCCGGCACAGCGGCTCACACCGCCGTCAAATCGATCAGTGCATCCACGGTCGCCAGTTTTTCGAGCCCATTGATACACCGCAACATTCCCTTGCGCTGGGTGCTGTCGAGCGTCCGTCCGGCAAGACGGTGAAACTTTTCCTCGATCTCGGTCTTGCTCGGCCCGCGTTCGATATCCGCCGGCGTTTGCCGGTGTTGCGTTTCGACGGTCTTGCCGTCGGTGAGCGTCGCCACCAGCCGGCAGCTGCGGGTCGCCGGTGCGACTTTGTCGAAAGCGTCCACCAGTTCGATCCGCAGGCGTTTCATCAATGCCGCGATATCCTTGTCGAGAAAGCGTTCGCGTTCGAAGGTTTCGGGCGTTACCTCACCGTCGATCAGCGCCGCCGCGACCGCGAAGGGGAGCGAATGGTCGGCCGTCTCCCGGGTTTTCGGGGACCACAGTGCCGGATCTTTCATCTGGGCGCCGAAATGTTTGGCATAGGTATCGATGCGAACCGTTTCGATATTCCGGATGTCGATTTTCTGCCGCAATTCCAGCGCCGCAACGATCGGAATCTGGATGGCGTCACGCACGGGAAACCGCTTGATATTGGTCTGGCCCACGGCGAATCGATGACCTTTGAAGCGTTGCGGAATCTTGACCGGATAGGGCTCGCCCATGGTTTGAGTCCAGACGCCGAAATCCCCTTCATAAGGATTTTCAGGGCCGGTCATGCCTGCCTGCGCCATCATCGCCGCAAACAATCCCTGCTTCGCCGCATAGGGGCCGGCCATGCCCTTCCACATGGAGAGTTGTCCGGCGCGGGTTTGGTTCAGGGCGATATGCGGCACGAGCGCGAGCGCCAATGCATGGTGCATTTCCGCCTTGTTTGATCCGAGCATCCGCGCCGCCGCCAGGGCCGCTGCCGGAGCGCCGGCTACCGGCTGATCCCAGCCCTTGGCCTGGAATGGAACGGTGTCGCAGAACCGGCATTGGATTTCGTAAGAGATCACGATGGCGAGCAATATATCCTTGCCGCTTGCCCCGGTCGCCTCCGCTAGCGCCAGCAGTGCCGGTATGTTGTCGGAAGGGTGCGCGGTGCTGGTCAGCAGATAGGCGTCGCTCATGTCCAGATACCGCACCATGGCGCCGTTCACCAGCGCGGCAAGATCGGGCGTCGTGCGGACCAAGGTGCCGAAAACGCGGGCGCGCGGGCCGTCCGCGACCGGGGCGGCGAGGCGCCGCGTTGCGCGGACGGGCGGCGCCAGAAATGCCGCCATGGCGCACCCCATGCTGTCGATCAGCCGGATTTTCGTGGCCGTGATCGCGGCGGCCGGAATGTCGGAGTAGGTGAGGTCGCTGGCGAAATTCACCAGCCGGTCGGCGGTTTTGTCCATGCGCGTTTGGCTCCTGTGCGGCGATCTGGCGTACGGCCGGGCTGGGCCGGGCGGCGAATTGATTTTATAAATATCGTGGTCCGGCACGTCCCGCCGGCAACACTACACCAGCCCTTCAATCGCCCGCAAAGCCAACGGAGAAAGCCATGAAGAATAAAGCCGCCCAGTTCAAAGAATTGCTCGAAGCCCCGGAAATTCTCGTCGCGCCCGGCATATTCGATGGATTCAGCGCCCGCATCATCGAGGCGGCGGGATTCAAGGCGGCAACCATAACCGGCGCCGGTGTGTCGGAAAGCAATCTCGGTTGGGCGGATAAGGGCATCATGGGCTATGAAGAAAATCTTCGGGCGTGCCGGTCGATCGCCGCCTGCAGCAGCCTTCCGATACGCGCCGACGCGGATACCGGCTATGGCAACGCGGTCAGCGTGTATTTCACCGTGCGCGGCTTCGAGGATGCGGGCCTCGCTGCGATCATGATCGAGGATCAGGTTTGGCCCAAGCGCTGCGGCCATATGGCCGGCAAGGATGTGATTCCGGCGGATGAGATGGTGCAGAAGGTAAAGGCCGCAGCCGACGCCCGGCGCGATCCGAATTTCGTCATCATGGTGCGAACGGATGCAGCGGGCGTGACCGGCGTCGACGATGCGATCGAGCGGCTTAACATGTACGCGGAAGCCGGCGCGGACGCGCTGTATGCGGATGCCTTGTTGTCGCTTGAGGATATCGAGCGTGTCGCGCGGAGCGTGCCCAAGCCCTACGTCTGCAACATGGGTTTCGGGCTGCAACCCCGGCATACGACGCCGCTCGCCACGGCCAAGCAATTGCAGGGGATGGGCGTTGCCATGGTAACCTATCCCCGGATGCTTACCTCGGCGGCCGTGCGTGGCATGTTGAATGCCGTGGCTGCCTTCAAGGAAGGCGTGTTTGCCGACGCGCCGCTCGAGCGGCCCGACCTGCAAGTAAATTTCGAAGAGCTGAGCGCACTGATGGGGTTGCCGGAACTCGACGCGTTAGAAGAGAAATATACGGTTGATTGAGGCCGGACGGCGGATCCGGCGGCGCGGTCACGCCGCGGATTGATTCGCGCTCGCCTTGCCTGCACTCGTCATCGGCAGTTCAATCTGAACGGAGGTGCCGCGTCCCTTCAAGCTGCGCAGTTCGATTGCGCCGCCCATCATTTCGACGAGTTTCTTGGCGATCGGCAATCCGAGTCCCGATCCTTCTTCGTCGCCGCGTGGAATGCGGTGGTAGGGCTGCATGACCGAATGCAAATCTTCCGCCGTCATGCCGATGCCGGTGTCGGAGACGATGAGTACCAAAACGCCCTTTTCCTCGTTGCGTTTGGCGGTCAGCAGGACCCGGCCCTTGGGCGGCGTGTATTTGATTGCATTGGTGAGCAGGTTGACCATCACCTGGCGAAGCTTGCCTTTGTCCGCTTCGATGATTGGCAGGTCCGGCTCGATGTTTACGTCCAGGGCGACACCAGCGTTTCCCGCCACGGTTTCGAGCATTTTGGAGGTTTCCTCGATCACGCTGCCGACATCGACCTCCTCCACGTTCACCGCTTCGGCGCCGGCTTCGATGCGCGACATGCTCAGACGATTATCCATGATACCGAGCAGGTGTTGTCCGGCCTGATGAATGTTGTGGGCGTATTCCTTGTATTTTTCGATGCCAACCGGACCAAAGGTCTCAAGCCTGATCGCGTCGGACATGCCGCAAATGGCGTTCAACGGGGTGCGTAATTCGTGATTTGTTTCGGCAAAGTAGTCGATGCGGGCGCGGTTTTCGCCGTGCACCGAACTCAACTCGTCGGTCAGGCGTCTTTCCGTTGCCCGGAGTAAATTCAGCGCGGTATTCATACGTTTGGTGCGCCGATCGATGACCGAATGCAGGGCACGGGCTTCGTGCTCGGCGGCGAGCAGTCGGGCCTGGGATTCCACACGATTCAGAAATATCGCTGGAACGAGGGGGCGCGCCACGCAATCCGCCGCGCCGTGCTGCAGGGCGCCTACGCAGGCGGTGATGTCCGATTGGCCGGTCGTGGCGATTATCGCAATATCGCGGTTGGTTCGGCCGTTTGAAATTGTCGCGACGAAATCCGGTTCTTCGAGAAATTGCGCTTCGGCGGCGACAATCAGCGGGTCCGATTGATCCACCGTCATGTGCTTGGTGAGCCCGGCAATTTCGCTGAGCACCAAAACATGCGGAAAACCGGCATCCGTCAGAATGTCGCGCGCGTGCGCCGCGTCGGCTCCATCGGTGCCCAGCACCAGGATGGGCGTTTGTCGGGCTTGATCGCTCGATTTCTGCGGGTCCGGCGTACCGGTAAATTGATTAATCGCCATTAAGTTGTCATGTGAACAATGTACCACTTGTCCGTGTAGCCTAGGCCTCAGTGGTTAAGAATGGCTTACTTTGGTGCATTGCGGTGAGGATGGCGCTCCGCGGACTCAGGCGGCATGCTGGGCGGTTGCCGCCATGCCGGGGATGGACATGGGCAGCTCGATCTTAACCGAGGCGCCGCGGCCCTTCATGGTACGCACTTCGATCGTGCCGCCCATCATTTCCACCAGTTTTCGGGTAATCGGCAGCCCCACGCCGGGGCCGCTATTTTGCTGGCCATCCTGCTGCCGACCCATAAAGCTGTGCAAATCATCCGCCGTCAGGCCGATGCCCACGTCCCGGCCGAGCAGGACCAGCACGCCCTTTTCCTCGTTCCGCTTTGCGCTGAGCAGGACCCTGCCTTTTGCGGGGGTGGATTTGATTGAATTGGAGATCAGGTCGACCATCACCTGGCGCAGTTTTTCCTGATCGGTCTCGATAATCGGCAAATCCGGCTCGATTCGGACATCGAGGGCGATATCCCCCTTCTTGGCCAAGGCGCCGAACATTTCCGACGTTTCGGTAATGACGCCGCCAACATTGACTTCGGCGATGTGCATTTTCAAGGATGTATCGTCGCCTTCCGTGCTGTCCGAGGAATCCGTACCGTTTGTGACGTCCTTGAAGTCCTTGACGTCCGTGGCGACCGTGGTGTCTGCAGCCGATGTGGTGTCGGCGCCGGCTGCAGCGTCAGCCGCGGCAGGAACCGGCGGCGCGTTCCGGTTCGTGGAAAGGCCGGCGGCTACCAGGTATTTTTCCAAGGATCGCAAGAGGTTCAGCGCCGCATTCATCCGCCCGGTGCGTTGATCGACAATCGAACGGAGCGTTCGGATTTCGCGCTTGGTGGCGATCGATTTCGACTGCAATTCCACGCGGTACAGCAGCGCTGCTGCGGTGAAAGGCCGCACGATATAGTCGTCGGCGCCGGCCTGAAGGTGCGGATCGAACGATTCTGACTCTTGAACATCGACGACCGCAATCGAAGTGGCGTCGTAGTCGGGCGTGCTCGTCTTCAGTTGTGCGAATTGGGCGAGACAATCGATACCCTTGGCATCTCCGCCGGCGATAATGAGCTCCGGGCGGCTCTTGGCGATGCGCTCGATCAGCGCGTACGGGTTTGTCAGCGTTTCGACGCGGCCATACCCGCCATCGATCAATATTTTGAGAATGGCGCTGAGCCTCTCCGCGGTCCCGTCGACGACAAGAATGTGCATATTCTTATCGACAGTGTGGGTTTGCGCGGGCGACGACGCGTCGGATTTGGCATTGAGCGCCATAGGCACGTTCAATTTCTGCGATTTTCTGGGCCTTAATCCTAAACCATGGCTGGTTAACAATGGCTTACCCGTTCGGGAAACGGTTGCCATAGATTTGGGGAGAAAGCGGAATGGAACGGGACGATGTGGAGATCCCGACGCCAGACCGGCTGCGCCGTTGGTGCGGCGGGCTATGCGTGTTGTCCTATTGACGAGGGCAATCAGGCGCTAGTCTGTCGGCTGCCGCGCTAAAGGTTCTTCGGTTCAACAGTTTGTGAGCCCAGCCCGGCATCCATGCCGATTTCTTCAGCGTCGTTGTATCAAGGCTAATCGGGGATGGTGGGGCCCGCCGCCCGTTATGGATATTGACGACACGGGGTTCCCCGGTGCCGGATTTCCTAATCGTCATCACGCCCAAGTCGCCAAAGGCACGGTTCCCGTTGATGTAAAATATCTCAGGACATTCGTTTGGATTCACGATTTCGAAGCCGAGCAGCGTTGCGATCGAACGGCCGACCTCGTAGTGCGTTGGAGTCTGCAAATCCTTAATTGTCTTGAGGTAGGCGTCGTCCGGATTCACGGAATAGAGCATGAAGGGAATCTTGGCGGAATTCAGCTTCATATGACTGTGTCCGTAGCGGCCCTCTTCGCCCATTTCTTCGCCGTGATCCGACGTCATGAAAACATAGAGCGGCTTGCTTGCCTTCGCCGTGAAAAATTCAAGAGTGCGGTCGATGAACCAGTCATAGTAGTGAATGCCGTTATCATAGGCATTCCGCATCCCTTCTTCGTACGGCATTTTCCGGTATTTGTAGAATTCGAACTCCGGATGGTGGGCATAAGCCAGTTCGTAGGGGCCATGCAATGCGCGTTGGTGAATGACGACAAAGTTCGGTTGCGTCATATCCAAGTCTTCTAAAAAATCGAAGATTGCGTCATCCCGTTTTTCCTGGAACAGCGCCTCGTAAAAATCCTTGGTGACCAATTTGTCCACGTAACGCACACCTATTCCGGCCAACAGATTGCTCTTCTGCGCCGAGATATAGGAGGTTCGATAGCCGCGACTTTTGGCCAATCGGAACAGGTTGGTCACCTGCGTCGCGACCGGTTCGCGATTTAGGGGCTCGCGCAGGATATTGAAGAACAGCGGCAGAACCGCGCGGGTGCTGACGCCGGACGCAATCGATTTTTTCGCGATGAGGCGGCCGGACTGCGCCAATTTCGAAAGTCGCGGCGTCGTCGCTTTGGCGTAACCGAACAACCCCATCCGTTGGTGGGAAATGCCTTCGCCCATGATGACGACGATCGTTCCGGCCGCGATCGGCTGGCGCTCGATTACGCGATAGGGCCGATAGCGCGTTGTCGTTGCCTTCGCCGCGAAGACCTTGTCCGGCAGAAATACGGTAGCGTAGAGGGAGAATGCATTGAGGGTGTTCATTAGTGTTGGTCTCGCGGCCGCGGCAAAAAAACGGATCGGATCGTCCGCAGCCAGGATCCGCACGGGAACGACCGCAAAATAAATGATAACCAACAGTGGCGCATACGGCACCGACAGACGCAAGTGTCTGGTTTTTGCTGCGAGCAGACAAATCAGGACGAAGCAGACAATGACGAAAACCGGACCGAAAAAGGAGCGGGTGAACTCTTGCACGACGACCTCGAGAATGTCGGCGGCTTCGATCCAAATCAGATTGATATTCAGCGGTGAAAGGTAGTCCTTGAAGTAGGCGAGGTGCATGAATTGGATGACCTGGAGGATCATCAGGAAGAGCAGAAACAGGATGATAATCCGGGTGCTTTTCACGAGCAGCAAGATCAGCCCGAAGGCCGAAAAAAGTGCAAAATATTTTGGCAGAAAGAGCGATGGGCTCTTCATTACGAATTCATAGATAAAATAATCCGGCGCCATCAACAGGAAGCCGACGAGCGCGGCCAGGATGGCGTGCACGGCAGCGCGACGGGACAGCTCAAGAAGCTTGGGCATGTGACGACGCGGTATCCCGCCGTGTCCTCGATCGACAGGGGCGATGCCAGACCCCGTCTCGTGTCCCCTCATTCGGCCCGTCTCATTTGGCATTCCCCTTTTGCCGCCGGGTTATGCCACACCAGATGAATTCGATACATCTGTCCCCGCGCATACCCGGGAAGATATGCCATCAAATGTTCTATCAGGGCAAACCGAACCGATAGAACACGCAAACGGAATGAGTCGCCCGGAATGCAGGTCTCATCCATGGCGCACCGTTCGTCACCAGCTCGTCTTATAGCCTTCGAACCGGGTCGGGATGCGGCGGATGTCCTGGATCAGGTCGGGCGTCAGCTTGGGATCGACATCCGACGACATGCTGGCGTTCAGGGTGTCGGAGATGCCGCCGAAGCGGGTTTCGACTTCCCGGGCGATGACGTCGTGCTTGCCGACGGCGGCGAACAGGTGGACCACGTCGTCGGACACTTCGGCGGCCATCTTGTTCCATTCGCCGCGCTTCGACATTTCGTGCAGTTTCATACCGAGGTCGAGCTGGTCATGCACCTCCCAGACCGGAAAGTAGCTGCGGGTCGAGCCGTAGAAGGCGACCCGGTAGCGAACCCATTCGAACAGCTTGTCCAGCGTTTCGTCGTCCGGGCCGGTGACGATGTAGCCGCCGCCGGTGATTTCAAAATTCTCCCGCCGGGCGCCGCTCTTGGCCATGCCTTCCTCGAGCCGCGCCATCACGACGTCTTCCAGGTAGCGGCGCGTACAGAAGGGATGCAGGCGCACGCCGTCGCAGACCCGGCCCGCCATCCGCAGCATGGCCGGGCCGACGGCGGCGATTGTGACCGGTACCGGCGGCAGGCCGTTCGGGTCGGGCACGAAATTCGGCGTCATCAGGGTGAAGCGGTAGTGCTCGCCCTCGTAGTTCAGCTTTTCGCCCTTTTCCCAGCAGCGCCAGATCGCCCGCATGCCTTCGACAAATTCGCGCAGGCGCGGCACCGGCGGGCTCCAGGGCACGCTGAACCGGCGTTCGTTGTGGCCCTTCACCTGCGATCCCAGCCCCAGCACGAAGCGGCCGTTCGAGGCGGTTTGCAGGTCATGCGAGGCGCTGGCGACCACCATCGGACTGCGCGCGAAGGCAATGGCGATGCCGGTGGTCAATTCGACCTTTTCGGTCGTCGTGGCCGCCACCGCCAGCGGCAGGAAGGGCTCATGCTTGTTCTCCATGGTCACCAGGCCGTCATAGCCGGCTTTCTCGATTGCGGCGGCATTGGCGCCGGCGCTCTGCAAATTGTCTTGCGGCAGGATGGTGAGAACGCGCATGAGTCTGGGCCTCCTGGGTTGATTCCACGGGCTTTATCGAGGAATTCTCCGGTTTGGACAACCCGACTCGCGCTGCAAATTTGCTGTGCTATAATCCATCGACGGGTACAAATCCAACCCGATCCTTTTTCACGTCCCGCCGTTTTCTGCATCTGTTTCAAGGGAGAAACGCCCATGTCCGCCGCTGTCCAATCAATGCCGCATCCCGACGATATCGCCTCCATGAAAGACAAGGTGTCGCCGGAGGAATGGCAGTCCCGCGTCGATCTGGCGGCCTGTTATCGGCTGATCGATCACTACGGAATGTCGGATTTGACCGGAACCCATATCTCCGCCCGCGTACCCGGCGAGGAAAATGCCTTTTTGATCAATCCCTACGGCCTGTTCTTCGAAGAGATCACCGCGTCCAGCCTGATCAAGGTCGATCTCGACGGCGAGGTCTTGAGCGAGACCGACTATCCGGTCAACGCGGCCGGATACACCATCCACAGCGCGGTGCACGAGGCGCGGCACGACGTGGAATGCGTGCTGCACACCCATACGCGGGCCGGCATGGCGGTTTCGGCCCTGAAATGCGGGATGTTGCCGATGTCGCAGCATTCGGCGCGCTTCATCGACAATATCGGCTATCACGACTATGAGGGCGTGGCGACCAATCTGGACGAGCGTGAGCGGCTGGTGCGCGATCTCGGCGAAACGGCGATGGCGTTGATCCTGCACAATCACGGACTGCTCACCTGCGGCTACAACATCCCGCACGCCTTCTGGATGATGCATAAGCTGGAGCGGGCCTGCCAGGCGCAGATCGACGGCATGGCGGCCGGCACCAAGACGGTCGAAATCTCCCCGACCGTGCAGGAAAGCACTAAGAACCAATTCAAGAGCAAGGGCACCAAGAACGCCGACCTCGGCTGGGCCGGCCATCTGCGGCGCCTCGACAAGCTCGATCCGAGCTACAAGCATTGATCCGGAAGGGATAGATAATATGGCTGTTCGCGACACCGTAACGCCGGAAGAATGGGAGACCCGCGTCGAGCTCGCGGCCTGTTACCGGTTGATCGACTATTACGACATGTCCGATTTGGTCGGCACGCACATCGCCGCCCGTGTCCCGGGCGAGGAAGGCGCATTTCTGCTCAACCCCTACGGCATGTATTTCGACGAGATCACGGCGTCGAGCCTGATCAAGGTGAATTTCGACGGCGACGTGCTGACCGAAAACCCGGAATACCAGCTCAACGCCGCGGGTTTCACGATCCACAGCGCGGTGCTGGAAGGGCGGCCGGACGTGGCGTGCTCGCTGCACACCCATACGCGCGCCGGCATCGCCGTCTCGACGATGGAATGCGGCTTGCTGCCGTTGTCGCAGCATTCGATGCGGTTCTACAAATCGATCTCTTATCACGACTACGAAGGGGTCGCGACGAATCTCGACGAACGGCAACGGCTGCAGCGCGATCTGGGCGGGGAAAACCATGCGATGATCCTCCGCAACCACGGGCTGCTGGCTTGCGGCCGCAGCGTGTCGGAGGCGTTCTGGCTGCATTTCCGCCTGGAGAAATCCTGCCAGGCGCAGGTCGATGCGATGTCGACGGGCGCCGAGCTTAAGCTCGTGCCGGAGGAGGTGTGCGAGCATACCTTGGGCCAGATGCAGGCCGGCGGTACGCGATTCGGCGATACCGGCTGGCCCGGCCATCTGCGCCGGCTCGACCGGATGGATCCGAGCTACAAGCACTGATCCGCGGGAGACAAAGGAGGGGCCGCCAGTGACCGACTATGCGCCGAAACGCTTCGAGGAACCGGACCGCGAGTCCCTGCCGCCGGCGCAGCAGGCGGCCTATGACCGGATGTTCGAGGTCTATGGCGACCGGTTGCCGGGCCCCTACCGGATTTGGCTGCACTATCCCGAGTTCGCCGAGGCGATGGAGCATGTCGGGAAATACTTCCGCGAAAAAAGCGTCGTGCCGCGGCGGCTGCGCGAAATTGCCATCATCATGGCGGCGCGCAGCATCCAGGCCGAATACGCCTGGCAATCGCACCGCCGCTCCGCCGCCAAGGAGGGCATCTCGGACGCAGCGATCGACGCCATCCGGGAGGGCCGCGAGCCCGAGTTCGACAAGGAAGACGAAGCCGCCGTCTACGCCTATTGCAAGCAGATGCTGGACAACAACCGCGCCGACGACGCGACCTGGGACCGCATCAACGCGGTGCTCGGCGACCGGGGCGTGATGGAGCTGACCGCGGTGACCGGCTATTACGGGCTGGTCGGCATCTTCCTGAACGCCTACCGCTTCCCGCCGACCGGCGAAGGCCCGCGCGAACTGGAGGAGTAGGCCTGCGTTTGCCGGCCTCCGGGCGCAGTCAATTTGGCGAATTCACCATAGCCCGCCATGTTCTAACCGAACCGGCTGGGGTATGATCGCCGTCCCCGAGGCCTTCTCAAGTCGAACGGATCCATGAGCACGGAACACAAGACGGTCAACGCGGCGGTTATCATCATCGGCAATGAAATCCTGTCGGGCCGCACCCAGGACAAGAACGTCGCCCACATCGCCCTCACCCTGAACGAGGTCGGCGTGCGGCTGGCCGAGGTGCGGGTGGTGCCCGACATCGAGGAAGAGATCATCGACGCGGTCAACACGCTGCGCGCCAAGTTCGACTACGTGTTCACCACCGGCGGCATCGGCCCGACCCATGACGACATCACCGCCGAATGCGTCTCCAAGGCGTTCGGCCGCAAGCTGATCCGCCATCCGGAGGCGTATCGCCGGCTGATCGAGCGGTACGAGCAATCGGACATGGAGCTGAACGAGGCGCGGCTGCGCATGGCCAATACGCCGGAAGACGCGACGCTGATCGACAATCCGATCTCCACCGCGCCCGGCTTCCGGGTCGAGAACGTCTTCGTCATGGCGGGCGTGCCGTCGATCATGCGGGCGATGCTGGACGGCGTGAAGGATGGGCTGGTCGGCGGCCAGCCGGTGCGGGCCCGCACCGTGCTGTGCAATCTCGGCGAAGGGACAGTCGCCGAGGCGCTGGGCGGGCTCCAGATCGATTTCCCCGATATCGATATCGGCAGCTACCCGCAATATTCGCGCGGCCAGTTCCGCGTCAGCCTGGTGATGCGCGGCACCAACCCGGACACGCTCGACGCCTGCGTCGAAGCGGTGATGAAGATGGTGCGCGGGCTCGGCGGCGACCCCCGCCGCGAGGAAGACGAACATGCCGACAGCGGATAAACGCCGCGTCCTGATCCTCGCCTTCGACGCGTTGCGGCCGGACATGGTGACGCCGGCACTGATGCCGAACCTCTGCGCCTTTGCCGATTCCGGCGTGTTTTTCCCGCACAGCCGGGCCACCTTTCCGACCGAGACGCGGGTCAATCAAACCGCGCTGGTCACCGGCTGTTACCCGCAGCGCCATGGCATCGTCGGCAACCGCTTTCTCGATTCCGTGGCCTCACCGGGGCGGCTGTTCAACACCGGCGACGAGACCGAGTTGTGCGAGGGCGACCGGCGGCTTGGCGGCAAGCTGGTCGATGTGCCGGTGCTGGGCGAGCTGCTGGCCGACGCGGGCAGGACGCTGGCGGTGTTGAGCTCGGGCACGCCCGGCGGCTGCCGCATGCTGCACCACAAGGCCGAGACGCTCGGCGTGTTCCGCCTCGCGCTGCACCGGCCCGACGCCTCGGTTCCGGAAGCGCGCATCGCGGCGGCGCTGGCCAAGGTCGGCGCGATCCCGCCGCATGAGATTCCCTCGCTAGACTGGCTCGGCTACACCACCGACACCTACCTGAACTATATCGAGCCGGAGCTCGCGCCCGACGTCACCGTGCTGTGGTATTGCGAGCCGGACAGCAGCTATCACCACCGCGGCATCGGCACCGAGGCGAACCTGGCGTCGATCCGGCGGGTCGATGCGGAGCTCGGCCGCATTCTGGACTGGCGCCGCAAGGGGCCGGGCGACTCCCTCCAGGTCGTCACCCTGTCGGATCACGGCCAGATCAGCGTGGGGGCGAAACGCCTGGGCCTCGCCGAGCGCATGGCCGAGGCGGGCTTCACGGTCGGCGAGACGACGGAGGAAGGCGCGGATGCGGCGCTCGCGCTGTCGAGTGCCGGCGGCATTTACGTGCGCGACTCCGATCCCGACCTGACGCGGCGGATCGTCGAATGGCTGCAGCGCCAGGAATGGTGCGGGCCGGTCTCCACCCGCGACGGCGACGGCGCGCTGCGCCACGCGGATATCCGTATCGACCACCGCCGCGCGCCGGATATCGGCCTGGTGCTGGCGAGCGACGACCGGGTCAATCCGCAAGGCCATGCGGGCTACACGCTGCAGGATGCGGGCTATCCGGTCGAGGGCGGGCTGCATGGCGGGCTGCACCGGGCCGAGCTGAACAACTGGCTCGCCGTGTCCGGCGACGCGTTTGCGTCGGGGCGGGAATCGCCCTTGCCCGCCGGGCTGGTCGACGTACTGCCGACCGCGCTGACCACGCTCGGCATGGCGGTGCCGGACCATGTGCAGGGTCGCGTGTTGCGCGAAGCGCTGCTTGAGACCGCGGATGCGCCGCTGCCAACCGCCGAGACCGAAACCGTCACGGCGGAAGGCGTCGACGGCTACCGCGCCCACCTGACCGTCAGCCGGGTCGGCGACACCCCCTATCTCGACCGCGGCTGGGTCGAGCGGGGCTGACCCGTCAATCGTTTCGGCACGGCTATTGTCCGGCCGGCGAATTCGATTTCTTATTGTGCGGTGGATCGAACCGGGGGCGTACGCGAGACAATGGGGAAAGACATGCCGATAAAATTTAAAAACATTCTGTTGGCGGCGTTCGCCATCCTGCTCGTCCTGCCGTCCGCCGCCGAGGCGCAGAAGCGCAAGGACGCGAAGGGCAGCCGCGATCATCCGGCGGTCGGCGCACGCTATCCCGGCTCGACCATCGTGCGCTACATCGCCAAGGAATTCGACGAGTACGCGCTGCTGCTGGGCAAGGTCAAAAAGGCCAAGACACCGGGCAAGCACGAAGCGCTCGAAGGCAAGCTGACGCGGGCATCGTATGAAATTGCGAAGGGGCGCACCACGCTCGAGGTCTTCCGCAATTACGAGACCGCCCTGGCCGGCAAGGGTTTCGCCACCCTGTTCAAATGCAAGAACAAGGATTGCGGCGGCCGGGCGTTCAACCATACGGCCGTGCCCTATTGGGACGGCTTCGCCGAGAACTATTCGGATCAGCGCTATCTCGCGGCCAAGAAGGAAGGGCCGGGCGGCACCGTCTACGCAGCGCTCTATGTCGTCCGCAACCACTCGACCGGCGGGCCGAAACGCAACCGCATTTATGCGCAGCTCGACATCGTCGAGATCACGGCGATGCGCGAGAAGATGGAGGTGGTCGATGCGGCGGCGATGCAGAAGGCGCTCGACGCGGCGGGCCATATCGCGCTCTACGGCATCCTGTTCGACCACAACAGCGCCAACATCCGCCCGGCTTCGAAGAAGGCGCTGGCCGAGATCGCCAAGCTGCTGAAGGCGCGGCCGAAGCTGAAGCTGTTCGTCGTCGGCCACACGGACAATCAGGGCAAGCTCGCCTATAACCGCACGCTCTCGCAGCGCCGCGCCGAATCGGTGGTCGCCTATCTGACCAAGACCCACC
>JAOTYV010000245.1 GCA_029861675.1 Alphaproteobacteria bacterium
CGGCGTCCCGTCGGCGCCAATTTCGCCACGATCGAATTTAGCGCGCTGTTCCTTATCGGACAGGAAGTTATAGGCGGCGGACACCTCCTTGAAGCGCTGCTCGACATTCTTGTCATCCGGATTCACGTCCGGGTGCAACGCCTTGGCCAACTTGTGGTATGCCCGCTTGATCGCGTCTTGGCTGGAGTCGCGCTTAACGCCCAGAACTGTATAGGGATCTTTCATCGGCTGTCAGCCCTCTCGACGCACACGGGCGAGCCCCGGCGCAGCACGGCCAACACCGGTTTGCGCACGATAACATTGCTCACGCTCAAAATACCTCCCACCGGCCACCGCGCAACTTACAGGCGGTATTGCGCTTTTCCTCGGTTCTGCCTTCGACGGTCAGTGTGTGAATGAATTCACGGCAATACGTGCCGGTTTGGGCGCTGGTGCCGTCGCGAACCGCGGTGACGGTGCCCCAATTGCCCGACCGGGCGTTGCGCCATGTGATCCGCTTGCCGATTGGCGCGGAGACTACCTGCCTCACCGATCGCTCCATCGCCACATGATCTTCCTGGCGCAGGAATTTTTCGATATTGGTGCCGGCCCAGGCGGACATGAGGGTGCCGGGCGGAATTGGCTTGACCGCGGTCTCGGCCCGTGCCGGTTTCGCGAGCGTGCCGCTGCGCCCTCCACCGAAAAGCGGACCACTCGGCGTCCGCTCGGCAGGGGCGACGCACCCGGCAAGCAGCCCGGCGGCCGTAAAAATGATCAAATATTGTTTTGCGCGCATATCGGTCCTTGCTCCCGGAAACGGGGGCCATGGGTCGGAATTCAGATTTTCAACTCTATCAAAGAGCGATGAAATAGAGATAGGCAGTATTACATCGAATTTGAACCGAAACCCGTCTAGAAACATACGACCCACAGGCGCTACCACCTAAATACCAGGACAAAAGGCACCAATGGCCGAAAACGACCCTATCACGCGATTTGTCGAATGGTTCGAAAAGGCGAAAGCGAGCGAGCCGAACCTGCCGAATGCGGTATCGCTCGCGACGGTCGGCGCGGACGCGCAGCCATCCTTGCGGATGGTCCTGCTCAAACATGTGGATGACCAGGGTTTCGTCTTTTACACGAATTTGGAAAGCCGCAAGGGCGTCGAGCTTGCGGCGAATCCGCGGGCTGCATTGCTATTTCATTGGAAGTCCCTGAAACGCCAGGTCCGGATCGAGGGTCCGGCGGAAGCCGTCAGCGATGCGGAGGCCGACGCCTATTTCGCGTCCCGGGACCGGGGCGCCCAACTCGGCGCCTGGGCTAGCGACCAGTCGCGTCCGATGGCGGGCCGGTTCGATCTGGAAAAGCGCGTGGCCAAATTCACCGCCCAATTCGGCATCGGGACGGTGCAACGGCCGCCCTTCTGGTCCGGCTACCGAATCGCGCCGCGCCGCATGGAGTTCTGGAGCGAGGGAAAATTCAGACTGCACGAGCGCGAGCAATTCGTCCGTGACGGCGCCGAATGGCGCGTTGAACGCCTGTTTCCCTGAAGACCATGACGATGACTAGCAGCGATCAGAATGATCGGCAGGCCGAGCAATTTGCCAACAATCGGTTGGCGCGACTGGCGACATATGCGTCGGTCAGTGTCGCGCTCTGCCTGATCGCGATCAAGACGGGCGCCTGGCTGATCACCGATTCGGTCGCCCTGCTGTCCAGCCTTATCGACTCGCTACTGGACGTTTTTGCATCGATCGTGACCCTGGTCGCGGTCCGCCATGCACAAGTCCCGGCCGACCGGGAACACCGCTTCGGCCATGGCAAGGCGGAGGCCATTGCCGCGCTTGCCCAATCCGCGTTCGTTATCGGGTCGGCGGTCCTCCTGCTGTTCGAGGTCGGGGGGCGGCTGCTCCATCCGCGCACCATCGAGCGGCCCGAAGTCGGCATCATCGTGATTCTGGTATCCATCGGACTGACCCTGTCCTTGGTGATTTTCCAGCGCTGGGTCGTATCGCGCACCGGTTCGATCGCGATTACGGCCGATTCACTGCACTACCGGGGCGATCTCCTGATGAACGCCGCGGTCATCGCGGCACTTGTATTGAGCGCATGGGGCGGCTGGGCGCTCGCGGATCCGGTGTTCGGCGCCTTGATCGCCGGGTATCTCGCCTTCAACGCCTGGCGCATTATCCGCAAGGCGCTCGACATGCTGATGGACCGGGAGATGCCGGAGACCGACCGCATGCGCATTTACGAAATCGCAAGCTCACACCCCGACACCCATCGAGCGCACGACCTCAAGACCCGGCGATCCGGGAACACCGTGTTCATCCAGCTTCACCTGGAGATGGATCAGGACATGCTATTGATTCGGGCGCATAAAATCGCAGATGAAGTAGAAGCCATGATTCGTAAGGAATTCCCGGACTCCGAAATCATTATCCACCAAGATCCGGAAGGCATCGAGGAAGACCACGATCAATTCCGCTGAGACGAGCCATCGACGCCCCGCGCATAATCAGGCCGAGACCGCGATATGACAGACACGAAAAAAAATTTGATCCTCACCGGCGCCAGCCGCGGCATCGGCCATTCCACGGTCAAACGCTTTTCGGACGAAGGCTGGCAAATCATCACCTGCAGCCGCGACGACGTGCCCGAGGCGTGCCAGCGGGATCCGAATTGGACCCGCCATATCCCGGCCGACCTGTCCGATGCCGCGTCCGTCGCCGCCTTCACCAACGAAGCGCTCGATGCGCTGGAAGACCAGCCCTTGCACGGATTGGTCAACAATGCGGCGCTTTCGCCAAAGACCGATTTCAACGAACGGCTGGGGTGCCTCAATGGCAGCTTGGACCGCTGGCGCGACGTGTTCGAGCTGAACTTCTTCGCACCCTTGACCCTTAGCCGGGATTTCGCCACGCCGCTCAGTCTTGGCGCCAAGGACGGAGGCGCGGCGATCGTCAACATCACCTCGATCGCCGGGCATGAAATTCATCCCTTTGCCGGCTCGGCCTACTCCACGTCGAAGGCGGCGCTCTCGGCGCTAACCCGGGAGATGGCGGTTGAATTCGCCACGCTCGGCGTGCGGGTCAACGCGGTCGCGCCGGGCGAAATCGAGACCGAAATGATCGGTGAGGAATACGAACCCCTGATCAACCGGATACCGATGCACCGGATGGGAACGCCGGAGGAAGTGGCGAGCTGCGTTTTCCAGCTTTGTTCGCCGGATTTCGGGTACGTGACGGGAACCGAGATTTTCGTTACCGGCGGCCAGCATTTGTAGCGCGGCCGCTCTCAGCGCGCCTGCAGCGCCTGGAACCAGCCGAGCCGTTGTTCTACCTGTGCGATTTCCAGGTTCAGCCAATCGCCAAGCGGCCCCGTTTCGTAGGAGGACTGCAAATCCTTGAGCCGGGCCAGTTCGGTCTCGCACATTTCAATCATCAGTACTGCCTGTTCCGCGCGATCCGCGTCGTCCAGCAAATTGAGAAACCGGATCTTCAGCGCGATAACCAGCTTCGAGACATCGTTCGCCGGCGCCCGAACGTTCGACGTCATGAGCACCCTGAAAGCTTCACGTCCGGCGTCGGTGATGCGCAGTTCCGCGGTCTCCCGCGCGGCCGTGACGCCGTCGATCGTCACCAACCCCTCATGACTGAGAAGTTCCAGCGACGTGCCGAGCAAATCCAGCGACGGGCCAGTTACGCGTTCGACGAAATGCCGTATCCCGCTCGCAAGCGCCGCATAGGGCATCGCGCGTTCAAGCAGGGTGCCCAGCGCCGCCAGACGGATTGCCTCGCTCGGGATCAGAGTGTTGTCACGGTACATCGCCGGCTCCCTCAAGCTACCATTTGCAGCGACAACCGCTGCCAAGTGTCTATTAGCGCCACGACCAGCCGGTCCATCATTTCGTCCGTATGCAGCGGGGTCGGCGTGATCCGCAGGCGTTCGGTGCCTTTGGGGACGGTCGGGTAATTGATCGGCTGGACGTAAATTCCATATTCATCGAGCAACAGATCGCTGGCTTCCTTGCAGCGCACCGGATCGCCGACCATCACCGGCACGATATGCGTGACCGACGGCATCACGGGTATCCCCGCTTCGCGGAGTTTCGCCATCAAGGTCCGCGCGCGCTCCTGATGCCGCGCGCGAAGGGCGCCGCCCTCCTGCCCTTTGAGCGTTTCGATGCTGCGCAGCGCACCGGCCGCGATCGCCGGCGGCAGGGCGGTGGTAAAGATGAAGCCGTCGCCGAAGGACCGGACAAAATCGATCAGCGCGGTGGACGCCGCGATATATCCGCCGACCACGCCGAAGGCCTTGGCGAGCGTCCCCTGGATCACGGTAATCCGGTCCATCACGCCGTCGCGTTCGGCGACACCGGCGCCCCGGGGACCGTACATGCCCACCGCATGCACCTCATCCAAATAGGTCATGGCGTTGTAGCGTTCGGCAATATCGACCAATTCGCCCAGCGGGGCGATATCGCCGTCCATCGAATACACCGATTCAAAGGCGATCAACTTCGGACGATCCGGATCGTCGGCGCGCAACAACCGCTCCAGGTGATCGGTGTCGTTGTGACGAAAGATGCGCTTATCGACCCGGCTGTGACGCATGCCTTCGATCATCGAATTGTGGTTGAAGGCATCCGAATACAGGATACAGCCGGGCACTTTCGCGGCCAGCGTCGCCAGCGCCGTCATATTGGCGACATACCCCGAGGTGAACAGCAATGCCGCCTCGGTCCCGTGCAGCTCCGCGAGCGCGCGTTCCAGCAGGACGTGATAATGGTTCGTGCCGGCGATGTTGCGGGTGCCGCCCGCGCCGGCGCCGCACCGCTCCAGGCCCTCTTTCATCGCCGCGATGGTGTCGGGGTTCTGTCCCATCCCGAGGTAGTCGTTCGAACACCACACGGTGACGTCGTTAACCACATCCCGGTCATGGCGCAGGGCACGCGGATAGTCGCCCGCCTGACGCTCAAGATCGGCGAAAACACGGTAGTTTCCCTGCCGTCTCAGATCGTCCAGCTGTTCCCCAAAATAGGCTTCATAGTCCATGGCAGTTCCCGATTCCGCGATCCGAGGCGCAACGGTATCCTAAATCCTTGCGCACGCGGATTAATATATCACTACGCCCCGCCAAACCAATATGGGGCGTCATCACATCTTGGCAATGAAGGGCTATGCCGCCTTTTTTTGCCGGACCGCCGTATCGTTCAAGGCCATTCCGAACCGGTTCAACAATTCGTCGATCTCGCCTTCGGTAATGATCAGCGGTGGACACAGCGTAATGGTATCGCCGGGAACCGCCCGCACGATCAGACCATGTTCCTGCGCGCGCGCGGCAAAATACGGACCGACGCCATCGGCCGGGTCGAACGAGGTCTTCGTCGCCTTGTCCTGCACCAGCTCGACACCCGCGACCAACCCGACAGCGCGGACCTCGCCGACCAGCGGATGATCGGCAAAGGCGCGAAGACCGTCGAGGAACCGGGGCATCACCGACCGGACATGGCCAATGATGTTGCGTTCCTCGTAGATCTTCAGCGTTTCCAACGCCACGGCAGCGCTTACCGGGTGCGCCGAATAGGTGTAGCCATGCCCGAACGTGCCGATCTTGCCGCTGTTCCGGTACAGCACGTCGGACACCTTCTGGTTGATGAGAAGTCCCGAGATCGGGAGATATGCCGAGGACAGCGCCTTCGCCACGGTGATGATGTCCGGCTCCAAATTATAGGTCTCGGTGGCGAACATGTTGCCCGTCCGTCCGAATCCGCAAATCACCTCGTCCGCGACGAACAAGATGTCGTGTTTTTTCAGGATCGGCTGGATCTTCTCGAAATATCCGGCCGGCGGCACGATGACCCCGCCCGCGCCCATCACCGGCTCGGCGAAGAACGCCGCGATGGTGTCCGGTCCTTCATCTTCGATCATTTGCTCCAGGCTCTCGGCGAGCCGGGAGGAGAAGTCCTGTTCGGTCTCTCCGGGTTCGGCGTACCGGTAATAGTGCGGACAATCGGTGTGCAGAATGCCGGCGATCGGCAGGTCGAAATCCCGGTGATTGGCCGGCAACCCGGTCAGGCTCGCCGCGGCCACGGTAACGCCGTGATAGCCCTTGATCCGGCTGATGATTTTCTTCTTCTCGGGTCGGCCGAGCGCGTTGTTATAGTACCAGATCATCTTGATCGCGGTATCGTTCGCCTCCGACCCGGAATTGGCGAAAAAGACCTTCGACATCGGCACCGGCGCCATGCCGATCAGCTTTTCGGCGAGGTCGATGGCCGGGTTGTGACTTTTTGCCGCAAACACATGATAGAACGGCAGATCCTGCATCTGTTTCGTCGCCGCGTCGATCAGCCGCTGCTCGCCGAAGCCGAGCGACGTGCACCACAGACCGGCCATCCCTTCGATGTAAGCCTTGCCGGACTCGTCGTGAATCCAGACGCCCTCGCCCTTGGTCACGATATGCGGGCCGACCTCCTTGTGTTTCTCGAGGTTGGTATAGGGATGCAGGACATATTCGATGTCCCGACTCGCCGCGGAATTCCCCAGCTCAGCCATGACGCGGATCTCCTATTCGCGATGTACCGTAATGCGGGTCTGTGCCACCACCCATCCCGCGTGTCTAGCCTACAATGTTGGCGTAATCCCGCAACGATTTACACCAAATTCGTGACGCGCCTCCGTTACGGCGGTTTTTTTCGGGCGCTGCCGCCTTGACATTGGCGGTATGTGTTTTACATTTCGATTGCAAGAATAAATATATAAACACATTATTTTTATGTGAATAAAAATCTCAAGGACACCGTGATGAGCAAGGTTTTCATTCTGCACGAAAATTCCGAGTGGCTTGCGCCGTTGCGCGACGCGTTCGACGCACGGGGCCTTGCCGCTACCGAATGGCATTTGGCCGAAGGCGGGGTCGATTTGGCGGCGTTGCCGCCGCACGGCGTCTTCTATAACCGGATGAGCGCCTCCTCACATACGCGGGACCATCGCTTCGCGCCCGAACTGACCGGCAGCGTCCTGGCCTGGCTGGAAGCGCATGGCCGGCGAGTCGTCAATGGCGGACGCGCGCTGGAGCTGGAGTTGAGCAAGGCGAAACAATACGTCGCGCTGAATGCCGCCGGCATCCCGACGCCGCCCACCATCGTCGCAGTGGGTCAAAATGCCGCGCGCGATGCGATCCGGACGATGGGCGGCCCGTTGATCCTGAAACCCAATCGCGGCGGCAAGGGGCTCGGCGTCCAATTGTTCGAAACCGCCGAATCGGCCGACGCTGCCGCCGCCGGCGGCGCGCTGGATGCGGGGCCGGACGGAACGGTCCTGGTGCAACGCTATATCCGGCCCGCGCAGCCGGAAATCCTGCGCAACGAATTCGTCGGCGGAAAACTGCTCTACACCGTGCGGGTGGACACCTCGGAGGGGTTCGAACTGTGCCCGGCCGACGTCTGCAGCCTGCCGGATG
>JAOTYV010000246.1 GCA_029861675.1 Alphaproteobacteria bacterium
ACCCCTGCCGCCGTAATGCCTTCCTGCAATTTCGCGGACAGATTTGTTTGTACATCCCAGGAATGTTCCGCACTGCACCAGACGGCGGTGCGAATCGTTATCGATTTCTCCAACGTCTCGCCGACCACGATATGTGGTTCGATCTTCACCGCACAATTCGGGTTGGCCTTAAGAATTTGCTCGATTATCGGAGCGAGTTCACCAAATGGAAGCTGGCGTTCGACTGTAATGTCGAGCGCCACGCGGACCGGGCGGGGGCGCGAAAAATTTTTGATGGACTTCGACCACATGGCGCCATTCGGAACAGATACGAATGTCCCCTCCGCCGTCATTACCACCGAGTGATATAAATGAATTTCTTCGACCACCCCCGTCACGCGTTCGCCCTCAATGTAGTCGCCCACTTTGTACGGCTTCAGGATCAGCAGCAAAAACCCCGTGAAGAAATTATGGGTCGTTTGTCGCAATCCGATCGCGAGGGCGAAACCAAAAATACTGATTGCGGCGATGAAGGTAGCAATGTCTATGCCGAATTCGTCGAGCAGAAACATTGCAGCAAGCAGTATGATCGCGGCGCGAAGCACATGGGCAATGAGCCGCCCGAAGGCGGGGTCGAACAGGTCACGCCGAGAAAATGCCCTTTGGACCGCCCTGCCGGCCCACGCGGCAAGGAACCATGCAACGACCAGAAGAATGATACCGATCAGCGGCGTGTATCCATAATTCGTCACAAATTTGTCCAGCATCATCGATTTCCAGTCCATAAGCATAGTTGCCAAAAAGTATCGGCAAGCACATCCTAAACCGCTAGATGCCGGATTTTACAGCATCTCTCATTTCGAATTTAGATTATATCATCGCATCGAATTTCCCATCATCGCCGCCATTGGGAAGATTTTCGGCAAGGTCCAAGGGATGGCCGCAAACAAGCGCCGCTGCCGCACGCACGGCAACTGCGGCCAAGCACGGATTCCAGCCATTGCGGCAACCACTCGGTCCAATGTGCCCGCTTGCCTCCGACCGCATGGGAGGTAATTGCTATCATTCGCCAAAGTCAGTCTGCGCATTCGTCCGCGCCCTGTAGTCACTAATATAATTGTCCTTTTCTTATTCGAATTTGAGGACACCCTCCCATTGGCAAGTACGCCGAAAGTGACGAGCGCGGCACGGGAACCTGCAGGGACTTCGCCCTGTTCATGATGGAAGCGGTCCGCAGCGTCGGACTCGCGGCGCGCTTTGAAAGCGGCTACCTTTATGACCCGGCGATCGACGGGAAAACAAGCGATGTGACGGGGTCCGGCGCAACCCATGCCTGGGTGCAGGTTTACCTTCCGGGCGCCGGTTGGATCGATTTCGATCCAACCAACGGATCGTATGGTGGCAATAACCTCGTGCAGGTCGCGGTCGCGCGCGAACCCGATCAGGCAATGCCAATTTCTGGCACCTTTGGAGGCAATCCAGAAGATTTCTTGGATTTATCCGTCGAGGTCACGGTGCGAGCGGTTCAAGTGCTGGACTGGGTAGCATGACGGCCACAACGCCGCGAGTTGCGCAAATGGCTTCGCAACTCAGTAGTCCAGCTTAAATTTGACGCCGACGTCGCTTGTTCCGCTTCGACGCACTTCGCTCTCCACCGTGATGTTCGGCATCACTTCCACCTGTACGCCGACCGAACCGGATTCCGGCGTCGCCCCTTGCTTGACGCCGAGATAGACCTCCTCCGTCAGGTATTTCCCGGCGCCCACGGAAGGTTGATCACCTTTCGCCGTCGTGGCGGTATCGATCCGAAGGACGTCCACCCCCAGTGTCTTGCGCGCAAAATCCAGGAATCCAGCGCCGCTACCGCCGGCCCCCGACAGTTGCGCGAGCGCGAGCGCCAGCTGCGCGGCCTCAATGCCGCTCAACCGCGCCGCGCTCTTGTTGAACAATATCTGCGATACGATCTCGTCCTGCGGAAAATCGGGTGTGGAACTCAGGGTGATCTTGGGCTTGGTGATCGGTCCGGCGGCATGCGCCTCCGCGGTCAACCGCTTGCCCTCATGGACGGCGGTCAGGAGTATTTCCGGTTCCGCGTAGTTGCTTTCCGGAAGAACGACCGTTCCCCTTGTCACGCGGAAAACCTTGCCAATGACCGACATCTGACCCTTCACGACATTCATCGTGCCGCTGACGCGCGGTGTCTCGAGCGTTCCCGCCAGCGCCATTTTTCCCTTCCATTCGGAATCGATGCCCCGGCCTCGCACAAACACACGTCCGGGCATCGTCACAACGATATCGAGCGCCGGATCGAACCGTGGCTCCGGGCGTTTCGGTGCCCGCCCCGCGCCGGCCTTCGAGCGTCCTTCCACGACAACCTTGAGATCGACCACGTCCGGCGGCAATTGATCGAGGACGCGGAGTTCAACCGTTTCCGTCTTCAGCCGCCCGGTTATTTTCGCATCGTCCAGCACGCCCTTCGCGGTGACCTTGCCGCTGGCCGAGGCTTCCAAATCGTCGCGCCGCGCAACGGCGAACTTCTCCAGCGTCAGGTCAAATTCAAACGGGTACCGCAAGGCGGGGTCCAGCGTTACGGAACCCGCCGCCGTCATCGTTCCTGCATTCCCGTCGCGGGCCGAAAATCGAGTGAGCCGACCCTTCGTTCCATCGAATTCAATCGCAAGGTCCAGCGGTTTTAGGACAGTACCGAGTTGCAGGCTCTCATATGTCCCGTTTTCGATCGCCAGCCGCCCCTGCATTTTCGGATTTGCAAAGGTTCCGCTCAGTTTCGCATCCATTAGGCCCGGCCCCGCAAGCTGATGCCAGGCGAACGGCACGAACTTCCAGAGCGTCGCCGTATCCCCGCGCCAATTCGCACTTGCGGAAATCGGATCGTTCTGCGGCAGCACCACGCCCCAATGGTCGGTTGCCAGCCGAAACGGCAGATCGGCATCGGCGGTCGCCGGCGGCGTTTTGGGATTGCTCAGCTCGGCCTTTAGGCGCATCCGCCCGTCGCGCCAAGCCCCTTGTATGGCGAGGCCGAACGCAGCGGCCTGCGCTTCGCTTGCGAGGCGCAGATTAGGGATTTTTACAGCAAGCGTGCCCGTGGGTTTTGCCCTCGTCCCCGTGACGCTGGCTGTAGCGTTCAAGGTTCCCGCAAGACCCGACGACCACACACGGTCGAGCGTCGCCAGCGGCCAATTCGAGAGCGAAATCGTGCCGTCGATAGACTTAGCCAAAAGTTTGACGGACGCCGCGGCCCTTGCGTCACCGAGCGTGAGCACGAAATCATCCAGGACAACGCGGCTGGTCGTCCAGTGCACCCGAAAGGGCTGCCCAATCGTGAATTTTCGCCCGAGCGTCTCACCCGACAGGGTATTCATCAGAATGTCATATCGATCCGCCTTGCCGCTGAAGACGAGTGCGGCTTTGGCGGTGAGCGGATCGATCCACTGGCCGGCCGCTTCAATGCCGATCTCGGCCCGCTCTGGCGATCCCGTCGCGCTGAGCGATATCCGCCTAAAACTGGCAGTCCCCACGGCCGCATCCTCGATCTCGATCGTCAGCGAAAGCTGCTTACCGGCGAACAGGTCGTTGCTGGCAGCGCTAATTGACAGTTTGCCCGCCCGCACCGGATTGTCCTGTCCGTCCGTGCCGATCTCGGCATTCGATATGACCACATTTGCATCGGCGCGCTGTCGGCCTTCACGAGCGAAAAGTTTGAGGTGGCCGGTTCCCTGCCCATCTCCCTCGGCGCCGGCGATCCGCAGTAACGGCCGCAATTTCGCGATTTCGAGCCGGAGATCGCCCGTCAATGGCGCTCCGGAAGCGGGTATCGCGACCGCACCGTCCAGCGCCACGCCCGCGCCGTCGATATGAAATGCGGTCAGCCGCAAGACATCGTCGACCAAATGAACGTCGGCACGAAGCTTGGCCGGTCCGTGCTCCGTCCGTGCGCTAATCTTGACGGAGCCGCGGGGCGCTGTCGCCAAGTGTTGAATGTCGTATTGGGATTTTATAGCGTTGAGTCGGATCTGTCCGACGACGGCGGTGTTCATGGACAGATCCCCAACCAAATACGGGTCATTTACATTGCCGGTCACCGTGCCCTTGGCGGTACAGGCGCACGAAATCTGTGCGCCGTTCGCGGGAGCGAGGGACACGCCCGCCGGAATATTTGCACTGTACCGCGCGTCAATCTCCATCTTCTCCAGGGGAAGCCGCGCGTCGATGCGAACCGATGCGGATCGCGAGGCCAGTGTAACGTCGCTAAATGTTAATTCCTCCGATTTCAGCGCGACGGCCCCACCGACGCGAATGCCTCCGTCAATCAACCTCCCGACAACCGGCTGGGTCACATCGAGGCCGGAAATCCGGCCGGACAGCTTCGCATCGAGCGCCGCGCCAAATTTGGCCACGGTGCCTTCGAGCGAAAGTTCGGCGCGGCCCTCGACCGGCCGGCCGAATGCCTCGCCCAACGGCAGCAAGTCCGATGCGCGCAATGACAGCTTTGCAGCGCCCGTACCGTCGGCCATTGAAAATGACCCCGCCCCGGTCAGATCGGCGATCGCATTGACGAGAGACAGGCTTCGCGCCTGAACTGTCGACTGATCCAGGTCGACGCTTCCTTCCACTTTCCAGGTTGTTGGCCGGTCGAAGATTTTGCGCAACGGCGGTGCGGTGGATTCCTCCACGCCGTCAATCGACCCCGATCCGGCGACCTCCCCCACGGCGACCTGACCGTTTCGAAGGCGCGTCGTGCGAAACGTCGTCGTCCCTGCAAAGCCCGCAACGGCCAAATCCGGCAGCGCCAGGCGTCCGATTTTAAATTCCAGCGCAAGGTTTGGCGCCAGCACAGAATTCGTCAGCTTCGCTTGCAGCGTAATCCGTTCAACCGCGGCACGCCCGGAATCGATCGGCAGGCTGTAACCATTCACGCTCTCAAGCGTACCGCGCGCGTCGACCGTCAGGTCGCCGGTGTCCAGCCGGCCGGCCAAAGTGGCCTGAAGGGCTTCCCCCTCCCACTCGGCGAGGTCGATTTGGAGAACGTCCGCGTCGTCATATCGCCCCGAAATCCGGTAGCGATGCGAACCCAGCCATGGAGAACCCGGCATGGTAGCTGACTGTTTCGCGAGGTCGGCCGTGCCGGTAGCCTGGAATTTCAGCGTATCGCCCACTTGAATGCCGATGTCGGCCGACGCCGATGCCGCGCCATCGAAGCGCGTCGCCAATCGACCCTGCCATTGCGACAACGGGCCATCCCCTTTCAAGCTTCCCTGAAGGGCGGGCAGCGCGCGAACACCCAGTGCCCGCGCGATCAGCCCGCCGGCGTCCTCCACCAAATCCAGGTCAACGCGCAAACGTCCATCCACGGGCTGATATCCGGCGTCGAGCCGCAGCGTGCCCAACGGTCCATCGCTTCGTTGAACCGATAATTTGGCCGTGACCGCATCCTCGGCACCGTTTTCCACCGCGCCCTTGATTTGCACGGTCGCCGCCGCGCCGAACACGGGGGCGCCAAGTCGAAGATCGTCGACGGTCAGGGCGTTCACCGTGATCGAGGGCAAGCGGCGGATCGACTCCAGGCTCGATGCTGATGAGTCCGAGTCATCGGTGGTTGCGGGAAGTCGGTCGATCCGAACGCCGCTAAGATGCAGCGCCTGCAGATGAAGCCTGCCCCGCAATAACAGCTCCGGTTTCCAGAGAATCTCCGCGTACCGGATCGTCAGCCATGCATCCGACGAGTCCTTCACCGCGATATCCCGAAGCCGTATCCGCCGGTAAAAATCTCCCTCGAAATGGCCGACCGTCACATCCCGTTCGCCGGGCGTGCTCGCGATTTGCGCGATCCGACCGGCAAGCCAGCGCCGGCCGGAATCGCTCTGGCTCCAGCTATAGAGTGCGGCGCTCGCCAGCACCAACAGGCCCGCCAGTCCTACGGCGCCAAACCCGATCCTGATCAGGATGCGTTTCATGGCGGCCGGTTAAAATGCCTGGCCGATGCTGATATAGAACTCAAACCGGCTGTCCACGCCGCCTCTCCCGTTAATGGGAAACGCAATATCGGCGCGCAAGGGACCAAACCCGGTGAAATAACGCAGCCCCAATCCCGCGGCCCATCGGATCGGCTCATCGAAAGCCGGATAGGACGCATCGAAAGCGGTGCCACCGTCGACAAACGGAACAATTCCAAATTTATCAGTGAGCCGGATGCGCACTTCGCCGCTGAATTCGACGAACGAACGGCCGCCGAGCGGATCGTTTGCGGCGTCCAGCGGGCCGACTTGCTGGAATTTATATCCCCTGATGGAGCCACCGCCGCCGGCGTAAAAGCGTTTGTCCGCGGGAAGATCCTCCGTCGCCGCCCCGACCAGCGATCCTGTGCGCACCCGTCCAGCCAACACGAATTTCTTGGCCTTATCGATTGCATGATAGGTGGAGCCACCCGCAATGAGACGGGCGAATTTTAGCGAGCCGTCGCCGGTACCGACATAAGGAGTCGCCGACAAATCGAGCCTAATTCCGCGGCTCGGATTGAGCAGGTCGTCGGTCGTGTTGCGCAACGCAGTGATCGGCAGACCGAACAGCTGGAAATTCCGAATTCCCTCGTTATCCGTAACGCGATCATAGCTGCCGGTAAGCCCGACGGTGGCGCGCCAATAGGTACGGTACGTCCGCTCCAACGCTACCGTCCCTGCAACGCTTCTTTGATCGAATGCTTCGGTCTTGCTGTTAACGATGGTCGCCTCCGTGAGCAGAGCCTGCCTCCGCGACAGGAAAGTCGGTTTGCGAAATTCGACCTTGCCGCTTTGTTCGATTTGGGCCCCTTTCAAGGTCACCCGCAACTTTTCATTGTGTTGCAGGATATTCCGGTGCTCCCAGAACACTTCTCCGCCGAATCCAACATCGGTCGAATAACTCAAGCCTGCGCCAATCGACCGGTGCGGCCGTTCGGAAAGCGCGATCGTCACAGGCAACAGGCGCTTTTCCTCCAGCTTCGGGGCAATCGAAATTTTGATACTGTTGAATAGGTTTGTCCCGGAAAGCGCGCTCCGCGTGTTCACAACTTCACGGCGATCGTAGATATTGCCCTCGCGCCATGTCACGAGTCGCCGGATATAATTTTCTTCGACACTGGACAGCCCGGTGATTGCAATTGGTCCGAACCGCGCCTGTCGTCCGGAGTCGACCGAGATACGGATCCTCATTTTCCGTTCCGCATGGTTGACCACTGCCTCAAGGTCGACATTTTTAGCGTATGGATACCCCCGTTCGGCATAGAAAGCCGGCACCCTGCGTTCAGCATTCTTGATTGCCGGCGCACGCGCCGGCAATCCGAGGCGAACGCCCAAATTTTCCAGCTTTGGCCAGTGCTTCGATGGCGGGGTGAACGCGCCGACGTAGTCGATCTCGAATGCGGATATCGTATAGCGCTCGCCCGGAACCACATTCAATCGGAC
>JAOTYV010000247.1 GCA_029861675.1 Alphaproteobacteria bacterium
GGTCGGGACCTGCTCACCGCCTTCGTCGCCGGCGTCGAGGCGGAAGCCCGTGTCGGCATGCTGATGGGGGATGGCCATTATCTCAACGGATGGCACTCGACCGCGACCAACGGCACCTATGGTGCAGCGGCGGCCGCCGCGCGGCTGCTCGGGCTCGACGGCGCCGCGACCAGCACCGCCTTCGGCATCGCCGGTACCCAGGCGGCCGGGCTCAAGGCGTCCTTCGGCACCATGTGCAAACCGCTGCATGCGGGCAAGGCGGCGATGAACGGATTGCTGGCGGCCGAACTCGCGGCGCGCGGCTTCACCGGCCGCGACGACATCCTGGAATGCAATCAGGGTTACGGCTTCACGCAGACCGACAGCTACGATGAAGCGGCGGCACTGGACGATTTGGCGGGCCATTTCTGGACGCCGAACGTGCTGTTCAAATATCACGCGGCCTGTTACGGCACCCATGCGGGCATCGAAAGCGCCGGGGCGATCCGCCAGCATCCGGCTTTCGATCTCGCAAAGATCGAGCGGATTGACGTCACCGCACCGAGCCGCACCATGAATATGTGCAATATTCCGGAACCCACGACCGGGCTGGAAGTTAAATTCAGCCACCGCCACACCACGGCCATGGCGCTCACCGGCGAGCCGACCGGCGATCCCGCGCTCTACGACGAGAAGACCGCCAGCCGGCCCGATCTGGTCGCGTTGCGCGGCAAGGTCAGCGTCGGCGGCGATGATTCGGTCGGCCCGAACGAAACCCACCTTACCGTCCATATGTCGGACGGCACGGTGATCCGCGAACAGCGCGACATGGCGATCCCGAATACGGACCTGAAAGATCAGTGGAACAAGCTGGAAAGCAAATTCCGCGCGCTGGCGACACCGATAATTGGCGTGGCGAATACCGAACGCGCAATCACGATCGTGGCCGAATTGGAGCAGCGGGACAGTGTTCAGGACTTGCTGGATGCCTGCGCCAAGCCGGTTTGAGGGCGCTTTGGCGGATTGCTGTGGTTCGAGAGTCGAAGGCCAATTATTGGCGGGAATGGCCTACCGGTAATCCATGTGCTGGGCGGAGAGCCGGGATGCGACGACCCCATAGGGCCGCAGGATCGAATTGGAGCGGTCGAGGATCACACGGTCCGCCGCGGACGCGTCCTTTGCGATAAGGTAACGCTGTTCGCGAACGCCGGTAACGATGCTGTCGACCAGGCGAGGCGAGAGCAATTTCGCCAGGCGCGCGCCGTTGGCGGCCTCGGTGAGCGTGCCCGCGCTAAACTCCAGCGAGGAGGAAATAACCAGCGAGCCGGACGGTCGGATCGACTTCGGCAACTGAACGACAATCGGCGGCAGCGTATAGGTGCTGGAATAGTTGGAATCGGCGAATGCGGTATGGATCGAGGTCCGCCAATTCGACTGATCGTGAAGGAACACGGCGACGAGCATGCCGAACACGAAAAACCCGAGCGTCGCGGCAATGCACAACTTCTCTTTACCGCTGAAGACACCGCGGACCGGTTTTTTAGAAGGCATTTTAGATAAATGCATAATAAACTGTATTCCCCATACCGTATTCACGTTATGCGCGAGTATCGCCAAACCGACGTCTCGGTCAAATGCGCTGGATCACACCGATTTGAAATTAATTTGGCGGAAATATGCGGATTATTGAAAGCGATCGGACCAGTAGCATGAATGAGGCCCGGCAATGACCGCTGAACCCCAAATCGGCGTCGCCGCGTGCGCCGGCCGCATGGGCCGCGCGATTGCCGGAGCCGTGATCGATACGGCCGAGTGCCGGCTCGGCGGCGCCAGCCAATATGCCGGGCATCCGGCGATCGGCCGAGACGCCGGCGTGCTTGCGGGCCGTCCCGAGGCGGGACTCCCGATATCCGGCGATGCCTCGGCCATGATCGGCCAGGTGGATGCCGTCATCGACTTTTCGACGCCGGACGCCACGCGGACCCATTTGGCGGCCGCCCTCGCCCACGCGACCCCGATCGTCATCGGCACCACCGGCATGGCACCGGCGGACCACCGGGCGCTGGAGACCGCGGCGCGCGATATCGCCATCGTCGCCGCGCCGAATATGAGCGTCGGCGGCACCCTGCTGGCGGCTCTCACGGAGCACGCGGCGGCAATCCTGGACGAGGACTACGACATCGAAGTCCTCGGGTTTCAGCACCGCCATAAGGTCGATGCCCCGTCCGGCACCGCATTCTCCGTCGCCCGGGCGGCGGCGCGGGGCCGCGGCGTGCCGCCCGATACGGTCGGCGCGACGCCGCGCGACGGACACACCGGCCCCCGTCCGCCCGGCCTGATCGGCATGACGACGATCCAGGGCGGCACCGTCTCCGGCGAACACAGCGCGATATTCGCCGGCCCCGGCGAGCGGCTGGAAATCCACCACAAACCGACCGACCGCCGGGTCTACGCGCTCGGTGCCGTACGCTCCGCGCTCTGGCTGATCTGCCGTCCGCCGGGCCTCTACGACATGCGCGACGTATTGGGGCTGGCGTTGCGGGGAAAAACCAACACCTAGACAACGTTAAAGGCCACCAAACCGCATGATCGAACGCAAACACATCCAGAGCCTCGACGGCGCCCGCAAGGCTGAGATCGTCACCCATGGGAACCTGATCTTTTCCTCCGGCATCCAACCGGAATTCACCGACGGCGGCATCAAGGAGCAGATGACATCCGCGCTGGCCCGGCTCGACGCGCTTTTGGCCGAGCTCGGGGAAAGCCAGGCATCGATCTTCGTGATGCATGTCTGGCTGAAGGACATGCGCTATTTCGGCGCCATGAACGCGGTCTGGAACGCCTGGGCCGATGACGACAACCCGCCCGCGCGCACCTGCGTTTCGGGCGAACTCTACCGGCCCGACCTGCTCGTCGAACTGGTGATCATTGCGTGCCGCAGTTGACCGGGGGCAATCGGATGAGCATCACCAAAATCGGCAAGACCAAGGGGCCGCCCTCACCCAACATCCATCTCGGTGCGGCCTGCCCGGAGATGATTTCCGTGTGCCTGACCGCGCCGGACAAGTCCGGCGGCTTGACCGAGCAGACGCGGCAGATCCTCGACATCGCCGAGCGCCACCTGATCGACGCCGGATCCGCGCACGACCGGCTCCTGATGGTGCAAGTATGGCTCGCGGACATTTCCGGCTTCGCCGAATTCCGCGACGCCTGGAACGCCTGGATCGACCCCGACAACGTGCCCGCGCTATCCGTGGTCGAGGCGCAGGCCTCGCGGCGCGATTCGCTCGTCGAAATCCGTGTCTATGCCGCACCTTCAAACCAGAAGTCCGAGGAGACCTAATCCCGTGATTTACCAACACCGTCTGGTCATCGCCCGCGGCGGAAAGCTCGAGCAACGCCACGAGCATTTCCAGAACGTTGCCCTGCAGGCGCTCGACGATCACGGCTCCACACTGGTCGGCGCCTGGGAAATCTGGATCGGCGTGGACGCCGGATGCGCGCTCTGGCAATTGCGCGAACATGAGAGCCTGGCGACCTGGGAACAGCACCGCGAACGGGCCATGGCCGACACGGCGCTGCGCACCGGCCAGGACAAAGGCCTCTATCCCACGCTCGATTTTGTCGATACCGCGATCCTGCGCCTGACCGATTTCTCCCCGGAATTTCCGCCCCACTGGCCGGACCTCGACGCCGTGCGCGGACAACCGCGCGCCTTCATCGAGCAGCGTGTCCTCACCCTCAAACCGGGGACGGCGGCGGCGCACCATGCGGTCTATGCCGATAAAATCATGCCCGCGCTGGCGCGCGACGGCGCGTCGCTGATCGGCTTCTTCGACACGGTCATCGGCCCCGGCACCACCAACACCGGCTCGCACCGGAGCGTGGAAATCCGCAGCTTCCCCGACTTGGCGTGCTGGCAAAATTGGCGCGAAGCGCAGGATAACGACGCCGAGCTGTCGCAACTGGTGAAGCGCGCGTGGCTCGAAACGGTCGACCGGGTGGAAAGCACCTTGCTGCGGCCGATGGACTACAGCCGCATTCGCTAGACCATTTCTTGTTTAAATTGACTCAACTGAAATGATCTATCTCTTTATTGATACGCAAATACGTCGTCGCGAACCGATGCGGTTCGCTCGGGATTTGCACTAAATATTCATATACGCGCCGCCGTTGCAGTGGATCGTCTGACCGGTGATGTAGCTGGCTGCCGGGCCGACCACGAAGCGGATCAGGTCGGCCATGTCCTGCGGTGCGCCCTTGCGGCCGAGCGGGATCTTGGTGTCGCCGCCGGCGGGCACCGGGCTGGAGGACGGGTTGTTCTCGCGCACCGTGTCGAAGGTGCCGACGACCACCTGATTGGCGCGGATGCTGTCCTTCGCCAGATCGAGCGCGAGCCCCCGGATGAACGCGTTGAGCCCCATTTTCCCCGCCATGACGTGCGACCGACCCGCTTGGCCGCGCAGCGACGACATGCCGCCGACGCCGACGATGTTGCCGCCGCCGCGTTGCCGCATCGCCGGTACGACTGCTTTTGCCAGGTGGAAGGTGCCGTGGATCGAAATGTCGATGGTCTGCTTCCAGGTTTCCCAATCCAGCTGGTCGAACGGCTTGTTGCTGCGGTTCGCCGCGTTACAGACCAGGATATCGATGCCGCCGAATTCACGGATCGCCGTATCGGCCAGCGTCCGCACGGCGTCCGGGTCGGTGATGTCCGCCATCACCGGGATCGCCTTGCCGCCGCCGGCCCGGATGCCTTCCGCGACTTCCTCGCACAGATCCTGTGCCTGCACCGCGTTGACCACCACCGAGGCCCCGGCACGGGCGAGTTCCTCGACCGTTGCGCGGCCGATGTTGCGCGCGCTGCCGGTCACGATCGCGACCTTTCCTTCCAACTCGTTGACGAGGTCGGCCATCTTTAGTTCCTTTCATCGGCCCGCGCCGTTGCCCGATCCGCACCGGCGGGATCCGTTCCTTGGTGTGAAGCGTCGATGTTCAGTCTAGCCGTATCCGGGTGGCGGCGGATAGCGCCGCCGGTTTTGCACGACACCGGTCCGGGTCTATGATGGCAGCGCAGCTTCACAGTGATCATCAGGGAGGACATCATGAAGAAACGCGTGGCAGTTGTCGGCGCCGGCGCCGTCGGCGGGTATACGGGTGGACATCTGGCGCGGAACGGCGTCGATATCACTTTCATCGACCCCTGGCCCGAGCATGTGGAGGCGATGCGCAGCACCGGCCTCAAGCTCCGCGGCGTCACCAAACAAGAAAGCTACGACGTCCCGGTCAAGGCGCTGCATGTCACCGAGGTGCAGAACCTGGCCAAGCAGGAGCCGATCGATATCGCCATTGTCTCGACCAAGTCCTACGACACGGAATGGGCGACAGCGATGATCAAACAGTATTTGGCGCCAGAGGGTTTTGTCGTCTCGTTGCAAAACTGCATTAACGAAGAACGCATCGCCGGGATCGTCGGCTGGGGCCGCACGGTCGGCTGCATCGCCAGCACCATCTCGGTCGAACTGCAGGAGCCGGGACTCGTGCAACGCAACGTGCCGCTGCGCGGCGAAAAATACACCGTGTTCCGTTGCGGCGAGGTGCACGGCACCATCACACCCCGCGTCGAGGAGCTGGTCGAGTGGCTGGGTTACTGCGACAGCGCGAAGGCAACGGACAACCTGTGGGGCGAACGGTGGTCCAAGCTTGTGATGAACGCCTGTCATAACGGGCTGTCCGCCTGCACCGGCTACAGCGGTAACGAGATGGGCACCATCGAAGCGCCGCGCTGGCTGTCGATCCGGCTCGCCGCCGAGACCATCCGCGTCGGCCAGGCGCTCGGCTTCAAGCTGGAAACCATCAAGGGGCACGGCGCCGATACCTGGGTCGCCGCCGCCGACGGCGACGCCAAGGCGCTCGACGCACTCGTCACGTCGCTCACCGAAGCCGCCAAGGAGCGCGGCGACGGCCAGCGCCCGTCGATGGGACAGGACATGGCCAAGGGCCGGCGGACCGAGATCGACTATCTGAACGGATTGGTGGTCGAGAAAGGCCTCGAAGCCGGCATCCCGACGCCGGTGAACGAAGCGCTGATTGAGGCCGTTCACGCGGTCGAACGCGGCCGGAAACCGCAGGGCCCGGAACGGATCGCGGGTATCTGATCCAGCGTTGCGGCGTTATTTAGGGGCGGCGTTTCGGCGCATCTCGCGCCGGATCTTGCGCCATTTCGCGACATTGCGGTTGTGCCCCGCGAGGTTGCGGGCGAAGGCGTGACCGCCGGTCCCGTCCGCCACGAAATACAGCTCGTCCGTTTCCAGCGGGTTCATCACCGCGGCCAGCGCATCGCGTCCCGGATTGCAGATCGGCCCCGGCGGCAGTCCGAATATTCGGTATGTATTGTAAGGATGATCCCGCTTCAAATCCCGGCGCGTCAGGGCCCGGCCCAGCGGCCCCTTGCCCTCGGTCAGGCCATAGACGACGGTCGGATCGGTTTCCAGACGCATGCGCTTGCGCAGGCGATTGACAAATACCGCGGCAACCCGCGCGCGCTCCGAGGCAACGCCGGTTTCCTTTTCCACGATCGAAGCCAGGATGATCGCTTCGCGCATGGTGCGGATCGGCAACCCGTCCGCGCGGTTTTCCCACAATTCGGCGACGGTCGCGGCCATTGCGTTTTCCATCCGCTGCACGATGGCGGTTGGGCTGTCACCGAGCGAAAAATGATAGGTATTCGGCAAGAGCGTGCCTTCGTTGGGAATAGACGCCAACTCGCCTTTCAGCCCTTCCGTGTTGGCCAGCGCCTCGGCCACTTCCTTGACGGTGATGCCCTCGGCAAAGGTGACCTTGCGTACCGTGGTCCGGCCCTCGAGGAGAACCGTCAGCACGTCGCGCGTGCTGACGCCGGGGTCGAAGCCGTATTCTCCCGCCATCAGGCGCCGGTGAACGCCGCTGACCCGGGCAACCGCACCGAAGAGCTTCGGATTGGCAATCACACTCTTATTGTGGAGAAGCCTGGCGATATCGTTGACGCCGGCGCCGCGCGCCACCACCACCGTCGTCGGCTGTTTCAGCGGTCCCGGCGCAACATAATGCCGGTAGACCAAGGCAGCGGCGCCGAGCAGCGCACACCCAATAACGACTATGAATGCCGCAATGAATCTTCGCCGACCGGACGCCATCGGATATCTACGGAGCGCCCGTTATAATAAGTGAGGCATTGGTGCCGCCAAAGCCGAAGGAATTGGACATCACGTTCCGCACCGGCCGTTCCTTCGCCTCAAGGGGCACGAGATCGATGTCACAACCCGACGACGGCTTTTCGAGATTCAAGGTCGGCGGGACAACGCCGTCCTGGATCGCCTTGATACAGAACAGCGCCTCGACCGCCCCCGCCGCGCCGAGCAAATGGCCGATCGCCGATTTGGTGGACGACAT
>JAOTYV010000248.1 GCA_029861675.1 Alphaproteobacteria bacterium
CGTCGGTCATTATGACATAGGCCGGAAATGCGTTGGTTAGCGATTTGGCCGCAACATCATTGCTGCAGCCGTGCGACGCGGCCATCGCCCCGCCTCCGACGACGGCCATCGCCCCCGCCAACAGAATTGATTTCAGGTTCATTTCGTCCTCCCTTTTGAGTTCATTGGTCGGTTCCCGACTGTGTTATTCTTGCGCGTCACTTGATCAAAGCGATCACGTCTTCGGTCGTGCGCACGTCGCCGAAACTTTGGTAGAAAGAGGTCAATCCGGCAAGGTGGTCATCGTCATAGCGCGCGGCATTGGCGTCCTCGACCATTACCACCTTGTAATCCAACATCATGGCATCCCGCGCGGTGCTTTCGCTGCACATGTTGGTCGCCGTTCCGGCTACAATCAGATTCTCGATACCCATCCCCTGCAAGATGTCGTGCAGCTCTGACGAGCCGACTATGAACGGCGAAAACCGCCGCTTGGTGACGATCTGATCCTCGTCCTTCACATCGAGATCCGGGTAGATTTCATATCCCGCGTTGCCGGGGCTCAGTTTGGTCAGGTGGTTCTGGCCCTTGGCCTCGGTAAAGAAATAGCGGTGATAAAGCGGCCACTGGCTTGGCGCGCCCTCTTCCTCAGCGCAGCGCATGATCACCCAGATCACTGGCACACCCTTGTCACGGCAGGCGCTTGCGATGCGATTGATATTCGGGACGATGGAAATCGCCGTATCCACTTCGGCGACATAAAAATTCTGCATATCGACGACCAGAAAGGCCGTCTTGGCGGCCTCGAACTCGTCGAACACCTCCAGCTTACCGCGTTTCGCCATGATCCGTTCGATCACATAATCCGGTATTTTCACTTCATGCGGCATTTGTCCTCCCCTCCGGTCGTCTTCTCGCGACTCGGCGCTTTGCCCACTATGATCCCACTAAGTTTCCATCGCAACGGTTTTCCTTAGCGCGACCACCGCCAATCCTTTAGTATTTCCCGCGCCGCGTTGTGGCCCGGTACGGCGGAAACGGCGCCGCCTGGATGGGTCGAGGCGCCGCATTGGTAAAGGTTGCGCACCGGCGAGCGATAGTCGGCGTAACGCGGCACCGGGCGCATGAAAAATATCTGGTCCAGCGTCAGTTCGCCGTGCTGGGAATTGCCGCCGGGCAGGTTGATGTCGGCCTCGATGTCCTTTGGCGTGATCAGTTTGTAGTCGATGACGCTGTCGGAAAACCCGGGCGCGAAACGGTCCATCACCGAAAATGCGTTCTTCACCAACTGCGGGCCTTCGCGGTCCCAGTCGGAATTGCGCAATTCGTATGGGGTGACGCCGCCCTGGAACACGACCACATGCTTGCCCTCGGGCGCAAGCGTAGGATCGGTGTAACTGGGCACGTTCGGGCTGAGGAACGGCTCTGCTGAATACCAGCCGAACTTGGCGTCGTGAAAGGCGCGTTCCAGAAACTCGGGCGTTGGGCAGATATGGGCATAGGCCGGATAATCGACACCGGTCTTGTCCTTGTCGAAGCCCTTGTATTGCGGCAATCGGTCCACTGCGCAAAGCAGCTTGAAGCTCATCCCGCGCGAACGGAACCCCTTGATATCGTCCACAAAATCTTCGGGCAGGTGATCCTCGTTCACCATGTCCAGAAAGGTGCGTTTGGCGTTAACGTTCGAAACCACGCGGGAGGCGTGGATGTCTTCGCCCGAGCGCAGCCGCACGCCATGGGCCCTGCCGTCCTTCACAAGAATCTCGTCGACCCAGGCATCGCATTGTACCTCCATGCCATGCGCCGCTCCGGATTTGGCCAGCGCGTCGGCAACCGCGCCCATGCCGCCCTTGGCGAAACTCATGCCGGTCTGGCCGATCAGATGGGTGACCAGATAAAATGCCGTGCCCGGTGAATAGGGACCGACATTGCCGCCGATCGTCGCCCAGAACATGAACTTGGCCTTCACGAGTTCATTCTCGAACCAGCGGCTGACGTAGTCATGCGCGCTCATCGAAAGCGCGTGCAGCAGGTTGTAGACTTCTATTTCAGCGTTGCGCAGCTTCCAGGCGAAGCGTGCCGTCTTGAACAGGCCCACCGGATCCTTGCGAAACGGGTTGACCGGGGTTTCCAACTGCAGCATGCGCAAAATTTCGATCGTCGATTGCAGCCGTTCGAAGAATTTCGGGTAGTTGTCTGCGTCGTGCTGTGAGAATCGCGCGATTTGTTCGCGAGTCTTGACTGGGTCTTTGGAAAAAATAATGCCGTCATCTTCGGTCGGGTTAAAGACATTGGGTTGGGGGTAATACTCTAGCCCATATTTCTTCAGCTCCAGTTCCTCGATCACCTTGGGATGCAGGTGCCCCATGATGAAGGAATAGGTCGAGGCGCGAAAACCGGGGCTGAATTCTTCGGTCACCGATGCGCCGCCGACATAGGACTTTTGTTCCAGCACCAGCACCGATTTTCCCGCCCGCGCCAGGTAGGCGCCGCAGGTCAGCCCGTTATGGCCGCCGCCGATGATGATGGCGTCGAATGCCTTGCTCGAACTCATTGCAGACGCCTGTAGTCATTGAGGATTTCGCGGGCGGCGTTGTGCCCCGGCACCGCCGAGACCGACCCGCCGGGATGGGTGGATGATCCGCATTGGTACAGGGCCCGGATCGGGCTGCGGTAATCGGCGTAATGCGGTGCCGGGCGCTGAAAAAACAGCTGATCCAGCGCCACTTCGCCGTGCAGCTCGTGCCCCCCCGGCATGCCCAGAATGTCTTCGAGGTCCGGCGGCAGGAACGCCTGATAGGATATCAGACTGTCGCTGAAGCCCGGGGCGAATTCGTCCATCACGGCGAAGACGTTGTCGATGAAAGTGTCGCGCTCATCCGCCCAGTCGCCGCCGCGCAGGTCATAAGGCGCGTGCCCGCCCGACAGGGTGACCACATGTTTGCCCTCGGGCGCCAGCGTGTCGTCGATAACGCTGGGCACAATGGGAGAAACGAAGGGTCGCGCCGAGTACCAACCGTATTTGGCGTCGTCATAGGCACGTTCCATATAATCGATGGTCGGCCCGACATGGGCATAGGCCGGGTAGTCCACCCCAGCCTGCCCCGGCGAAAACCCGCGGTATTGCGGCCGCCTGTCCACGGCGCAGTTGATCTTGAAAACCTCGCCCTGGCAGCGCCAGTTGTCGATGGCCCTCAGGAAATCCTCGGGCAGTTCCGCGCGCGGCACCAATCGCCCGAAGGTCACGGGCGCCGCCACGTTCGAGGCGACCAGCCGGGCGCCAAACTCGCGCCCGTCCTCGGTCACCACACCGGTCGCGCGGCCATTTTTCACTGTGATCCGGTCCACGGCGGCATCGGTGGCAATCTCCATCCCGTGCCGCCGCCCCGCCGCGGAGATCGCATCCGAGATCGCGCCCATCCCGCCTCGGGAAAAGCCCAGCCCGTTCTCGCCGAGCAAATGGAACAGAATCGAATAGGCAGTGCCCGCCGCCCGCGGGCCGCGGAAATTGCCGATCCCGGCCCAGTAACACAGCAGCGCCTTGACCTCATCGCTTTCGAACCAGCGTGATACGAAATCATAGGCCGACTGGGTCATCGCATCGGTGATGCGATAAAACTCCTCGCCCATACCTCGATAGCGCCAGCCCATCCTGGCGACATCCTTCAGCGCTCCCCAGCTTCGATCGCCCGGATCGACCGGCGTTTCAAGCAGCAGCCGGCGCAGGATGCCGATGCTGCGGGTGATGTCGGCGAAGAACTTCGGATAGATCGCAGCATCGCGTGTCGAAAACCGCGCGATCTCGGCCTGGGTCGTGGCCATGTCGGTCGAGAAGATGATGCTATCGTCGCCCTCCAGCGGATGCACCACCTCGTTCATTTTAAGGTGCAGCAGCCCGTGGCGCTCCAGTTCCAGCTCGCGGATCACCTTGGGGTGGACGTGACCCATGATGTAGCTGAAGGTCGAGGCGCGGAAGCCGGGATGAAACTCCTCCGTCACCGCGGCCCCGCCAACGATGTGACGGCGTTCCAGCACCAGCGTCTTCAATCCCGCCTTGGCCAGATAGGCACCGCAGGTCAGCCCGTTATGGCCGCCGCCGACGATGATGGCGTCAAAAGTTTGTTTCACTCACCCTTGAACTCCGGTTTGCGTTTCTCGACGAAGGCGCACAGGCCTTCCTTGCGGTCTTCGGACCCCATCAATAGCGCCGATAAGTCGCCGCCTGCGTTCAGCGCCTCCTCAAAGCTTTGTCCATGCGCCCGGTTGATCGCCTGTTTCAATGCCATCACCGACAGCGGCGCGGATCCGGCAATTTCTCCGGCGATCTCCAGCGCCTTGCCCATGGCATCGCCCGCCGGGGTCACATGGTTCAGAACGCCCATCTCCAGCGCCTCGGCAGCCCCGATCTGGCGCCCGGTATAGGCCAGTTCCCGCGCCCGGCGTTCGCCAACGGCGCGGGCCAGCGACCAGGCGCCGCCGAGGATCGGGAACAGGCCGAGTTTCGCCTCGGTCAGCCCCAATTTCGCGGTTTCCGACCCGACAATGAAATCGCAGCGCAGCGCGATCTCCAGCCCGCCGCCCAGCGCGTGGCCCTCGACTGCCGCGATCACCGGTTTGGTGGTATTGGAAAGAAACCGCATGAAGTCGTGCCAAACGGATTGGGTATAGCGGTGCCGGTACTTGTCGAACGTCGCCATGGTGCTGGCAGCGGTGCCCTTGACGTCGCCACCGGCGCAGAATGCCTTGTCATCGCCGGTCAGCACGATGGCGGCGATGTCGCGATCCATCTCGCAGGCCTGCATCGCTGCGCGGGTCTCGGTCAGCATGGTATCGGTCAGCGCGTTGCGCACCTTTGGCCGGTTGAAGCGCACGATCCCGGCGGGGCCGTCGCGGCGAACAATGATCTCGGTTGGATCAGCCATTGCCGTCGCCTTTCAGAAACACTGGCTTGCCCGCCACTGCGTAATCGCCGTCACCTACTTCGTTAATGACAACGCGGACCTGACCCGGCTCGGCCCCCAGCGTATCCACGACCGCATCGGTCAGCCGCGCGATCAGACGGTTCTTGGTCTCGCGGTCGCGCCCTTCGATGATGGTAATACTCACGATAGCCATGATTTCGCTCCGCTAATGGATGATCCCGCCGCCGTCGACGCCCAGCGACTGTCCGGTGACGAACCCGGCGTGATCGCTGAGGAAATAGGCGACAGCACCAATCAGATCCTCAGGCTGCTGGTCGCGCGCCAATGCCCGCCCCGCTGCAATCGCGCCCTTGCGCTCCTGAATACCCTCGCGCGCCAACACCCCTTCGCTCATGGTCAGACCGGGCGCGATGGTGTTGACGCGGATGTTTTTCGGACCCAACTCGCGCGTCAGCGAGCGCGCCATGGCCAGCACGGCACCCTTTGAGGCGTCATAATGCAGCATGCCGGGAAAGCCGTGGAATATGCGGTTGGTGGCGATCATTACCACCGAGCCGCCACCCGCGCGCTCCATCGCCGGGACGGCGGCACCGGTGCAGAGCCACGGCCCCTTGACGTTGACCGCCATCACCTTGTCCCAGAGCCCCTCGTCGATGTCGTCATAGGCGGCGATTGGCAGAGTTGCGAAAAGGGCGGCGTTGTTCACCAGCCCGTCGATGCCGCCGAATGCAGCCTCGGTTTCGGTGGCCATGCGGTCACAATCGGCGCGGCGTGTGACGTCCATTTGCACCGCGATGGCCTCGCCACCCGCCTCCACGATCCGCGCCGCGGCGTCGCTGGGGTCAGCGATATCGGCCAGCGCCACTTTGGCCCCCATTCCCGCAAATCCGGTAGCCAGCGCCGCGCCGATGCCTTGCGCGGCCCCGGTCACGATGATCCTTTTGCCCTTCAGCATCCCACCTTCATCCATTCCGGATCACCGTTGTCTTGGCCTCGGTGAAATTCATCCAGCTGTGCAACCCGCCTTCGCGCCCGATACCGGACGCCTTGAAGCCCCCGAAGGGCGCGTTGAGTTCGCGCAGGAAGGTCGAGTTGACCATCATCGTACCCGTGCGCACCCGCCGCGACACCCGCATCGCTCGGTCCAGATCGCGGGTCCACAGGTACCCCGCCAGCCCATGATCGCTGTCATTGGCCAGAGCGATAGCCTCGTCCTCGGTGGCGAATGTCATGATCGCCGCCAGTGGCCCGAACACCTCTTCGCGCCAAACCCGGCTGGCGGTTGAGGCGACTTCGATGGCCCCCGGATTCACAAAGAAGCCTTCTGCGGCTTCCTCCGCCGCGCCGCCGAACAGGATGCGGTCGCCCTCTGCTTGAGCGGATTCGTAGAACTCCAGCACCCGCTGCAAATGCGCAGCCGTTATCATAGGCCCGATATCGATACCGTCTTCACGCGGGTCGCCGACACGCAGCGCCTTCGCCCGCTCGGCAAAACGCGGCATGAAGTCTGCCGCAATTGTCTCCTGCACCAGAATGCGCGAGCCCGCCAAGCAGGCCTCGCCGTTGCTGGCATAGATCGACATCAGCGTGCCGTCGAGCGCGGCGTCCATGTCGGCATCGTCGAAGATGACAGTCGCCGATTTGCCGCCCAGCTCCATGACGCAAGGAATACAGGCGCGCGCCGCCGCCTCGGCGACGGCAAGTCCACCGACCGCGCCGCCAGTGAAAGAGATCATGTCGACGCCCCTGGCTCCAGCCAGCGCCGCACCGGTTGTTGCGCCGCGTCCGTTGACGCAGTTCAAAACGCCATCCGGCAGCCCGGCTTGGTGCAGCAGATCGACAAGCCGCCGCGTGACCATGGGCGTTTCTTCCGACGGTTTCAGCACCACCGAATTGCCCGCCGCAAGCGCCGGTGCCAGCTTGATCGCGCTCAACGTCACCGGCACGTTCCAGGGCGAAAACAAGGCGCAGACCCCGATGGGAACACGCTCGACCAGCGTGGTCGCCCGACCCAACTGGCGGAACATCTCGCCCGCCTCGCGGCCAAGGAAATCGGCGAAATAGTCGAACCAGGCTGCACCCCCCATCACCTGGCCTCGCACCCCGGTTGGAACCATCCCGCCCTCGGCGACCTGCAGATCGACCAACGCGTCGGCATTGTCACGGATCGCGATGGCCGAGCGGCGCATTACCGCCTGCCGTTCGGAAATCGGCGCGTCGGCCCAGATGCCTGTCGCGAAACTACGCGCAGCGGCGGCTACGGCGGTTTCCGCTTGCTCCAGCGTGGCCTCGCGGAAACGGCCAATCGCTTTGCCGGTCGAGGGGTTGATGTCGTCGAGCACTTCGCCCTCGCCGGCGACCGATTGCCCGGCGATGAAATGACTGCCCTCCGTCATTGCCCGCCCTCCACCAAGTCGACGCCCACGGCGCCATCCGT
>JAOTYV010000249.1 GCA_029861675.1 Alphaproteobacteria bacterium
CATTCATGAATTGAAGGGGATCGCGGCGCTCCGGCTGGAGGACGTCGCCGCGCCGAAGCCCGGACCGGGCGAAGTGCGGATCGCCATCCATGCCGCCGGGGTGAACTTCGCGGATACCTTGATGCTCACCGGTGTCTATCAGTTCATTCCTCCGCTGCCCTTTATTCCCGGAATGGAAGCGGCCGGCGAGGTGCTCGAGGTCGGTCCCGGCGTCGCGGAATTCAAGCCGGGCGACCGGGTGCTGGCGCCGATGCGCAGCGGCGCCTATGCGGAGGAAGCGCTGGTCGATGCGGGCCATGTGGTGGCGATGCCCGATTCGATGGATTATGCCAGCGGCGCCGCGTTTCCGATCGCCTACGGCACCAGTCATCTGGCGCTGACCCATCGCACCCGGCTGCAGGCGGGCGAGGTTCTTTTGGTGCTCGGCGCGGCCGGCGGGGTCGGCTTGACCGCGGTCGAGATCGGCAAGGCGCTGGGCGCCACGGTGATCGCGTGTGCCAGCAGCGACGATAAATTGCGCATCGCAGAGTCACGCGGCGCGGACCATCTGATCAACTACGCCACCGAGGACATTCGCGACCGGGTGAAGGCGCTGACCGGCGGCGCCGACGTGGTGTACGACCCGGTCGGCGGATCGGCGTCGCACGAGGCCATGCGCTGCCTGAATTACGAAGGCCGGCTGATTACGCTGGGGTTCGCCAGCGGTGAAATTCCCAAATTCGCGGCCAATTACCTCCTGGTGAAAAACATTTCGGCGATCGGCTATTCCTTCAGCACCTACCGGTTCGAGCAGCCGGACGTGATGCGCCACACCCTGGCGGAAACCTGCAAATGGTACGCGGAAGGCAAGCTGAAGCCGCATATCAGCTTCACCTACCCGTTGGAGGAAACCGCAGCAGCGCTGACCAGCCTGATCGAGCGTAGATCGACCGGCAAGGTGGTGGTCAAGGTTCGGAACGACGGCTAGGGCAAATCCCGAGCGAGCGGAAACGGTTCGCGACGACGAATTTGCGGATAAACAAAGCGATAGACCAATTCCCTTGAGTCATTTTAAACAAGAAATGGGCTAACCACGGCCGTGCGCGCCGGTCTTATCGCTCGGTTATCGCCGTATACCCGGGCTGCGCGCGGACCCGATCGAGCCAGCGATTGACCGCGGGATAGCCGGTCAGGTCGAAGCCGCCCTCATGGGCCACATGGCTGTAGGCGTACAGGGCGATGTCGGCGATACCGTAGCGGTCCGCCACGAAGAAATCGGCATCGGACAAATGACGTTCCATCACCGCCAGCGCCTGATATCCGGCGCGCCGCTTGTCCTGCACCGCGGGGTCTTCCTCCGAACGCCCGAGATGGCACAGCCAATGACGCACCGTCGCGATGTTCGGTTCGTGGCTGTACTGTTCGAAAAACATCCATTGCAGCACGCGCGCGGCCGAGCCGGTCGTCGGGCAGGAACGCCGTGCCCTCGGCGAGGTAGAACAGGATCGCGTTCGATTCCGAGAGCACCGTCTCACCGTCCACCAGGACCGGTATCCGCCCGTTCGGATTCAGGGCGAGAAAATCGGGCGTCTGGGTTGCCCCGGCGAGAATATCCGTCTCGACCAATTGAAACGGGCGATCAAGCTGGCGCAGCAACAGGCGTACCTTGAAACCGTTGCCGGACGGCAGATAGTCGTAAAGTGTCAGCACACGTTGCTTCCCGTTATCGCACTCGTGAAGACGGCGAACCCGTCACGCCCGCCAGAACGGCTTCGCCGCTTCCGCAAACGCCGTCGCCCGGTCGACGGCAATATCCTGCAGCGCGCGATCGTCGAACCTTGCAAGCATTTTGCGCTCCGCCGCGCGGTCGCGCCATAGCCAGACGCGGTCGAGGAGCGGGATGAGCATCCGACCCGACGACCGGCCGATCAAGCGGCCGAGCACTATAGTGCCGTGGGTTCTGTCCATCGGGAACCCGTTTCCAGACCGGAGGCCGCTATCACCACCAATACCCCGGCCGTGTCTCAGGCGCGCCAGAACGGTTTCGCAATCTCGGCCGCGACGGACTGGCGATCCAAGCCGATATCCTTCAACAAATGATCGTCGAGCCGCGCGAGCGCATGTCTTTGCGTAGCGCGCCGGTGCCACGTTCCGAGGATTTGCCCGAGGGGGGACACCCATTCGGTCAAACTTTGGGACGGTCTCGCCGCCGCGAACGAAGTGTCCGCATGGGCCTTTAATACGCCGGCATTCATATTATCTATCCTTATCAAGTGCGGAGTCGCCAAACCCGGCGGTGCCGCATCTATACCCGTTGGAATACTCAAATATGGCGTCCTACTGACTTCTACAAATGATATAATTTCACTTTTCGGATGAGCTCTAATAATCAATAGAAAAGGAAAACCGATGGCACGGCGGATACCGCCGCTCAAGGCAATGCCTGTGTTCGAAGCGGCCGCGCGGCATCTGAGCTTCACTTTGGCGGCGGAGGAACTGCATGTTACCCAGGCCGCCATCAGCCATCAGATCAAGGGTCTCGAGGATTGGCTTGGCGTCGAATTGTTCCACCGCTTCAACCGGCGGCTTACCCTGACCGAGGCGGGGCAAGCCTATCAGGCGCCGGTGCGCGACGCGCTCGACCTCCTGGTCCGGGCAACCGAGCGCCTTGCCGTGCGGGAGGAAACCGGCGCACTGACCGTCAGCGTTCTGCCCTCCTTCGCCGCAACATGGCTGATGCCCAGGCTCAAGCTCTTCCGCGCCGCGCATCCCGAGATCGACGTGCGGATCGATGCGGAGGACAACCTGATCGACTTCGTCAATGACGACGCCGATATCGCCATCCGCTACGGCCACGGCGAATATCCCGGCCTGCGCGCGGACCGGTTCCTGACCGAGGATGTTTTCCCGGTCTGCAGTCCCCAGCTTCTCGAAGGACCGCACCCGTTGCGCCAGCCCGAAGATCTGCGTCATCACACGCTGCTGCACGACTACAAGCGGGATGACTGGACACGCTGGCTGCTCGCCGCGGGTGTCGAGGGCATCGATCCGGGACGCGGACCGTCGTTCAATTTCGCGAATTTGGTACTCGATGCGGCGATTGCCGGCGACGGGGTGGCCTTGGGGCGCAGTGCGATCGCCGCGCAGGCACTCGCCGACGGCCGGCTCGTCAAGCCGTTCGATGTTTCGTTGCCGACCGCCTACGCCTATTACGTCGTTGCGCCGGAATCCACCGCCGGCCGGCCCAAGGTCACGGCCTTTCGCGAATGGTTGCTGGCCGAGGCGGAACATTCCGGGGACGCGGCCAGATCCGCCTGAACGACGCCGCGATCGCGGTTATTTCAGCGCCGGCGTCAGGCGCTCGACGGCCTGCTCCAGCGTTGCCGGCGCCCGGGCAAAGCACAGCCGCAACCAGCCTTCGCCCTCGGGCCCGAACGCCGTGCCCGGCGCCAGTCCGACCCGCGCCTCGTGTACCAGACGCTTGGCGAAGTCGAGGCTGTTCACCATGCCATCCACCGCGAAGAACGCATAAAATGCCGCGTCCGGCGCCCGGTACCGCACCCGCGGCAGGGCGGCGAGGCAAGCGCCCACCACGTCGCGGCCGCGCCGGCACCGGTCCACCATCGACACCACCAAAGCGTCGCCGTCGCGCAGCGCCGTCAGCGCCGCATGTTGCAGAAAGGTCGGCGTGCCGCTGGTGCTGTATTCGACGAGATTGGCGACCCAATCGCCGCAGACCGGCGGATGGGTCAGCCAGCCGATCCGCCAGCCGGTCATCGCCCAGGATTTGGAAAAGCTGTTGACCACGATCACCGGATCGTCCGGCGCGGCGACCTCCAGGAAGGACGGCGCCACCGGCCGATCGTAGACGATCCGGCCATAGACCTCGTCGGCGAGGATCCAAAGGCCGTTTTCGCGGGCGAAGTCGAGCACCGCCTGCTGCTGGCCCCGGCGCATCATCCAGCCGGTCGGGTTGCCCGGCGAATTGATGAAGATCGCCCGGGTGCGCGCGTCGCAAGCCTCGAACAACCGGTCGAGATCAAGCGTCCAACCGGTATTGCCGAACTTCAAGGCCGCAATACGCGGCTCCCCGCCCATGATTTCGACCGCCGCGCGCGCGTTCGGCCAGACCGGCCCGACAATCACCACATTGTCGCCCGGATCGACGAGCATCTGCATCGCGGTCATGATCCCCGCCATACCCGACGAGGTCACGCTGATACGATCCTCCGCCACGCCCGCGCCATAGAGCGCCCCGGTGTAGTCCGCCAGCGCCGCCCGCAGCGCCGGGATGCCCCGTTTGTGGGTATAGAAGGTTTCGCCCGCGGCGAGCGCCGCGCCCGCTGCGTCATTGATGAAACCCGGCGTCGGCATGTCGGATTCGCCATACCACAGCGGAATGACATCCGGGTCGCCCATTGCCAGGCTGGAGACCTGACCGATCTGCTGCATTTCAAGGTCGCGAATGGCCGGGCGGATGCGGACGGTCATGGCGCCGTCGTGGCGGAGGCGTTGTTTCGCACCGGCCGCCTCACTTTTCCTGCAGCGCGGGCAGCGCCTCGAACAGCGCCAGCGCTTCCGGATTCGCGAGCGCCTCCCTGTTCTTGACCGGCCGGCCATGGATGATATCGCGTACCGCCAATTCAGTGATCTTGCCGGATTTGGTGCGCGGGATATCGGCGATCTCGATCACCTTGGCGGGCACATGGCGGGGCGAACAGTTTTGCCGGATGCGCGTGCGGATTTGATCCGTCAGCGCGGCGTCCAACGCCTGGCCGGGACGCATCCGCACGAACAGGACGATCCGCGTGTCCTTGTCCCACTCCTGGCCGATGCACAACGCTTCCTCCACCTCGACAAAGGATTCGACCTGCCGGTAGATTTCCGCCGTGCCGATACGGACGCCGCCGGGATTGAGCGTGGCATCCGACCGGCCATAGATAATCATGCCGCCGTGGTCGGTGATCTCGACGAAATCCCCATGACACCAGACATTGGGAAATTTCCCGAAATACGCAGCCCGATACCGCACGCCGTCCGGATCCTCCCAAAACCCCAGGGGCAGCGATGGAAACGGCCGCGTGCAAACCAGCTCCCCTTTTTCGCCCAGCAGGCTTTCGCCCGTCTCCGAAAATACTTCGACCTGCATGCCCAGCACCGACGCCTGGATCTCGCCGCGCCGGACCGGCCCGGTCGGGTTGCCGCCGACGAAACACCCGATGATATCGGTCCCGCCGGCGATCGAAGACAGACAGACATCTTTTTTGACGTGGCGATAGACGTAGTCGAAGCTTTCCGGCGCCAGCGGCGAGCCGGTGGACGTCATCGTGCGCAACGGCGCCAGGTCGTGGGTCGCGATCGGGTCCAGCCCTTCATTGGCAAGCGCATCGATATACTTTGCCGACGTGCCGAACAGGGTCATCCCTTCCGCATCGGCGAAGTCGAACAGAATGTTCGGCGAGGGCGCAAACGGCGAGCCGTCATACAGCAGGAGCGTCGCTTCCGACGCCAGCGCGCTGACCAGCCAGTTCCACATCATCCAGCCGCAGGTGGTGAAATAGAACACCTTGTCGCCGGCCTTGATGTCGCATTGCAGGCGCTGCTCTTCCAGGTGCTTGAGCAAGGTCCCGCCGGCCGAATGCAGGATGCATTTCGGCGCGCCGGTGGTGCCCGACGAATACAGGATGTACAGCGGATGGCTGAAGGGTAGCTGCTCGAATTCAATGTCGCCCGGCGCCGGACCGGCCACGAAATCGGCCCAGCCGACGGCGTTCGGCAGCCGGGTAAGATCGGGCGCCTCGCCCCGCAGCGAAAACACAACCGTCGTCTCCACCGAGGGCAGGGAGTCGAGGATTTCAGCGACACGGTCCACCGTATCGATCCAGCGCCCGTTGTAGTAGTAGCCGTCGCAGGCGAACAGGACCTTCGGGGCGACCTGCCCGAAGCGGTCCAGCACGCCTTGTACGCCAAAATCGGGCGAACACGACGTCCAGACACCGCCCAGGGTCGCGGTTCCCAACATGCCGAGCACCGCTTCCGGCGCATTGGGGACGAAGCCCGCGCACCGGTCGCCGGGCCCCACGCCCGCCGATTTGAGCGCCCGCGCCAGCCGCGCGGTCTCGTCATAGACCTCCCGCCAGGACAGGCGGCGCTTGACCTTGTCTTCCGCCCAAAACACCATCGCCGCCCCGTCGTCGCGGCGGCGCAACAGATTTTCCGCGAAGTTCAGCCGGGCATCCGGGAAAAAGCGCGACGTCGCCATCCTATCGCCATCCACGAGGACGGTTTCACCCCGGCGTTCCGCGACAACGCCCGTAAAGTCCCAAACGGCGCGCCAAAAAGCCTCCATCCTTTCGACGGAAAACCGATGCAGCGACGCATAGTCTTCCAATGTCACGTCGCACGTCGTTTCGAGGTGCCGGCGGAAGGCCGTGAGGTTGGCGGCGCCGATGCGTTCCGCCGATGGCTGCCAAAGCGTGTTTCCGGCCGTTTCGCCCAATGGACCTCTCCGAATTTCCGAATTCGGCAAACCATTGCACATGGCCGCGGAAGCTGTCGAGACTTGCTGCAGCGGCTTGTCGAAGTTGCATTAATCGCTGCGCTTTACAATTTCTTTAATGGTCTTGATGTGATAATTCCTTATCGAATTCGAACTTTCTCGACTTCACTGCATATCGAGGACTTTGTTGCCGGCCAGCAATCGATTGACGGCTATGTTTGCCGATATGCCCGGCAACTTGCGTGGCGCTCTTTGGGTGTTGCTGAGCGCCGTCATTTTCACAGCGACCAACTCGCTCATAAAGCATGTCGGCACCTCGATCGACAGCTTCCAAATCGCGTTTTTCCGCGGTTTCTTCGGCACGCTGTTTTTGCTGCCGATCGTCCTGATGTCGAAGGACGGCCTCTCAATACTCCGGACCGACCGGATGAATTTCCATCTGGCCCGGGGCATCACCAGTTCGCTCCATGTAATGACGATCTTTTACGCGCTGACGCATCTGCCGCTGGCCGACGTTACCGGCATTAGCTTTTCGAGGCCGCTTTGGGTCATTCTGCTGGCGATGCTGTTCCTCGGCGAAAAAATTCGCTGGCGGCGCTGGCTTGCGACGCTGATCGGCTTCGGCGGCGTCCTGATCATGGTGCAGCCGGGCCCAACGATGAGTTCGGGCGCCATCGCCGCCGTCCTCAATGCGCTGTTCGTCGCGATGAGCATCGTTCTCATCAAACGGCTGACGGTGACCGAGAAATCGATGACGATCCTGTTCTACGGTACGTTGATACCCATGTTCGTCACCCTGCCGCCGGCGTTGGTGGTCTGGAAGAACCCATCGATGGAAGAGCTGGCCATGCTGGCG
>JAOTYV010000250.1 GCA_029861675.1 Alphaproteobacteria bacterium
GGTCGGCAAGTCGGAAGCGCCGTTCGGGCGTAACTTCAACGTCTTCGACAGCACCATCGGCTCGCGCTTCCCGAACCCGAAGATCGAAAAGGACTTCGGCGACTGGGCGATGCCGAAAACCGCCGACAATGTGGCGCAGGATTTCCAGATCACCCGCGAACAGGCCGATGTCTTCGCCCTGGCGTCGCAGAGTAAATACAAGGCCGCCAAGGAAGACGGCTTCTTCGACGGCGAGATCATGACGGTGACCTATGACGGCGGCCGCAAGGTCGGCGAGGTATCGGTCGACAGCGACGAGCATCCGCGTCCGCAGACGACGATGGAACAGCTCGCTAAACTGCGCCCGCTGTTTCAGGACGGCGTGACGACCGCCGGCAATGCTTCGGGCGTGAACGATGGGGCCGTTGCCATGTATATCGGCAGCCGCGAAGTCGGCGAAAAGGCCGGCATCGCGCCGAAGGTGCGGATCCTCGCCTCGGCCTCCGCCGGCGTGCCGCCCCGGATCATGGGCATGGGCCCGGTGCCCGCGTCCCAGAAAGCGCTGGAACGCGCCGGTCTCTCGATCGGCGACATGGATGTCATCGAAATCAACGAGGCCTTTGCTGCGCAGGTGCTGGGCTGCCTCAACGGTCTCGGCGTTGCCGAGGATGACAGCCGCGTCAACATGAACGGCGGCGCGATCGCGCTTGGCCATCCGCTCGGCGCGTCGGGCCCGCGTATTTTCCTGACCGCGGCGCGGCAGCTCGAGCGCACCGGCGGCAAATACGCGCTGGCGACCCTCTGCGTCGGCGTCGGTCAAGGCACCGCCGTGGTGCTGGAGCGGGTGTCGTAGCAACAGTCCGATTTGTCATCCCCTTGACGGGGGAAGGTTGGGGAAGGGGGGTGCTTCGGCACTCCCTTTCACATTTTTGGAGAAGATCGCCGTGGCCGCATCCAAAGCCACTTTCGTGTGGGACGATCCGTTCCTGTTGGAGGATCAGCTCACCGACGAGGAACGCCAGATCCGCGATACCGCGCGGAGTTTCGCGCAGGACCGGCTGATGCCGGTAATCTGCGACTTCAACCGCGACGAATCCTTCGATCCCGGGCTGATGCGCGAGTTCGGCGAGCTCGGGTTCCTCGGCGCGAATATTCCGGATTACGGCTGCGCCGGCATCGGCTTCGTCGCCTATGGTCTTATCGCCCGCGAGCTGGAACGGGTCGACACCGCCTTCCGGTCGGCGGTCGGCGTGCAGTCGGGCCTCGCCATGGCGCCGATCCATATGTACGGCAGCGCCGAACAGAAGGAGCGCTGGTTGCCGCCGATGCGGGATGGCGCGGTGATCGGGTGTTTCGGGCTGACCGAACCGGATCACGGGTCGGATGCGGGCAACATGAAGGCGCGGGCGCGCGCGGTCGACGGCGGGTACCGGCTCAGCGGCACCAAGCAATGGATCACCCATGCACCGATCGCCGACCTGTTCGTCGTGTGGGCCAAGGACGATGACGGCGTGATCGGCGGGTTCCTGCTGGAAAAGGGGATGGACGGGCTCGACAATCCGAAGATCGAGGGCAAGTTCTCGGTCCGCGCGTCGCCGACCGGCTTCATCATGATGGACGAGGTGTTCGTGCCCGCGGAGAACCGCTTGCCCGAAGCACGCGGTCTGGGCGCGCCGCTGTCCTGCCTTAACAATGCGCGCTTCGGCATCTGCTGGGGTGCAATGGGCGCGGCGGAGTTCTGCTGGCATGCGGCGCGGCAATACGTTATCGACCGGAGCCAGTTCGGCCGGCCGCTCGCCGCCAACCAGCTCATCCAGAAGAAGCTCGCCGACATGCAGACGGATATCGCGCTGGGATTGCAGGGCGCATTGCGGATCAGCCGCCTGCGCGAGGAAGGCAAGGTGACGGCGGAGATGATCTCGCTGGTCAAGCGCAACAACACGGGCAAGGCGCTGGACATCGCGCGGGTCGCCCGCGACATGCACGGCGGAAACGGCATCGTCGACGAATTCCATGTGATCCGCCATGTGCTGAACATGGAAACGATCAACACGCTGGAAGGCACCGCCGACATCCACGCGCTGATCCTGGGCCGGGCCCAGACGGGACTTCAGGCATTCTCGGAATGATGTATCCTTGCGCCGGGTAGGGGAGAAACACGCGGGGAGTCGGATGACCTTACATCTATTACGGCGAATTGTGTTCTGCGCATTCTTTCCGGCGATGGTCTTGGCCGGTTGCGCGGGTGGCCCCTATGACGATGGTTACGGCGATAAGGGCGCAGTCGGTAAGAAATCGGGCAAGGGGCTTGTGGTGTTCCGGATGCGCGGGAACGACCTGAAGCGCGTGCCGGTTCGTCTGTATTGGCGCGCCTTTCACAAGCAGGGCAAACAACCGGTTTCGCCACAGCGCTGGCTTGAGATGAAGCACAAGGGCAATGCGCTGCCGCGCCGGTTTGCGCGCAACAGCAACCGGTACGACCGGTATCAGATCAAGGTCGCGAAGGCCGGACACTATTACCTGGACAACATGCGCGTGCGCGAACCCAACGATTCCGGCCCAAAGAAAGTTCGTGGCAGGACCGTCTATTTCACCGTGCGTCCCGGTCAGGCGGTCTATGTGGGTGATTTCAAGATCGACCACGACGATCAAAATCCGGAATATCAGCTCATCGACGATTTCGCCCGGGCCAAACGATTCATGTCCAAACGGCGGGATATTCGCCGGCCGCTCCGGCGCGGACTTGCGCAACGCATACAAATCGAAACAGCCGACGGCGATTGATCGCGGTGCGATCGACCCTGCCGCCCCTTCTTCCCGTGTCACGAATGCGGGATACTGGCCGCCTCCCGCCGGCGCGCCGCCGGAACCGCAGACAGAAAATAGAGATATGAGCTGGCAGAAGGAAGTCGACGAGCTGCGCCGTCGCGAAGAACTCGCCAAGAAAATGGGCGGTCCGGAAAAGGTCGAGCGGCACCACAACCAGGGCAAACTGACCGTCCGCGAAAGGATCGAGGGGCTGGTCGATCCCGGCAGCTTCCATGAGATCGGCACCGCCACCGGCGTCGCCGACTATGACGAAAACGGCGAATTGCGCGATTTCTCGCCGGCCAATTTCCTGCTCGGCCGGGCGGACATCGAGGGGCGGCGCGTCGTCATCGCCGGCGACGATTTTACCGTGCGCGGCGGGGCCAACGACGCGGGCATATTTGAAAAGGCGCTCGCTTCGGAACGCATGGCACGCGACCTGCGTCTGCCGATCGTTCGACTGGTCGACGGCACCGGCGGGGGCGGTTCGGTCAAGAACATCGAGACCAAGGGTCATACCCTGCTTCCGGGATATGACGGCCGCAAATGGGTCTACATGGTGCAGAACCTGTCGACCGTGCCGGTGGTGGCGTTGGCGCTGGGCTCGACCGCCGGGCTCGGGGCGGCGCGGGTGGCGGCCAGCCATTACTCGGTGATCGTCAAGGAGACGGCGCAGATGTTCGTCGCCGGGCCACCGGTGGTCGCCCGCATCGGCGAGGATCTGACCAAGAACGAACTCGGCGGCAGCGAAATTCACACCCGCAACGGTGCGATCGACGACGAGGCGGAGAGCGAGCAGGAGGCCTTCGAGAAGACGCGGCGATTCCTGTCTTACCTGCCGCCCAGTGTGCACGAGCTGCCGCCGCGCGGCCCGCGCGAGGACGACCCGAACCGGCGCGACGCGTGGCTGATCGAGGCGATCCCGCGCAACAAGCGCCGGGTCTACAAGATGCGCGACATCATTGAGTCGCTGGTCGACAAGGGATCGTTTTTCGAGATGGGCAGGATGTGGGGCCGCCCGATGATCACCGGCTTCGCCCGGCTCGACGGCTGGCCGGTCGCGCTGATGGCGAACGATCCCTACCACTATGCCGGCGCCTGGACCGCCAAGGCATCGGAGAAGGTCGAGCGCTTCGTGCAATTGGCCGAGGTCTTCCACCTGCCGATGGTCCATCTGGTCGACAATCCGGGCTTCCTGATCGGCCGGCAGGCGGAGGATGAAGGCACGATTCGCTATGGGGCGAAGGCGCTGGCGGCGGTGTTCGGCTCGACCGTGCCCTGGGCCGTGGTGATCGTGCGCAAGGCGTTCGGCGTCGCGGGCTCCGCACATATGAACCCGGACCGTTACGGTATCCGCGCGGCCTGGCCGTCCGGCGATTGGGGATCGCTGCCGATGGAAGGCGGTATCGAGGCGGCCTACAAGGCGGACATCGCGGCAGCATCCGACCCGGAAGCTCGGCTCGCGGAGATCGAGGGGCGGTTGGAAAAGCTGCGCTCGCCCTTGCGCAGCGCGGAATCCTATATGCCGGAGGAAATCATCGATCCCCGCGACACCCGCCCGATGCTGTGCGACTTCGCCGAAATGGCCGCGCCGCTGCGCACGTCCGGCGTGACGACGTTCGGGTTCAGGCCTTAAATTTTCCGAGCAACGATAATTCCGGCGCCATCCCCAGACCCGGCGCATCGGGCAGCACCATGCGGCCGATCTCGATCGGCGGCGGGGCGCCGAGCATTTCTTCGCGCAGCGGGTTCGGGTTGACGTCGGCTTCCAGCAATCCCCGGCCGCCGGCGGCGGCCAGCAGATGCGCCGAGGCCATGAAGCCGACCGCACCGCCGAGATAGTGCGGGCAATAGGTCAGCCCGGCATCCATGATCCGCCGGGCCACCGGCAGGCAGCCGGTGAAGCCGCCCCATTTCGTCATGTCCGGCTGCATATAGGCGATGGTGCGCGACGCGATCATGGCGTCGAAGTCGGCGTCGCCGCGTAAATTCTCGCCGGCCGCCAGCAAAACGGGTGAGCTGTTCGCGAGAGTCAGCCATTCGTCGGCCGGACGGTCGCAGGCCAGCGGCTCCTCCAGCCAGGTCAGGCCGTAGCGGTCGAGCTTCGCGCTCATATGCATCGCCGTCTCCAGGTCCCAACCCTGATTGGCGTCGGTCATCAGCTGCACGTCCCGGCCGAGCGCGTCCCGCAGAGATTTGAGGTTTTCGAGGTCGCGCGCCTCGCCGAAGCCGACCTTTAGCTTGAAAGCGCTGTACCCTTCCGCCTGTTTCGCGGCCGCGATGACCTCCGGCCGGTCCGGGTTTATGCCGCTGGCATAGACCGGCATGGTGCCGTCGCTGTCGGTTTTGTCATCGGCCAGGAAACGCCACAGCGGCTGTCCCGCCTTGCGCGCGGCAAGGTCCCACAGCGCGATGTCGACGCCGGAAATCGCCTGCGCCATCGGCCCGGCCTCGCCGCCCTGCAGTGTGACGATATGCGTCGCCTCGGTCATGCCGCGATAGGCCGCGGCCGGGTCCGCCCATTCCTGTCCGGTGACGATGGGGGCGAGCATGGTTTCGACCAGCGCCGCCCGGTGCTCCGCGCCGCAGGGTGGAAAGACGCACCAGATCTCGCCCCAGCCGACTGCGCCATCGGCGTCTTCGGCGCGCACCAGCAGGGCAGGCCGGTTGTGCAGCACGCCGAACGACGTCCGCAGCGGTTCCTTGATCGGCGCGCGAAACAGCAGCGCGTCGAGTTTCTTGATGTGCATGGGAACGGCCCTACGGAGTGAATGAAGAACGAACGGCGATTATAGCCAGGTCGCCTTGCTGCCGCGCAGCGTTACGGTGATGTGGCCCATGGTGGTATCCGCCTTGGCGCCGTGCCAGTGCTTTTCGCCGGCTTTGACATGCACCACGTCGCCGACGTTGATTTCCCGTTCTTCCTGCTCGTTCGCGACCAAGCCGGAGCCGTGCGTGACCACAAGAATCTGGTCGCAATCATGGATATGCCAGCCGGTTGTCGAGCCGAGGCTGAAATTCACGATGCTGCAGTTGTAGTTCTCCGAATCGCCGCTTGGGATGATCGTTTGCCGCGAGCGCGTGACCGAGCCGCCGGTCCAGCCGGCAATCGGCGTCGCTTCGCCAAGGTCTTCTACCGGTATGTCCTTGAGTGTGACGACACGCATGATCGGCCTCCCTTCGGTGTTGTGTTGTTCATTGTATTCTATGGCCGTTCAACTCTATCACATTGCGGCGGACCGGACGAAGACGGTGGCGGGACATTGCGGAATCAAGCGCAAGTTTCGGCCGGATTTTCGCCGTCGCGGGCACGAAAGCGGCGCGGATAAAGTGAACTTGATCGAGATCAGTGCGGCTATTTCGCACGTATCGAATTTCTGATGGGTTGCGATCAGGAGGATATTTTGGAAAAAGCACGAAAAAAATCGAACGGGCGGCAGAGGAAATCTTCGGCCAATCCCAAATCTCGAGTGGCCGGCGCGTCCAACGCCAAGAACGGGTCCGGTGACTCCGCCAGTGGGGATACGCAACAGCACAAGCTGGCGGAGATGCGCCACGATGCCGAGGTGATCCGGCGTCTCTTCGAGAATGGCGAGTATCCCTACCAAAGCAAGATGAAGCGGCGCGTTTACGAGAAGCGCAAGGCCGAATTGCAGGTCGAGCTGCTGAAAGTCCAGCGCTGGGTCAAGGAAAGCGGTCAGAAGATCGTCATTCTGTTCGAGGGGCGGGACGCGGCGGGCAAGGGCGGCACGATAAAGCGCTTCATGGAGCACCTAAATCCCCGAGGCGCGCGGGTCGTCGCGTTGGAAAAACCGACGTCCGAGGAGCAGGGACAATGGTACTTCCAGCGCTATATCAAGCATCTGCCGACCGCCGGTGAAATCACCCTGTTCGACCGGTCCTGGTACAATCGCGCGGGCGTCGAACGGGTGATGGGATTCAGTACGCCACAGGATTATCTGGAATTCATGCGCCAGGCGCCGGAACTGGAGCGTATGTGGGTCCGCTCGGGCATTCGTTTATTCAAATACTGGTTCTCGGTGACCCGCGAAGAGCAGGGGAAGCGATTTAAATCGCGCCAGGTTGACCCGCTCAAGCAGTGGAAATTGTCACCCATCGACCGGGCGTCGCTCGAAAAGTGGGATGATTACACCGAGGCCAAGGAGGCCATGTTTTTCTATACGGACACTGCGGATGCGCCGTGGACGATCATCAAGTCCTCCGACAAGAAGCGGGCGCGGATCAATTGCATGCAGCATTTCCTCGCATCGTTGCCGTATCCCAACAAGAAATCGAGTCTGGTCAACGGGCCGGACCCGCTCATTGTAGGCTCGACGCATCATGTCATTGGCAATAGCGATCACCTCCTGGGTCAGAGCTTGCATCCCGAGAAGCGGCACGCGGAATCCTGACGCCCGGGCGTCTCCTCCCCGGGTGTCTCCTCAATGTCCGGACGCTGCGGGCGCAGCGTTCGGGTTCCGTTGCACCACCGGTGCGGGGTGGCTTTCGATCGCGACATTGATGCAGGTCGCGGTGCTGTT
>JAOTYV010000251.1 GCA_029861675.1 Alphaproteobacteria bacterium
TGCAAGCCTTTTGAACTGGACGGCATCAACCTCGAAGTGGGTGCCAGCATCGGTATCGCCCGATATCCCGACCATGGAACCGAAGCCAGCGACCTGATCCAACGCGCGGATGTCGCGATGTATGCGGCCAAACAGACCCAGTCGGGATTTGCGTTTTACGACGCCGAAGAGGACCGCAACAGCGTTCGCCATCTTACCTTGACCGGCGACCTGCGCCGTGCGGTTCAGGAAAACCAGCTGTTCTTGCATTTCCAGCCCAAGATCCGCATGCGCGGTGGTAAATTGATCGGCGTCGAGGCATTGGTTCGCTGGAACCATCCGGAGCACGGTTTCATTCCACCCGACGAATTCATCGACCATGCGGAACAGACCGGATTGACGGCGCCATTGACCGACTGGGTCCTCAACGCCGCGCTCCGTCAATGGTCAAGCTGGCAGCACCGGGGCCTGGAACTGGATATGGCGGTCAACCTGTCGCCGCGAATGCTCCATTTCGGCGACATCGTCGGCATGATCGGCCGGCGGCTGGAAAAATGGAATATGCCCGCGGATCGCCTGGTTATCGAAATCACCGAGAACGCCTTGATGATCGATCCACAGCGCTCCAGCGAAGCCGTCGCGGCATTGCGCAAGATGGGCGTTCGGATCGCGATCGACGATTTCGGGACCGGATATTCATCGCTCAGCTTGCTCAAGGAATTGGCCGCCGAGGAGCTCAAGATCGACAAGAGCTTCGTCATGGAGCTCACCGAAAGCGAGAGCGATCGCACCATCGTCGAATCGACCATCGCGATGGCGCACAATCTTGGCCTCACCGTGGTCGCCGAAGGCATCGAATCCGAGGATGCGCTTGTCATGCTGCGGCGCATGGGATGCGATGTGGGCCAGGGATTTCACATCGGCCGTCCGATAAATCCGGCCGAGTTCGACAAATGGATGGTGGATACCGCGCGGCAGCCCGCCGCGGGCCGGCGTCAGAAGCGCGCCCGCAAAAAGACGGCTCCGAAGGAAAGGATCGCGCCCATCGCCGCCACGGCGGCCCTATAGGCCCCAGGGAACGCCCGGCGCGCGATTAAGGCGTGGCGCGGGCGGGTAACGAGAGCAGGTACTCGACCACCGCTTTTCGATCCTCTTCGCTCCAGTGCTCGCTGCCCTCTTCGACCACTTCCGCCATGGCCCCTCCGATCACGTCGCCATCCGGCAGCCCGCCGGTTTCGAGTAGATCCAGCAGATCCGCCTCGCTCCACTTGCCGATACCCTGGCGGATATGCGAGGTGATGTTGGGCACCGGTTTCCCTTCGGGACCGGCGCGGGTTCCGGCCAGGGCATAGGTATCGCTGGTCGCGCCGAAATAATTCCGCGCGGTGTGGCATTCGCCGCAATGGGACGGCCCATTCACGATATACGCGCCGCGGTTCCAAGTAGCGCTCCGGTTGGGATCCGGCTTGAAGGCGCCCGGATTGAAGAACAACAATTTCCAGCCAAACAGCATCACACGCATGTTGAAGGGAAACGACATGTCGTGCGGCCGCACGACTTTCCGGACCGGCTTCAGCGAATCGAGATAGGCTTTGAGGTCGACCAGGTCGCGCCGGCTCATCCGCGTGTAGGAGGTATAGGGAAAAGACGGATAATAATGCTCACCCTTGGGCGTCAGCCCTTCCGTCATCGCCCGAACGAAGTCGGCCGTCGACCAGCCGCCGATACCGGTTTCCGGATCGGGCGTAATGTTCGGCGTATAGAAGGTGCCGAAGGGAGATTTCAAGGCCAGGCCGCCGGTCAGCGGCACTCCCTTGTTCTTCGTATCGGTGTGGCACGCCACGCACCCGCCGAGCCGCATTACGTAAGCGCCGCGGGTCGCGTCGCCCTTTTCTTCTTCGATACTGGCCGCATCCGCCGGTGCGGCGAACGCCAGCATGGCGAGCAGCCCGCCAACCAATCCAGAAAACTTCATCGGGTTATGCTCGCATATTGGTCGGAACGATGCACCACCGGATCGATCTGACATTCGGCATCTAGAGCAAATCCCGAGAGAACCGAATCGGTTCGCGACGACGTATTTGCGTAAAAACAAAGAGATAGACCATTTCACTTGGGTGAATTTAAACAAGGAATGGTCTAGGCGCCGGCCAAGTCTTCCAGTATCGGGCAATCCGGCCGCTCGTCCCCTTGGCACCGTTCTATCAATTGCACCAACGTATCGCGCATTCCCATGAGTTCCTCGATCTTCCTATCGATTCCCGAAACCCGCTCCTGGGCCAACGCCCGGACATCGCCGCTCGACCGGTCACTGTCTTCATAGAGCGACAGCAATTCCCGGCACTCATCAATGCCGAACCCCAAGGATCGCGCACGTTTGAGAAACTGCAGCGTCCGCACACTGGTGTCCTGATAATGCCGGTAGTTGTTCGCATTGCGCGCGGCCGGCGGAATCAGCCCGATTTCCTCATAATACCGGATCGTCTTCGCCGGAACGCCGGATTGATATGCCGCTTCGCCAATATTCATTCGAGCCATCCATTTTATGCAATTGAACCAATAGATTGACACCCATGCCTTTTGGATAGACGTCATGGATGAACATAGGGATTGAAGAGTATTTCTTCCAGTGACTGGAAGGTCAATATCAGCAACGCTCCCCGATATTGGATTGACCTTCCCGGGACTGGAACCGGCAAAATTGGAAACTTCATCGGCGCTATGAAAGACCTGTCGACCGTGAAAGCACCCATGCGCGTCCTCACCGCGGCGCTGATCGTCCTTGTGGCCGGCGTTGCGTACTATTTCTATTCGACGTCAGACGGGCCGAAGAGCGCCCGGGTGCCCCCTGCCGGCACGGTACAGGGCGCTGCGTTATATGCCGAGCATTGCGCCGCGTGCCATGGCGTCAATCTGGAAGGACAGCCGAACTGGCGGACGCGGCTGCCGAACGGGCGACTGCCGGCGCCGCCGCATGACGAAACCGGGCACACCTGGCACCATCCGGACGACCTGCTTTTCGCAATTACCAAGCGTGGGACGGAAGCGATGACCGGGTCGAATTACAAGAGCGATATGCGCGGCTTTGGCGATACACTGAACGACCGGCAAATTTGGGCCGTGCTCGACTTCATCAAATCCCGCTGGCCGGCGGAAATCCGGCAGCGCCAATCCGCCATCAACGCACGGCAACGGAAATAACCCGGAGTGTCTCGACCGCTTCACCAAAACCGAAGGAGCAAGTCACATGGCAAACACCTGCGAAATCTTCAGCGCCGGCTGCGAGGTCTGTAACACGCTGGTCACGGAAATAACCGCCCTCGCCGGCGAAAAATGCACCATCGTCGTGCGGGACATGCATCAGGCGGACGTCGCCGCGCATGCGGCCGCGCTCGGGATCAATTCGATCCCGTCGGTGGTGATCGACGGTGTGCCCGCCGATTGCTGTGCCGTCGACGGACCGGACCTCGGCGTAATCCGGAAGGCGCTGGGGCTCTAACCGGTCACGGCGGCTCCCAACGGGTTCACGCGTTGCCTATGCAGCAATGATGTGGATTGATTATCCACGTCTTCCTGCATGGAGTCCGTATGCCGAAACTCGAGTTTTTCTTCGATTTCTCCAGCCCCTGGACGTATATGGCCTTCACCCGAACCGGTCCGTTGTGCGCAGAAACCGGAGCGGCGTTAATTTGGAAGCCGTTCTACGTCGCCGCCGTGTTCCGCCAGGCAAACCATGAAGTAGCGGCCAAACGCGCGGTGCCGGTTCCGGCCAAACTCGACTACTACTGGACCGACATGCAGCGTTGGGCCGACCGGCTCGGCATCCGGATCGGCCGCCCACCGGTCTACGGCGGCGGCTCGAAGCCGCTGAACAGCGCCAAGGCCTTACGCGGCGCCCTTGCCGCCCTCGATCAGGGGGCTATCGCGGACTATGCAGCCGCAACCTTTCGCGCCTATTGGGAAGAGTTACGAGATATCTCCGACCCGGCCGTCCTTGCCGAAATCGCGGCCGGGGTAGGTCTGGAGTCCGCGGCGTTCTTAGAGCGCCTGGATGACGACGACACGCGGGCGCGGCTGCGGGCGAATACCGACGAACTCATCGAGCGCGGCGGCTTCGGCACGCCGACTTTCTTCGTCGATGAGGACCAGCTCTACTTCGGCAACGACCGGCTGGATTTCGTACGCGACGCCTTGCTGGCGGCCCGCTGATCCCCAATCACTCGCCCGCCTGCTTCACGGAATCGGCGTTTTGACCAAATAGGATGCGGCGTGATTCTTCGGTATGCGGCCGGCCGTAGTCACGCCAATCCTTGCCCACATCGACGCCGCGCCGCACCGCGGGCCGCACCTTCATGGTGTCATGCCAGCGCTGCACGTTCGGCAAATGGTCGAGCGATTGCCCGAACCGCTTATAGGGAATCAGCCACGGCCACGACGCCATGTCGGCAATCGAATAGTCGCCGGCGATGAACTCCTTGTCAGCGAGCTGGCGATCCAGCACCCCAAGCAGGCGGTCGTATTCGCGACCATAGCGGTCCTTGGAATACGGATTTTCCTCGGGCGCGTAGTTGACGAAATGGCTGAGCTGCCCGGCCATCGGCCCGAGCCCGCCGACCTGCCAGTACACCCATTGCAGCACGTTGTAGCGGCCCTTCAGGTCCTGCGGCATGAACTTGCCGGTGGTCTCGGCGAGATAGCTCAGGATCGCGCCCGATTCGAAAATCGTCACCGGATCGTCCGGGTCGCGCCGATCGACCATCGCCGGCATGCGGTTGTTCGGGCCGATGGCGAGGAATTCCGGCTCGAACTGCGCGCCGCTGCGAATATCGACCGGCTTCGCCTCATAGGGCAATCCGCATTCCTCCAGCATGATGGTGATCTTCCAGCCGTTCGGTGTCGGCCAGTAGTAAAGATCGATCATGACGGGGCTCCCGGTCGGTTCGTGTCGGCGGACACGGTAAACGGCGCCCTCGGGCGGCGCAAGAATGGCCGCCAGGGCGCCTTCGATCGATCCGTCGGCCCGCCGTGTTGCACGCCATCGTGGCAAGGTTCAGAATACGTCCGGACAAACTTGCGCCATCACGCCGGGAGGGAACGAGTATGGACTACAAACGCATCTCCGCCGATTGCCACATCGATTTGATCTGGATGCCGCCGGACCTGTTTACCTCGAACGCATCCGCCGCCATGAAAGATCGCATGCCCTACGTCACCGACGGCGAAAAGGGCCCGACCTGGGTTTCCAAAAAGGGCGCGATGTTCGGTCTGGTAAACGGCATGGGATCCGCCGGCCGCGAATACGTGCCGGGTGTCATCCATCGCTCCGACCGGATGGCCGAGACGGGGCTCTATAGCGACGGCAAGAAGGGCATCCGCCGGCTAACCGACCCGGATTTGCGCCTCAAAGACCAGGATCTCGACGGGGTCCAGGCTGAGGTGCTGTACGGAATCCTGGGTACGTCGCAGCGGCTGGAAGACCCGGAAGCGGCGACTGAGGTGATGCGCATCTACAACGAATGGCTGGACGGGTTCTGCAAGACCCACCCGGAGCGTTATGCGGGTATGGCCTCGATCCCCAACCACGACATGGACGCGGCGCTTGCCGAGGTGGAGCGCGTCGCCAAGCGCGGCGGGTGCCGCGGTATCGAGGTCTCGCGCACCCACGACATGAAGGCGCTGTACGATCCCCATTGGTATCCACTGTGGGCCGTGGCCGAGGAAGCCGGGCTGCCGGTGCATTTCCACACCATCGGCACCAAACGGCCCGACTACGAATCCATGGAGCCGATGCAGGCGCGCCAGGCCTTCGCGGTACACATCACCGGCTTCCAGATGGCGATGTCGCAGGTCCTGATGGAGATCATCTATGGTGGCGTGCTGGAAGCCTATCCGAAACTGAAGGTCGTTATCGGCGAAAGCGGAATCGGCTGGATCCCCTATGTCCTGCAGCACATGGACCTGGAATGGGGCGATCAGTTCAAGGATCTCACCCTAAGAATGAAACCGTCCGAATACTGGCACCGGCAATGCAAGGCGACCTACCAGAGCGACCGGGTCGGCATCCTGCTGCTGGATCAACTCGGCGAAGACAATGTCATGTGGGGATCGGACTTCCCGCACCCGGACGGCGTGTGGCCGGATTCGCAGGATTTTATCGATGAGGAACTCGGCGACCTGCCGGCGGCGAAGCGCCACAAGGTGGTCTGCGAGAATGCCGCCAAATTGTACGGGTTCATTCCGTCGTAACCGGCGCGGCCGGCGTTTCGCGCGTCTTATTGCAACAGCGCAACCACGGTCCTGTTGATGTCGCCGATCAAATTGCCGACCGCGCCTTTGATGCGCGCGTCGGCGTCGGTCAGGTTGCCGACGATGACCAGGGCAAAGAGCACAACCGCAAGGGTCGCTTCCATTGGCGGTGCGGCGCGCAGCACAGCGCCCAATCGCCCGGTCCATTGGCGTATTCGATGGATTGTTCGGCCTCCGGGACATGGCGGTTATCATGAATCGATTCCGCCTTCCGCCCCTGAGCAAACGCCACGACAGCGACCGCGGCAATGTCGCCTAAGGCCTTCGTCCGTCTGCGATGTCCTATCCGGCCGGACTAGCCGCAATACGTGAAGCCGTATGAAGGTGATTTTTGACACGGCGGCCAAAGAAATTGACAGTTAGCGCCGCACTGGAATTCGAGGCAGGTGAAAATCATGAATGAGAAAGTCACGCCCGACCTGATCCTAAAACAGGCATCGGCCCTTCAGCGGCTCGAAATTACCGAAGCCCGCGCCGAGGAGCTGACCGAAGAAGTCGCGGCTATCAACGACACCGTGCTGGACGCGGCGCTGGAGATGGATTTCGAGGATGAGCCCGCCTCGCACGCCCGGTTGCTGCGGGCCGAGAAACCCAAGGGGGTGGAAACGCCATGACCGATCCCGCCTTGATGAGCCTGACCGAGGTCGCCGCCGCGATCCGCGACGGCGCCGTCTCTTCGGTGGAAGCCACCACCGCTTGCCTCGCCCGCATCGAGGCCCATGAAGGACAAATCAACAGCATCATCAATCTTGAACGCGCGGAGGCCCTGGAGTCCGCAAGAGCGGCCGATGCGGCGCGCGAACGCGGCGACGCCATGGGACCGCTGCACGGCGTACCCTTGGCGCATAAGGACATGTATTACCGGCGCGGCCACATCTCGACCTGCGGGTCCACGATCCGGCGCAACTACGTGCCCGATGTTACGGCGACCGTTCTCGAAAAACTGGAGGCCGCCGGCGCGCTCTATGTTGCGGGTCTCAACATGTCGGAATTCGCCGCCGGCCCGACCGGCCATAACGAGCATTTCGGTAACTGCCATAAC
>JAOTYV010000252.1 GCA_029861675.1 Alphaproteobacteria bacterium
AAAAAGCATCGTTCCGGCTATAGCAAGGTCGTGAGAATGGAGTTTATCGAGACAGCTCCCGAACTTGCGCCACTACGCGATCGCAGCGATTGGACCGGGATGCTGAACGACCCCTCCAGCTACCTGCGAAGCTCCTAGGTACCGAACCGGGTTCGGACTTTTAAAGGCTCTACTTCGCGAGCCGGCCGATCGCCGCACTCATCCCTCCGCGCCGCCGCCATTGGCCGAACCGTTACCCTGCCCGTTGTCGCCGCCGCCGTTGCCGGTGCCATAACCACCAGAATTGCCGCCGCCATCACCGCTGTTGCCACAATTGCCGTTGCCATCCCCGGGGCCACATTCTTTGCTGGCCACCTGCTCAACGGTGTCGGCCCTCAAGTCAAATATCTGAAAGGCGAGTGAACCAAGTTCGCCGACTGCGGCAATGACGGCGAGCGCAATGAGTGCACCGAGCAAGCTATTCTCGGTTGACGTCGCACCGGACTTGTCGCGGGCAATCGATCGGAGACCACCCGGCAAATCTATGCTTAACAGCGCATTCAATGGCAATTCATCAACCACACCAATTTTATGCCCATCAAGTATAACGGGCATGTTCTTCATACTGTTTTACTTTGTTTACAATTCCTTAATGTGATCCCCATCACCCCTAGATAGACTAGTCATTAATTACTGTTATATATCACCGATTTATTACAATTTATAAAATATTCGAGCGCGCGTTATGACAGTCGTCACTGCTTTTTACATAAATACATACTAACTTTGACCAGTATTACGGGTGAACGGGCAAATAAAATGCAGAAATTAATTCGAGATATCCTCAAAGACGAGAGCGGCGCCACGGCGATTCAATACAGCCTGATCGCCGCCCTTGTTTCGGTTGCAGGAATTGCCGCACTGACCGCGGCGCTTCGCTAAAAGCGAGGGTTATCAAAGTCGGGGGTGCACTAAGCAACGCAAGCACCGACGAATACAGACCGGGCTTAAGGGCGAAATCCGCCGCGCCGATTGACTATGACTTTCGCCAAAATCAGGCGGGCCTTCGAATCGCCGGATTTCAAACCATTCGTTATTGCACCCGCTGCGTTATTTCAGAGGCGGCCAACAACGCACACGCCGCGACACAATCGGTTATACGGACTTCCTGGGGCGTAAATTGATTGCCCGTGCCGCGCACCCGGTCCAACTCCGATCAATCGACGCCGCTCGCCTACATGAACTGCGCGATTGCGACCGTTTTTCCGCGAATGCGGCGGTTGCAACTTTCCCTAAAAGGTCGGAACATTAACCATTGAGTTCAATTCGGTGGGGGGCACCGTGGCGACGGCCGCGTAGGGAGACGCCATGAAGCGCGCCTGTATAATCCTGGGACTATTGCTGACGGCGGCGGCATGTACGCCAAAGGTCGTCGTCGAGGTTCCCAAGGAGCCGATTACCTTCAACATCAACATCAAGCTGGATGCGGAAGTCCGCGTGGTTACGCGCAACCTGCTCGGGAGCGGTCAGAATTTGACCGGGCGGGTTCCGGTCGACATTCGGCTCATCGGCCTTGACGAAGCGTTCCCGCTCCTCGGCGTCGATGGCTTGGTCGGGACCGGCGCGCTCCGCGGCAAGGTTCCCCTGCGCATTGCCGACGGCAAGCTTATGATCAGCAATGGCACATTACGGGCAAGCGGCCCCGGCCGGCTACGCTTTACGGGCCCGGTCCTGGCGAAACAGCTTGCGGCACGGCCGGATACTGCCGGGACGGTGTCGAAGGTCCTCTCCGATTTTCACTATCGAAAACTCACCGTCCAATTTGACAAGCGGGCGGGCGACCTTGGCAGGGTCAGGCTTCACATGGAGGGAGCCAATCCAAAGGCGTATGATGGGCGTCCCGTCGTCTTCAATATCCAAATTGAAAGCGATTTCAAAAAATTCAAATCGCTGTGCCTTCCGCGGCGTGCGGACCTTTCCAGAAGCCTGAGAACGCGTCATAGACTCGACGGGTGCGGTACGGTGGCCGCACGGTAGCGGTGTAACCGGGCACGTCCCCTCCCCGTCCCACGTTAGGCCAGATGAAACCCCTTCGGCGCGATATGCCGCTGAAATCCGGCGCGCGCCGAAAGCCGCGCCTGCCAGGCTTCGAGATGCGGCATCGCCGGGCCGCCCTGCTCGAAGCAGAACCAGCGATAGACGGCCGCCCCCGGCGGAATATCGCCGACCGTGAACGCCGCCCCCGCCACGTATGGCCGATCCGCCAGATGCCGGTCGAGCAGTTGCAGCCACGGCCGGATGGTCCCGCAGGCCTCCGCCACCCGGGCGGCGTCGCGCCGGTCTTCGGTCAGGCGCACCAGCTCCATCACCAGGATGTGGAGCATCGGCTCCAGCCGGGCGCCGGTCCACTCCATCCACTGGCTGGCCATCCCGAGCGTTGCCAGGCTGCCGCCGAAGAGCGGTCCGGGCGCATATTTCTGCGCCAGATAGCGGGCGATGACGTTCGATTCCCAAAGCACGAAACCACCGTCATCCATGGTGGGCACCGTGCCGTTCGGGTTCATCGCCCGGTATTCCGGCGTATCGACGACTCCGTAGGGCGCGTTGCCGTTTGAGATATGCCCCTTCGGCCCCATGGTGGCGCTGGCCAGCGTCAACTCGAACGGCAATTCCGCTTCGGCGCAGGTCCACAGCACCCGCTGCGTGTGGATCGAGTTGGGACGTCCCCAAATCCGCAGTGTCATTTTCTATATGCCTCCGTGCGCCGGCTGGAACCGGCCCGTTTGTCTCTCCGAGGCGTTGCCTAGGGTAACAGTCTTTACCGCCAATTTAGCGGTCATCCGTAATTTGGTTGCCGGCTCGGGGCCGGACCTTGGTATGGTGGCGGCCGCAAGCACGGGAGCTCGAAGAATTCAATGTTCAAGGTTGGGGATACGGTTCGTCATGTCGGCCGGAATATCGTCGGCGTTGTCGTCGAAACGGATGGCGACACCGTCTATTTCGAACAATCCAATGGCGCCGAGGTGGATTTCGCGGCATCCGCCCTGGTGCTTGAAAGCGCGTTTCAGGCGCAGCATGACACGGCGGTTCGCGACGACGCCGGCTCGCGCGAATATGACGGGGTCTATGACGCCGTCCTGAGCAATCTGTATCCGGCGATTGTTGCCTTGGGACAGCAGACCCACGCGCAGATCGAACGCATTCCGGGAGTCGCCGCGAAAAGCTGGGATGCGCTCAGTTCCCTCCAAAAGCTGAATGCCATATCCACGGCCACGGACCTTCCCGTGAAGACATGGATCGAGTCCAACCAGCCCGGTGCGAAACCGGCAATCGGGCCGCTGCAACTATCGATCCTGGCAAAGCTGGGTAAAAAGGCCTGACAACTAAGTCACCGGCAGTTCCGCCGCGGCCTGCCGCATCCGCACGATGTGTTGATCCGCGGCCAGGCCGCCACCGAGCGTCCGCAGGCAAATATGGGTTAGGCCGATTTTCGTCCAGCCCGCGACACGGCTTTGCCATTCGTGTTCGCGCGGGCCGACGACGGCAACACCGGCCTCCCGGCCGATCGCAGCGGGATCGCGCCCGGCGTCTTCCGCCGCGCGATAGATATCGTCGCGCACCGCGAGAAACTCCTCCGGCGAACACAGGACGAACCAGCCATCCGCCTGCCGGCCGATCCGGCGGCGAACGCGCGGCGCCGGCAGTCCGCTCGCGCCGATCCAGATCGGGATTGGGCGCTGGACCGGCAACGGGTCGATCCCCGCACCGGAAACGTGGTCCCATTGACCGTCGAAGTCCACCGTCTCCTCCGTCCACAGACGGCGCAGCAGGTCGATCTGCTCCTCGCAACGCGCGCCGCGGGTATGGAAATCCGTGCCCAACGCCCGGTACTCTTCGGGATGCTTGCCGACGCCGATACCGAGGCGCAGGCGGCCGCCGGATAATCGGTCGAGCGTCGCTGCCTGCTTCGCCACCATCACCGTCGGCCGCGCCGGCAGGACGATCACCGACGGCACCAACTCGATCCGCGTGGTCACGGCGGCAATGTACGCCAGGGTCGTCATCGGTTCATGCAATGCCCCGGTGCCGGGACGAAACACCTGATCCGGCACACGCAAATGCGTGAAGCCCAGTTCTTCCGCCGCCTCGGCGAAAGCGCGCAAGGCGCCCAAATCATCCTGTAGCTCCCGGACCGGGAGCGATATGCCGATACGCATGCGCAACACCTGAATTCGGTTATCGTGTTCCCAGTCTAGAGCCCTTTCCCCCGACGGTAAAACCATCACGAGAGACGTCGCGTGCCATATCGCCGCTCAAATTGTGCGTCGATGGTGCGGACCCGGGTTACCAAAACGGCAAATTCAGGTACCATTGTTCCGCTGATTGGATCGTCAACAGGCGTAATTGGGCGCGCGGCAAAGCCGGATGTGACGCCGCCCAAACGCGGGAGAGGTGAAGGGATGCGGAATCAATATTTCGACGTGCGGCCCATCGCAGGCGCCCTTGGGGCGGAGGTGCATGGCATCGACCTCGCGGAAGGCCTGGATGACAAGGCCTTCGACGCGGTCCACCAAGCGTTACTCGATCACGGCGTAATTTTCTTCCGCGACCAGGACATCACACCGGCGCAACAGCTCGCGCTCGCCAAGCGGTGGGGCAACGTGCATCTGCACCCCCACATTCCGAGCCTGCCCGACCATCCGGGGATCATGGAAATCGTCAAGGATGTGGACGATGTTCATACGCTCGGCGGGCGATGGCACACCGATCAAATGTTCACGCCGACCCCGGCGCGGGCCACCATGCTGTACGCCAAGGAAATCCCGCCGGCCGGCGGCGACACGCTGTTCGCCAATCTGTATTCGGCGTATGACGCGCTGTCGGACGGCATGAAGGACATGATCGGCGGCCTTCGCACGGTCAACCAATACAACAAGAAAAAGGGCCGCGCCGCGGCGATGCAGGTAACCGATCCCGATGAGGAACCGGAGATAGCGGAGCATCCGTTGGTCCGCCCCCATGGCGAGACGGGGCGGAACGTTCTGTACATTTCCTACGACGAGATCACCCGCCGCCTCGCCGGCATGACCGATGCGGAAAGCCGGCCATTGCTGGATTATCTGCTGGACCACGCGACCCGGCCCGAATTCACCTGCCGCTTCCGCTGGGCGCCGGGCTCGCTCGCGCTGTGGGATAACCGCTGCGTCCTGCACCTGGCCGTGAACGACTACAACGGATACCGGCGCGTGATGCACCGCATCACCATCGAGGGCGAACGGACGCACTAAACCGCTCGCAGTAACGGGGATATCCCTTGCTGGAACTGTACGAATGGCCGCCCGTGCGATCGCAACGGGCGAAATGGGCGCTCGAGGAATTGGGGCTCGACTATGCGAGCCACCTCGTCAACATGTCCGAAGGAGAACAGAACTCGGACGCCTACCGCGAAATTCACCCACTGGGCGTGGTCCCTGCTCTCAAGGCCGACGGTTACACGGTGTTCGAATCCGTCGCGATCGTGCTGCAGTTGATCGACGAACATCCGGAGAGGAATTTGGCGCCCGCCACCGGCACCCCGGAGCGCGCCCTTTATTACCAATGGAGCGTGTTCGCCTGCGCCGAACTCGATCCGCCCCTCATGATGGTGTTCGACAATTCGATGCGGCCGCTCGAGTACATGCGCCCGCCGGGATCGCAGCACGACCCGAATCTCGCCGCCCGGGGCCGCAGCGATTTCGCGCTGCGCGCCGACATCCTGTCCGATGTCCTGCGCGACCGCGACCATCTGCTCGGCGCCGATTTCTCCGGCGCGGATATCCTGGTCGGCCACAGCTGCTTCATGGCCACGCATATGGGATTGCTCGGCGACTTCCCGGTGCTCGAAGCGTATTACGAGCGGCTGCAACAACGCCCGGCGCATCAACGGGCCTATGGCGGTTGATACGCGGAGAAATTGTATGCCAAATCACCGGAACGGACCACCTGACGACGTTGCTCAGATTTGCGGGAGCCCAAGATGAAACCACGTATCGCCGTCATTCACGGAGAGCCGGCCGGTATTGGGCCCGAACTGATCGCCAAGTTGTTGGGACAACCCGATATCGCCGAACACGCGGAAATCATTTTGGTCGGCGATCGTCATGTTTTCGAATTGGGTCAGCGGCAGGCCCGAACCCATTGGCCGATCGGGGAAGTCGACCCGGAACAGCCGGACACCTGGAAGGGCGATGACGGGATTGCCTTGATCGCCATGCAGTCGATTCAGCCGGACGAGATTCAATCCGGCGTCGTTAGCGAAGCCGGCGGGCGTGCAAGCCTTAGAGGGTTGGACCGGGCGATCGACCTGACGTTGGCCGGTCTGACGGACGCGGTCCTATTTGCGCCATTCAACAAGGCCGCCCTGCATTTGGCGGGAATGGGCGTCGAGGACGAACACCGGTATATTGCACGATATCTCGAATTTTCGGGCTATCATTCGGAAATCAACATGCTCGACGACCTGATCACGACCCGTGTCACCAGCCACATCGCGCTGAAAGACGTCGCGGCACAAATCAACATTCCCGGCGTTATCGACGCTATTCGATTGGCGCACGAAACTTTGCTCGCCATGGGTATCGCCCGCCCGCGCATTGGCTTGGCGGCACTCAATCCCCATGCGGGGGACGATGGTAATTTCGGGACCGAGGAAATAGAGATTCTGGCGCCCGCCGTCGAGCGGGCACGAAGCCTGCAAATCAATGTGGATGGCCCATGGCCGTCGGACACGGTTTTCCTGAAAGGGCGCGACGGTTTGCTGGATGCGGTGGTCACCATGTATCACGACCAGGGTCAGATCGCGATGAAACTGCTGGGCTTCGAGAGCGGCGTGACGATCGCGGCCGGCCTGCCCATTCCGGTGGCGACCCCGGCCCATGGCACGGCCTTCGATATTTCGGGCCAAGGCATCGCGAATGTCGGGGCGACCCGCAAAGCCTTCGATGTGTTATGCCGAATGGGCGCCCGGTACCGTTCGGATCGCGTCGCATCTCCAGCCGCCTGAGCCGCATGAAGCGGCTGAAAATGGAAACAGATCGCACAACGCATCTGCGCCAAGGGCCTCCGGTCTTTGCACCCGCGCGCAACGCATGGAATGCGCCGCGGCTTGCCGATATTGGCAAACTTCGCCTAACGTACCTTGGACAGGTTTGCCCACGGCTGACCACGGGTGCCGAGCCAATGAAGGATGACTAGATCGTCCGAGCTGCAGACTTTTCTCGATGCGACACGGATGGCGTTCCTCGCGTCGGACGCCGGCGATGCCGCACGCCGGGTCGCCGACCGGATTTTCGCGGCGACGGC
>JAOTYV010000253.1 GCA_029861675.1 Alphaproteobacteria bacterium
GCGACAATCGGACGTAACCGCGGCGACCCGGGCGCTTTTGACCCGGCCCTTGGCGGCATCCGCCTGATGAAACCGCTGGCCCCTGCGCGCCCAAGGCCTGGCCGATGAGCGACCTGACCCACATCGACAAGGACGGCAATGCGGTCATGGTGGACGTGTCCGCCAAACCCGCCACGGAGCGTGTTGCGACGGCACAGGGCCGCGTTGAGATGCAGGCGGAAACCGCGGCGCTGATCGGCCAAAGCGGCCTCAAGAAGGGCGACGTGCTGTCCGTGGCGCAGCTTGCCGGGATTATGGGCGCCAAACGCACCGCCGACCTGATTCCCTTATGTCATCCCCTGCCGCTTTCCGCGGTCGAGGTCATCCTGCGGCTTGATCCGGACAGTCCTGCAATCGACATCACGGCAACCTGCAAGACCAACGGCCAAACCGGCGTCGAAATGGAAGCCCTTACCGCGGTCTCCGTCGCCGCGCTGACGGTATACGATATGTGCAAGGCGGTGGATCGCGGCATGCGTATCACCGGCGTTCGATTGACCCATAAATCCGGCGGAAAATCCGGCACATACCGGGCTGAATGATGCTGTCGGTCGAAGAAGCCCGCTCCCGCATCACCGCAACCGCAGAGTTGTTGGCCGCGGAACAGGTTGGATTGCTGGATGGGTTCGGCCGGGTGCTGGCGGAAGACCTCGCAGCGCGCCGTACCCAGCCGCCGATGGCGGTATCGGCGATGGACGGCTATGCGGTCCGGGCGGCGGACGTGGCAACGGTTCCGGTCTCATTGAAGGTCATCGGCAGCGCGCCGGCCGGAAGCGCCCATGACGGCGCCGTCGGCCCCGGCGAGGCAGTTCGCATTTTCACCGGAGCGCCGGTTCCCGCAGGGGCGGATGCGATCGTCATCCAGGAAGATACGGAGGCCGACGGAGACACGGTCACGGTCAAGGAAACCGCCGCGCTGGGCCATTACGTCCGTCCGGCGGGACTCGATTTTCGCGAAGGGGATACGCTGCTGACCGAAGGCCGATGCCTAACGGCCCGCGATATCGGTTTGGCCGCGGCGATGAATCGGCCCTGGCTCATGGTCCGGCGGCGGCCGCGCGTCGCCATTCTGGCCACCGGCGACGAAGTGGTGATGCCCGGCGATCCGGTCGGCCCCAACCAAATCGTCAGTTCGAACGGTCTCGCCCTGGCGGCCACGGTTCGCGTTTTTGGCGGTGAACCGACCCTTTTGGGCATCGCGCCGGATGACCGTGACGTTCTCGCCCGCATGGCGGCGGGGGCCGAAGGCGCCGACATCCTGCTGACCACCGGCGGCGCGTCGGTCGGTGACCACGATCTCGTGCAAAGCGTGCTCGGCGAAGGCGGCCTGGAGGTGGATTTCTGGCGGATCGCCATGCGGCCTGGGAAACCGCTGATGTTCGGCCGCATGGGCGGCGCCTTGATGATCGGTCTGCCGGGCAATCCCGTTTCAACCCTGGTTTGCGCCCTGATCTTCGTAAAGCCGGCGATCGATGCCATGCTGGGATTGGCCTCCGGCACGGAGCGGCCGCCGATCGCCCGCCTGGCCGAGCCGCTGCCGGAAAATGACAGGCGTCAGGATTATCTGCGGGCAACCGCCGAAATGGACGCCCATGGCGCCCTGATCGTCCGCGCCTTCCGCAAACAGGACAGCTCGATGATGGCGCCGCTTGCCCATGCGGACTGTTTGATCGTCCGCCCGCCCCATGCGCCGGCCGCGGCCGAAGGCGACCCCGTGGAGGTCGTGATGATCCCGCACGGCCCCTGGCGCTTATGATTGTCGGAACCCATTCTTGAAATTAGCTTGACCCGATTCGCGAACTAAACTAGAACATACAGTGATGTTGCTGTTTTGTTCAGCGATACTAACCGAATCGGGCTGGGTAGGCATGCACCCCTTTGCGATGCTTGTAATCCCAAATGTAAAGAACAGGCCACAGAAATGCTGACGCGGAAACAATACCAACTCCTGATGTACATCCAGGAATGTCTCAAGGAAACCGGCGTGCCGCCCTCCTTCGACGAGATGAAGGAGGCACTGGCCCTGAAATCCAAATCCGGAATTCACCGGCTGATCACCGGGCTGGAAGAACGCGGCTTCATCCGGCGCCTGCCGCATCGCGCCCGCGCCCTCGAGATCATGCGCCTGCCGGAAAATGCGCCACAGACCGAGCGCCCGAATATCGGCCGATTTGCCCCAAGATTGGTCAGCGACAACAGTACGGCCCTGCCCGGCGCCAAGGTGACGAGCGACAGCGAAGCGGTCCAACTGCCCTTTTACGGCCGGATCGCCGCCGGTACGCCGATCGAGGCGTTGCGCGACGAAAGTGCGTCGATCGATGTCCCCGCCAATTTCCTCAGTAACGGCGAGCATTACGCGCTCGAAGTTGACGGTGAATCGATGATCGACGCGGGAATATTCGACGGCGATACGGTCATTATCGAACGCTGCGATCTTGCCGAGAACGGCACCATCGTCGTGGCCCTGGTCGATGACAGCGAAGTTACCCTCAAGAGACTGCGCCGCAAGGGTCACTCGATCGCGCTCGAGCCTGCAAACAAAGACTTTGAGACGCGGATTTTCGGCCCCGATCGCGTGAAAGTGCAAGGCCGTCTTATCGGATTATTGCGGAAGTATTAGCGGCGCTGCGCCGCCTGCAGCCGCAGTTTGGCGGGCTGCCATACCCAGGGACGCACACCACGCACCGTCCCGACACTGGTGGCCGAAACGGTATCTTGCCCCAACCAGACGGCATGGGCCCCTCCCCGCCACAGGTCGAAGCGGTCGATAACCAGCGCCGGCGCCGAGCAGCGCCGCCGAACGGGTACGATGCTGATCACGATCGCGGTGTTCAAACAATCTTCCGCCAGCGCCCGCCCATCGCGAACCAAGGCCGCTACCCGGCGTCCCGGACGATATATGCATCCAGCCAGATCGCAGGCCATCCAGCGGTCGGTCGAGGCCTCGGTGGGCCATATACTGCCGTCGCGCGCGCCGTCCCGTTCGAGCCAGACCCTGGCGGCAAACTTTTGGACCCGATTGCTGGAAAGGCTGAGCCGTCCATCCGCCATGCGGACCGCCATCAACCGCCCATCCTCCGATACCAGTATATCGGGACGCGGCGTCAACGGGATCGTCAGGACGCCCGCCACAAGTCCCAGCACGCCGAAAAAGCGCATCCGGCCGCTCCAAAGGCACAGCCACAAGCCGCCGAAGGCCACCAGCAGCAATCCGGCGATCGGCATCGTGGGCAACAGCGTTACCGCGCCCGGCCATGCCGCGACGGTCCGGGATACCGCTAGGACCACCTCAATACCCTGCGCCATGGCCTGGAGCGCAATAAAATCCAGGCCGAATGGATACAGGATCAAGGCAACCACACCCCAGGGCATGATCCACAGCGCCGTCACGGGAACGGCAATGAGGTTCGCGACCACGCCGAATTGAGCAAACCGTCCGAAGTGATGCAGCGCAATCAGACCGGTCGCAGCGCCGGCAATCAACGTGGTCAGGCCGACCCCCGCCATATAGAGCGCCAGACGGCGCGCGACCGACCGCGGGCCTGACCGCGACCGAAGCCGGTGCCCGACGCCTTCATAAACCGCCACCAAGGCCACGACGGCCGCGAAGGAGAGTTGAAAACTGGCCCCGGTTAGGCTTTCCGGCGCGAGGATCAGGATGATCGCCGCCGCCGCCGCAACGAGGCGGAGCGATATGGCAGTGCGATCCAGCATGACCGCCAGCAGCACGATCCCGGTCATCAGGAAGGCACGCTGTGTCGGTATCGTCGCACCCGCCAGCAGCAAATAGGCGAACGCGCCCAAAAACGCCATAAACGCCGCGATCTTCTTGACGGGCCAGCGTAAGGCAATCGGCTCGATCAGCGTGAGCAGCAGCCGAATAGCGAAAAAGAGCGTGGCGGCGACGAGGCCGACATGCAGTCCCGATATCGCCAGCAAATGCGCGAGGCCGGAATCGCGCATCGCCTCGACGACCGCGCGGTCGAGGCCGCTCCGGTCGCCAACCAGCAGCGCCGCCGCGATTTGACCCGCCTGCCCCGGCAATGCCGCGCGCAGGCGCCCCGCGATACGCTGGCGCAAGCGGGAGATCCCCATGGTGAGCCCCTCGGCCCCCCGCGGAGACTGTAGCGTTTCCTGCGGCCTGACAGGGCCCAGCGCAAACCCGACGGCGCCGATGCGCTTGAACCAGGCGGCCCGCTGGAAATCGTAGGCGCCGGGCGCGACGGGCGGCGGCGGCGGCCGCAGCTTGGCGAAAACGGATATTCGGTCACCGATTTGGACCGGCGATCCGCGATGCAATCGAATACGAATGCGATCCGGCGTTTGACCCGGGCCGATGCGGGACAACGTCACCTGATCCAAAATGACGCGGGGACCGGTCGGCAGGCGATCGACCTGGACCACCCGTCCAAATACCGGAGCGGGCCCGTATCGGCCGTCAAGGACCGGCGCGGCCACGTGTTGACTTCGCCACTGCGCGGCTGCCAACCCGATGCTGATAGCAACCGGCAGCAGGATCAGCGGGCGGAGCGCCGGCCAACAGTAGGCGGCAATCAACCCGCCGATGGCGAAAATCGCCAAAATCGAGGCAAGGGATGCCGGCGGTTCGACCGGCAGGGCGAAGTAGATGCCAATGCCGATGCCGACCAGGACCGGCAACCACAGGATGCAGCGGTGCCGCTCGGCGTCAAGAATGCTGGCGATCGTGCCCCAACTCCCCGGCATCGCCCTATCAGTATCTCCCGATCATGACATAGCCTGGATGATTATGACCGGGCTGCCCTATCAATTGTAAAGAGCCCATCTCGGGAAATGCGATTGCCCGCGTCGACCCGTCATCAACCCGCCTCTCAGGCAATCGTGGCAGAGAGTTGGCGGCTATGGTAAACCCGCGCCAAACGGACCACCGCGCCGCTGCCGCCGACTCTCAGTCCAGAGGAATTTCGATGACCGTCATAACCCGCTTTCCGCCGTCGCCGACCGGTTTCCTCCATGTCGGCGGTGCGCGCACCGCGCTCTTCAACTGGCTATACGCGCGTCATCATGGCGGCCAGATGCGATTGCGCATCGAAGATACCGATCGTAAACGGTCCACCACCGAGGCGATCGACGCGATTGTCGAAGGCATGAAATGGCTCGAATTGGATTGGGACGGCGACATCGTCTTCCAATCACACAATGCGGAACAGCATGCCGCCGTCGCCGCGCAATTGCTGGACGCGGGCAAGGCCTACCGATGTTATTGCACGCCTGAAGAACTCGCGGAAATGCGCGACACGGCCCGCCAAGAAGGCCGGCCGACACGCTATGACGGCCGATGGCGTGACCGCGACCCCGCCGATGCCCCGGCCGATGTCGCACCCGTGGTGCGGATCAAAATGCCGCAATCGGGCCAGACCACAATTCAGGACAAGGTCCAGGGCGACGTTACCGTCGCGAATGATCAGCTCGACGATTTCATTCTGCTGCGCGCCGACGGCACGCCGACATACATGCTGTCCGTCGTGGCGGACGATCATGCGATGGGAATTACCCACATCATTCGCGGCGACGACCATTTGAACAATGCCTTCCGTCAGCAGAAACTCTTCGAGGCGCTCGACTGGCCGGTCCCGGAATTCGCGCATATTCCGCTCATTCATGGGCCCGACGGGCAGAAGCTTTCGAAACGGCACGGTGCGCTCGGCGTCGAAGCCTACCGGGACATGGGCTACCTGCCGGAGGCAATGCGCAATTATCTGTTACGGCTTGGCTGGAGCCACGGAGACGATGAAATCATCGATACCGAACAGGCGATGGAATGGTTCGACCTGGACGGCGTCGGACGTTCCGCGGCGCGTTTCGATCTCGCGAAACTGGAAAATCTGAATGGACACTATATCTCGGTCGCCGAAGATGACCGGCTGCTGGCGCTTATCCTGCCGGTTATCGCCGCGACCACATCGGAAATGCCCGACGATCGAGCGAAGGCGTGGCTGTTGGCGGGAATTCCACAACTTAAAATCAGGGCGAAGACGATCAACGAACTCGCCGAAAACGCAATGTTTTACGTCACCCGGCCACAATTTCCGCTGACCAATGCCAAGGCCGCCAAACTGCTTCGGGGCGACGCACTGCACATTTTGAGTGAACTCGGCAAGTCCATCGCCGACACCGACCCATGGACTGCCGATCACCTCGAGTCGCATCTCCGCGACGCCGCAGCCGCGATGGAGCTTGGTTTGGGCAAATTGGCGCAACCTTTGCGGGCCGCCCTTACGGGCTCGAATGCGTCGCCGAGTATCTTCGAAATAATGGAAATATTCGGAAGACCCGAAACCTTAGCGCGAATTTCCGCTGTCCCAGACGCCTCCGCCGACACGTAAGCGTGTTTGCCCAAATCCGGCCTGCGGGTGTATACTGCACCGCAACAGGGCGGGGCGTTATTGGGGAGAAGGCACGGCCTTCGCGCCCCTGCCAATCAAAATCCGCTTTGCCAAGCAGAAGGGCCAGATATGACGCAAAAAGACTCCGCCGCCAAAGGAGCGGCTGGTAACGAATACATGACCTTGACCGATCATAGCACTGGCGAGTCCTATGATTTTAACGTAATGCCGGGAACGGTCGGTCCAAAAGTGATCGATGTCCGGTCGCTATACGGCGAAAGCGGCTACTTCACGTACGATCCGGGATACACCTCGACCGGCGCCTGCGAATCCAAACTAACCTATATCGACGGTGAAGCCGGCATCCTGATGCACCGTGGCTATAATATCGTAGATCTCGCGGAATCGAGCGACTTTATGGAAGTCTGCTTCTTGCTTCTCAATGGCGAATTGCCGACCACGCAGCAAAAGAAGGAATTTGAAACCACCATCCGAAAGCACACGATGGTGCATGAGCAGATCAATTATTTCTTCCGCGGATTCCGCCGCGACGCACATCCGATGGCGATTATGGTCGCGGTGGTCGGCGCGCTGGCCGCTTTCTATCATGACTCGCTCGACATCAATGATCCGCATCAGCGGATGATCACGTCGCATCGGCTGGTCGCCAAGATTCCCACGATTGCCGCAATGGCCTATAAATTTTCGGTCGGCCAACCCTTTGTTTATCCCCGCAACGATTTAAACTATGCGGAGAATTTTCTGCATATGATGTTCTCGGTGCCGGCCGAGGAGTACAAGATCAACCCGGTCGTCGCCCGGGCAATGGATCGCATCTTCATTCTTCATGCGGATCATGAGCAGAACGCGTCGACCTCGACCGTTCGGCTTGCAGGCTCAA
>JAOTYV010000254.1 GCA_029861675.1 Alphaproteobacteria bacterium
ATGCCGGGGATAAAGGGCAGCGGGGGAATGAACTGATAGACACCGGTCAGCATCAAGGTATCCGCGAAGTTCACCCCGGCGGCATGGATGGCGATCCGCACTTCGCCCGGTCCGGGCTTCGGCGCGGCGACGTCCTCCAGCCGGAGCGCCGCGATCCCCTTCAATTCATGAATGCGAATAGCCCGCATCGTTGTCCTCTCCCGTAATGCCGTCGACCGCGGACCTTGCCTCGCAGCGGCGGGGTATGCAAGTTTGCGCGCCATGCGCGGATATTTCGGAATTGGCGTCGAAGGCATTTCCAAACCGATGAACGTGGGCAACCTGTTTCGGTCGGCCCACGCCTTCGATGCGGATTTCGTGTTTGCGATCGCGCCGGCCATCGACATCCGTGAAATCCACAAATCGGACACCTCGGAAACCTACAAACACGTACCGCTCTATGAATTTGCGACGGTCGATGACTTGCTGCTGCCCAAGGGATGCCAGTTGATCGGCGTCGAACTGCTGGACGAGGCGTTCGACCTGCCGAGCTTCACCCATCCCGAGCGCGCCGCCTACGTGTTGGGGCCCGAGCGTGGGTCCCTGTCCCCCGAACTGGTCGAACGCTGCGACCATACGGTGAAAATTCCCACCAAGTTCTGCGTCAATGTCGGCGTGGCCGGCGCCATCCTGCTGTATGACCGGATCATCACGCGTGGCCGGTTCGCGCCGCGGCCGGCGTCGCCGGGCGGGCCGGTCGAACCACCGCCACCGCCGCATGTGCAGGGCGGACGGATCAGCCGCAGCGGCCGCTAGGGCGCCGCAGGATTGGCCATCGAATCGCCGCACCCATGCCTCTTGGCAGCCCAATGGCAATGCCTATATGGAATCCATGAAAAAACTTAAACACGCCTGTCTCGGTCTGTCGCTCGTTGCGGCCATTGCAGCGTCGTCGTCGCCCGCCCGGGCCGAGGACAAAGTCCTTGGCCTGTACGACGATTGGGGGGCGCAGACTTTTCTGGAAAAAGGCAAGAAGGGCTGTTCGATCTGGAGCCAGCCGAACAAGGAAGGCGGCAAGGCCAAGAAGCGCGGCGCCGTCTATGTCTATGTGACGCATCGGACCTGGGAAAAGCGGGTCGATGAGGTCAGTCTGGTCGCCGGCTATACCTACAAAAAAGACAGCACGGTGCACGCTCGGATCGGTGGCGAGAAATTCACCTTGTTCACCGATGGCGACACCGCGTGGAACCGGTCGCGGAAAGAGGACAAGTTGCTGGTCGCGGCGATGCGGCGCGGCAACTCCATGGTGGTCACCGGCGTGCCGAAAAAGGGCAAGCAGACAACCGATACCTATTCGCTGAAGGGGTTCAGCAAGGCGTATGACGCGATCGGCAAGGCCTGCGGCTTGACCGGCTAATCTTGATTCGCCGGCGCGGCCTCGGACCGGGCCGGTGCCGCGCAATCCAAAGGACCCATACCCCGGAAAACCGTTGGCCCTGCGGCCACCCCGGCCTATATCATCGTCGTCATGCAAGAAATAGCACCCGAATTGGAACAGTTCAGGCCCGGCGGCCCCTTGGCGCCGGCCGCCGATGCGCGCCCGAACCTGATCGGCATGGACCGGGACGATTTGGCCGCGGCCCTGGCGCCGCTGGGTGTCGAGCGGTTCCGGGCGAATCAGGTCTTCCAATGGATCTACAACCGGGGCGTCGTCGATTTCGACGGTATGACCAACCTGTCGAAAAAGCTGCGGGCGACGCTTGCCGAAGAATTCCGGATCGACCGGTTGCGCATCAATACCGAGCAACGCTCGTCGGACGGCACGCGGAAATGGCTGGTCGGCTTCGAGGACGGCAACGAGGCGGAGACGGTGCACATTCCCGAACCCGACCGGGGTACGTTGTGCGTTTCCAGCCAAGTCGGCTGCACGCTCACCTGCAGTTTCTGCCACACGGGCACGCAGAAGCTGGTGCGCAACCTGACGCCGGCGGAAATCGTCGGTCAGGTCATGCTGGCGCGCGACGCCTTCGATGAATGGCCGGCGCCCGCCGAAGGACGGCGGCTCACCAACATCGTGATGATGGGGATGGGCGAGCCGCTGTACAATTTCGATCATGTGAAGAAGGCGCTGATTATCGTCAAGGACGCCGAGGGCGTGGCGATCTCGCGCCGTAAGATCACGCTTTCGACCTCGGGCGTGGTGCCGATGATCCGCCGCTGCGGCCAGGAGATCGACGTCATGCTGGCGATCTCGCTGCACGCGGTGACCGACGCGGTGCGCGATGAGCTGGTGCCAATCAACCGCAAATGGCCGATCGCCGAACTGCTGGCGGCGTGCCGCGCGTATCCCGGCGGCAGCAATGCGCGCCGCATCACCTTCGAGTATGTGATGCTCAAGGGCGTCAACGATTCCCCGGCGGATGCGCGCGAACTGGCGCGGCTGGTGCGCGACATTCCGGCCAAGATCAATTTGATTCCCTTCAATCCCTGGCCCGGCGTGGCCTATGAATGCTCCAGCGCGACCAGGATTCGCGCCTTCGCGGACATCCTCAACCGGGCGGGCTATGTCGCGACGATCCGGACGCCCAGGGGCCGCGACATCCTGGCCGCCTGCGGTCAGCTCAAAAGCGACAGCGAACGGGTCCGGGCGTCGGCGAGGGCCTGAGCCCGCGCCGCTTGCGGCCTGACATTCCATGCCTATACTCCGCCGCCATCCGGGCGGTGTGCCCGGCTCTCGCGGAGGACACGCGGCGATGGTCGATACGGCGGATAAAGTCAAAAAGGTAGTGCTGGCCTATTCGGGCGGGCTCGACACCTCGGTCATTCTGAAGTGGCTGGAGGAACGCTATGGCTGCGAGGTGGTGACCTTCACCGCCGATCTCGGTCAGGGCGAGGAGCTGGAGCCCGCGCGCAAGAAAGCCGAACTGTTCGGCATCAAGGAAATCTATGTCGACGACCTGCGCGACGAGTTCGTGCGCGATTACGTCTTCCCGATGTTCCGCGCCAATGCGGTTTACGAGGGCGTCTATCTGCTCGGCACCTCGATCGCGCGGCCGCTGATCGCCAAGCGCCAGATCGAGATCGCGCGCGAGACCGGCGCCGACGCCGTCGCGCATGGGGCGACCGGCAAGGGCAACGACCAAGTCCGGTTCGAGCTGTCCTATTACGCGCTCAATCCGGACATCACGGTGATCGCGCCGTGGCGCGAATGGGATCTCAACAGCCGCACCACCCTGATCGACTACGCGGAGAAGCATCAGATTCCTGTGCCGAAGGACAAGCGCGGCGAGGCGCCCTTTTCGGTCGATGCGAACCTGCTGCACATCTCGGCCGAGGGCAAGGTGCTGGAAGACCCGGCGGCCGAGGCGCCCGAGTACGTCTATTCGCGCACCGTCGCCCCGGAAGACGCGCCCGACACGGCGACCGTCGTCGCGATCGATTTCGAGCGCGGCGATCCGGTCGCGGTCGACGGCAAGAAACTGGGGCCGGCGGCGCTGTTGACCGAGCTCAACGCGCTGGGCGGCGCCAATGGCATCGGCCGGCTCGATCTGGTCGAGAACCGCTTTGTCGGCATGAAGTCGCGCGGCGTGTACGAAACGCCCGGCGGCACGGTGCTGCTCGCGGCCCACCGGGCGATCGAGTCGATCACGCTCGACCGCGAGGCGGCGCACCTCAAAGATGAGCTGATGCCGCGCTACGCCACGCTGATCTACAACGGGTTCTGGTTCGCGCCGGAACGCGACATGCTGCAAGCCCTGATCGACAAGAGCCAGGAACCGGTCAGCGGCCGCGTGCGGCTCAAGCTCTACAAGGGCGGGATCAGCGTGATCGGCCGCGAAAGCCCGAACAGTCTGTACAGTCTCGATCACGTCACCTTCGAGGCGGACACGGTCTACGACCAGCGCGACGCCGAAGGCTTCATCAAGCTGAACGCGCTAAGACTGCGGCTGGCGAACCGGCGGGGCGGGTCCTAATTCAGCCCGGCCACACCGGCACCCCGGCCTGCGCATGCAACAGGATCAACACACCGTACAGGGCGAGTCCGCCGAGCGGCCGCCACGGGCCGATACCGGCCCAGTCGATTTTGGTGCGGCCCTGCAACGCGGCGGCGAACGGAATGACCGATGTGGTCAGCGCGATCGGACCCCAGGCGCCGCCCAGGGCGTCGCGCCGCCGATGGTCGATATGGGCCATGCCGCCGAAAGCGAGGACGGCCATGCCACCGAACAACGTCACACTGGCCTGGTCGCCATTGGCCAGCAGATGCGCCACCGCCCACAAGCCGATCCCCCAGAGCACCGGGTGGCGCGTCACCGTCATGATGCCGCCAACCGGCCGCACGCCGTCCGCGTGGCGTTCCCCGCCGACGGCGGTGACGTTTGGTGTTGAGTTGCCGGCCACCAGCAGGATCGCGGCGATCGGCATGATCAGCAGCGGCGCATGGCGCAGGCCGGGGCTGGGGTCCCATAGAGACACCATCGGCGCGGCGCGGAAGGCGAGAATGGTCCAGGCGAAGGAGGCGAGCGCCGCGACCGAATACAACAGACGAAAGCCGTTCGCGCCGAGCGTCTTGATGACCGGTTCGCGCACGGCTAGGCTCGACATAAAGAAGTGCCCGCCGACGAAAACGGCGACCGCCAAACTCAACCCTTGCGATGTTCCAATCATCGCCGCGGATTATTCTCCGCCCGGCGCCCGGCGTCCAGTCAAACCCGCCGTCCGTCCCGCAACGAAAGATGACGCCACAAGGAGCGCGACATGACCGGTTCCGCCAGCAAAGAAGAGTCCACCGGCCTCGACCCGGTGGCGGCGGTGATCCTGGAGACGCTCACCGCGCTGCCGGCGGACAAATCGATCAGCCTGATGGATGCGGCACGCGCCGTGGCCGAAGAGCGGCGGAAACCGGGCGACGGCGCCGAATTGTGGCGGCGCTATATGCGCGCTGTGCGTCAGCAAGCGATCCATTTGGCGCGCCAGGGCCGCATCGAAATCATCCGCAAGGGCGCGCCGGTCGACCCCAACGATGTGAAGGGCGTGGTCCGAATTCGCTTGAAGGCCTGAGCGGGCAGGCAAGAAACCAGCCTTCACCCTGAGCGACGTCGAAGGGCGAAGGCCTTGGGGCGGACTTAACAAATGCCGGCCTAGAGCCTCGTACTTCGACTTCGCTCAGCACGAGGCTGTGATTTTTTGTCATCCAGCAGGTGGCGCGGCCGATATCTCTAAATTTCCGGTACGTCGATGCCCGCCTGCCGGCAGGCGGTGGTCAGGGTGTTCATCAGCAAGCAGGCAATGGTCATCGGCCCGACGCCGCCCGGCACTGGCGTGATCGCGCCCGCGACTTCCGCCGCCTCGGCGAAGGCGACATCGCCGACCAACCGGGATTTGCCGTCCTCGCCGGGTTTCGGTACCCGGTTGATGCCGACGTCGATCACCGCCGCACCCGGCTTGATCCAGTCGCCGCGGATCATCTCGGGCCGGCCCACCGCGGCGATCAGGATATCGGCGCGCCGGCACACCGCCGGCAGATCGCGGGTCCGCGAATGGGCGACGGTGACGGTACAGTTCTCGCCCAGCAGAAGCGCCGCCATCGGCTTGCCGACGATGTTCGACCGGCCGACCACGACCGCCTCGAGCCCGGACAGGTCGCCGAGCCGGTCCTTCAGCATCATCAGGCAGCCGAGCGGCGTGCAGGGCACCACGCCGCCGCCGCCGGTGGCCAGCCGGCCCGCGTTGATCACGTGGAACCCGTCCACGTCCTTGGCCGGGTCGATCGCGTCCAGCACCTTCTCGCCGTCGATCTGATCGGGCAGCGGCAATTGCACGAGGATGCCGTGCACCGCGGGATCGCGGTTCAACTGGTCGATCAGCGCGAGCAGCGCCGCCTCTTGCGTGTCGGCGGGCAGGCTGTGCTCGAAGCTTTGCATCCCCGCTTCGACGGTTTGCTTACGCTTGTTGCGCACATAGACCTGGCTGGCGGGATCCTCCCCCACCAGGACGACGGCGAGGCCGGGCGTCAGCCCGTGCGCCGCATGGATTCTTTCGGCCGCGGACGCCACGCGGGCGCGCAGCCCTGCGGCGAAGGCCTTGCCGTCGATGATGTTCGACTCAGCCATTGTTCTCCTTGATCCAACGGTCGAGCCGGGCCGCGAGCACGGCGGGATCGCCCGCCACGTGGACGGTCTTGCGCCGATCCTTGGCACCCGTTGCCACGGTCATGGCGGATTTCGGCAGTTTCCACTGTCTGGCGAGCAGTTGCAGCAGCGCCGCGTTGGCCTTGCCGCTCTCCGGGGCCGCGGTGACGCGGGCCTTGAGCGCACCGGAGCTTTTGTCCGACTCGGTCGCAACGACGCCGTCAATTTTGTTGGCGCGGGCCTTCGGTGTCAGCCGCACTGCGACGGTGATGCCATCGGCGACCGCACGGACGGGAGATGCGACCGGAGACCCGGTCAACGGGGCCAATATTCGAAGATCAGGCGCTGCGCAAAATACAACAACAGCAGTAGCACGATCGGCGACAGGTCGATCCCGCCCAAATTCGGCAGGAACCGGCGAATCGGCCGCATCGCCGGTTCGGTGACCCGATACAGGAAATCGCCCACCAGGTAGACGAAGCGGTTTTGTGTGTTGATCACGTTGAAGGCGATCAGCCAGCTTAACACCACCTGAAGAATGATGATCCAGACGTAAAGATCGATCACTGTCGTGATCAACCACAAAATCGCATTCATGGATTAGGACCTGTTGCCGGTTTTCTTCCGCGGGCAACCTAGCGGTAACCGGCGAAGGGTGGCAAGGGGCGTGTGCTCGCCGCGCTTGACAGCGGGCGTCAGTGTTCACATATTCCGCTCGCTCCCGGCGCATCGATCGGCCGCCGGCGGGCATAGCGATGGGGCCGTAGCTCAGATGGGAGAGCGTCGCGTTCGCAATGCGAAGGTCAGGAGTTCGATCCTCCTCGGCTCCACCACTTATTTTAACGAGTAATATTAATATGTTACGCAGAATCGCAAGTGCGCGGTTTTCCGCGGGTTTGGCGCATAGTCTGTGCCTCATTCATGGCCGAGAGACGCGGAAAGAGACGCTCGTCGCGCCGACTTAGCCAGTCGTCTCTGTCGGCCGATTTCAGTGTCCATAACTTGCCGGATGTTGCAGGCCCGAATCACGGGATTATCCGTCGTTGAAACCCAGTACCCGGCGCTGTTCGGGCCACGCCAGCGGCAGGCGCACCCGCTTCAGGCGCACGGCGGTCAAGTCGACCGGGTGCCGGCCATCGAGAATCGCCTCGACGATGTCGGGGGCGAGAAAGGCGAGCGGCA
>JAOTYV010000255.1 GCA_029861675.1 Alphaproteobacteria bacterium
TTTGCGCGGATTGGGCAGAACCGCGGCGAGTAGTCCTGACTCCCACTTGGTCAGCTTGGACGCCGGTTTCTGGAAATAGGCGCGTGCCGCCGCTTCGATGCCGTAAATACCGGGGCCCCATTCCACGATATTGAGGTAGATCTCCATAATGCGCCGCTTGTCCCAGGCCCATTCGATCAGGAAGGTGAGGGGCGCTTCGATCGCCTTGCGCAGATAGGTGCGACCGGGCCACAGGAACAGGTTTTTGGCGGTCTGCATGGAGATCGTGCTGGCGCCGCGCAGCCGGCCACCCTTGAGCCGGTCGGCCACCGCATCCTGCACCTGCTCCCAGTCGACCCCGTTGTGCAGACAGAAGCGGGTGTCTTCCAGCGCAAGCACCGCCCTGATCGCGTGCCGAGATATTCGGGTTATCGGCACCCAGTCTTTCTTGACGCCTTCGCCCTCGAACAAACGGATCACCATCAGCGGCGTCACCGGCGGCGGCAGCACGCGGTACATCAGCGTCAGCAGCAATGGCGTGACCAGCATGACGATCAGGCCGAAAAGCGCCAGTTTGAAGATCTTGCCGAAAAGACTGGTTTTTCGATACGCCACGTTGTCCTTTCTCCGCCCGACCCGGTCATTCGGGGCGGCGCGCAACACCATTCGAAATCAGGCCGAGAAATCGCGCAATATATGCCCCGGCGGGCGATCATGATCGCGGTAGTCCGCGCCGTCATGCACCAGCACGCCGTTAACCCAGACGCCATGCATTCCGGTGGGACGGCGAATATAGCGGCTTTGCTCGGCGGGCAGGTCGGAAACCCGTTCCGCGCCGCCGATACCGACCGTCGCGGGATCGAACAGGATCATATCGGCCCAGGCGCCGGGCGTGAGCCGGCCGCGGTCGCGGATGCCGTAGATCTCCGCCGGCCGGCTGGTCAGTTCCCGCACCGCTTCGCCCAGCGTAAAACAGTCGCGTTCCCGCACCCATCGGCCGAACAGGTGGAGCCCGTATCCCGCATCGCAAAAGAAAGTCAGGTGCGCGCCCGCATCCGATAGACTGATCAGGCTGTCGGGGTGCCGCAGCATTGCCGCCACATCCTCATCGACCACGTTGAGCAGCTTGGCGTTGTAAACCGTCGCCAATTGTTCCGAGAGGGCGAGGTCGAGAAACAGATCGAGCGGGTCCGCGCCCCGGTCTTCCGCCAGCGCCGTGACGGTGCGGCCCTCCAGTTCCGGATGGGCCGGCGAGGCGGCGACTTCGACCCGCGACCAATCGCCGTTGAAAATCCGGCTGCCGGCCGGGGTGGCGAGACTGTTGCGCAGGGCGGCCCGGAATTCGCCGTCCGCAAAGGCGGTGCGCAGCGCCGCCGGATCGTCGATCGGCAGGTCGCCCCAGGGATGGACGCCGTACAGCGGATAGGCGCCGTCCAGGGTAAAGGTCATGCTGAGCGGCTGGCACGACACCTGGCCGTAAATTCGCAACCCCGCTTCGCGCGCGGCGCGGCAGTCGTCCAATATCCCGTGGGTGTAGTCTGGAACCCGTTCGTTGTGCAGCAGGGCGGCGTAGACCATCGGCCGGCCGGACCGCCGGGCATATCCCGCCAGGGTATCGACGGTGGTGCGTTCACCGGCGGTCACCATGAACAGACCGCGGCCATGCGCGCCCAGCACGTCGATCAAGCGTTCGAATTCGGCCTCTTCCGCAAGCCGCGACGGCATCGGTACGCCGCCATGGCCCTTGTGGTTTTCAAAGGTCGAGGAGGCGAAGCCGATGGCGCCGGCGTCGAGTCCGTCGCGCAGCATGGCGGCCATTTGATCCAGCTCGCCCGCGGTGGCGGCCCGCGCCGATGCGTCTTCGCCCATCACGACGCAACGCAGACTGGAATGGCCGAAGAACGCCGCGACATTGGGTACGGCACCCCGCTTTTCGAGGTGATCCATATAATCCCCGAAGCTTTCGAACCGCCAGTCGATTCCCGCCTCGAGCGCGTCGAGCGACATACCCTCCACCTCGGACAGGTTTCGGATCAGCATGTCGCGCACGGCCGGGCGATTTGGCGTGATGCAGAAGCCGCAATTGCCGATGACCACCGTCGTCACCCCAAGCGCCGGCGAAGGCGAGCAGCGCGCTTCCCAGGTGAGCTGGGCGTCGTAGTGGGTGTGGACATCGATAATGCCCGGTGCCAGAGCCCGGCCGGCGGCATCCACCGTTTCCCGCGCCGAGGCCGAGATTTGGCCGATTTCGGCGATTTTGCCGTCGCGGACCGCCAGATCGGCGGCGACCGGCGGGCCGCCGAGGCCGTCCAGCAATTGGGCGTCGCGAATCAAGAGGTCATGCATGATGCCAATCTTCCAAAATTCGCCACACCATAGGGGGCGGGCCAGCCCGTGGGCAAGGCCCGGTGACGCGACTTGACACGAACAGGCTCGCCGCTCATATCTGCGCCTTCCCAGGCGGCGGTAAGGCGAAACGCGATGGCTTCGAATAATGCCGGCAATGAACAAGGACAAGACGAGGGCAGTACGGTCGCGGCATCCGAGGCGCCGCCCGAATCGTCCGGCGGCATTGTCGAAACGATAAAAACGGTCGTCTACGCCGTATTGATCGCGCTCTTCGTCCGGACCGTCGCCTATGAGCCGTTCAATATCCCCTCGGGTTCGATGATTCCCACGCTGCTGGTGGGGGACTATCTCTTCGTATCGAAATTTTCCTACGGGTACAGCCGTTACTCGATCCCGTTCAATCCGCCGCTGATCAGCGACCGTATCCTCGCGGACCCGCCGGAACGTGGTGATGTCGCGGTCTTCAAGCTGCCGTCCGACAACAGCACCGACTATATCAAGCGCGTTATCGGCTTGCCGGGTGACCGAATCCAGGTCGAGCGTGGCATTCTGTCGATCAACGGAAAGCAGGTGAGTCGCCGGCGGGTAGAGGATTATACGCTGATGAACCGGTCGGGCGTGGCTTTTCCCGTTCCCCGGTATGTGGAAACGCTGCCCAACGGCAAATCCTATTATGTGATTGAGGCGGATCACGACAACGGCAGCCTGGACAACACCAAGGAGTTCACGGTTCCCAAGGACCATTTCTTCATGATGGGCGACAACCGGGACAACTCGCTGGACAGCCGGGCGCCGGCGGTCGGTTTCGTGCCGTTCGTGAACTATGTCGGCCGCGCCGAAGTCCTGTTTTTCTCGGCCAAGTGCGATCCCTCCAATGTTTGCGCCGCCCGGATATGGGAAGTGTGGAAATGGCCGTTTGCGATACGCTATGGCCGCCTGTTCAATGGGATCGATTGAGCATCGGATCGAAGTCTGTCCTGGCCGGGGCGTTGAGTCCGCGGTGAGTCGCCCTAAATTCAGCGGCGGGGCCATTGAACCCGGCGGCGCGGGTTGAACGAGGCGCGATGACCGACGCTCTTTTGAACATATTGGATCATGAATTCGCCGACCCGGCGCTGCTGCGCCGGGCGTTGTTGCATCGCAGCGCCGCGCCGACAGGCGATCTCGGGTATGAGCGGCTGGAATTCCTCGGCGACCGCGTGCTGGGCCTAGTGGTCACCGACATGCTGATGGCGGCGTTCCCGGCGGAGGACGAGGGGGCGCTTGCCCGACGGCTCGCCGGGCTGGTGCGCCGTGAAACCCTCGCCGACGCCGCCCGTGGCCTCGGCCTCGGTTCGTTTATTCGGCTCAGCCGCAGCGAGGAAGAGTACGGCGGACGGGACAATGAAACCATCCTGGCGGATGTCTGCGAGGCAATCATCGGCGCGCTCTATCAGGATGGCGGTCTGGAGGCCGCGCGCGGCTTCATCCAGCGTCATTGGGCGGAACGGCTCGCCGCCGCGGTGGAGCCGCCCAGGGACGCCAAGACCGCGTTACAGGAGTGGGCGCAGGGACGCGGCCTGCCGCTGCCGGTGTATCGTATGGCGAGCCGGACCGGACCCGATCACGCGCCCGAATTTACCGTCTCGGTCGAAGTCCAGGGGCAGGCGCCGGTCGAGGGTACGGGGCCTTCCAAACGTCTTGCCGAGCAGGTTGCCGCGGCGTGTTTGATCCAAAGGATTGATACAGATGACTGAATCGCCTCCTGAAGAGTCCCGGTTCGGATTCGTCGCTGTTCTCGGCGCACCCAATGTGGGTAAATCCACGCTGATCAACCGGTTGGTCGGGTCGAAAGTGACCATCGTGTCGCCCAAGGTGCAGACGACGCGCAGCCGGATCCTCGGAATCGCGCTGCATGGCGGCAGCCAGATCGTGCTGGTCGACACGCCGGGAATCTTCCAGCCGAAACGGCGGCTCGACCGGGCGATGGTCGCCGCGGCATGGCAAGGGGCATCGGACGCGGATATCGTGTGTCTACTAGTAGATAGTGAGCGGGGCGTCGACGCGGACGCGCAGCGGATCGTGGAGGGGCTCAAGAAAGACGGCCGCCAGGCGGTGCTGGTGCTCAACAAAATCGATCGGGTGAAGCGGGAGAATTTGCTGGCCTTGAGTGCCCGGCTCAATGAAATCGGCATTTTCAGCGATACCTTCATGCTGTCTGCGCTCAACGGCGATGGCGTCGGCGACTTTCTCGACTTCATCGCCGGGCGGGTGCCGCCGGGTGTCTGGCACTATCCGGAAGATCAAATCTCCGATCTGCCGCAACGCCTGTTGGCGGCGGAAGTGACGCGCGAGCAGCTCTTTCATCTGACCCATCAGGAAGTGCCCTATGCGGTCGCCGTGGATACCGATTCATGGGAGACCTTCCGCGACGGCAGCGTCAAGATTATGCAGACGATCTATGTCCAGCGTGACAGTCAGAAGCCGATCATCCTCGGCAAGGGCGGAAGCCTGATAAAGCGCGTGGGCGCGGCGGCGCGGGGCGAACTGACCGAAATGCTCGGCTGTGCGGTCCATCTCTTTCTGCATGTCAAAGTCCGCGAAAAATGGAGCGAGGACCGTAGCCACTTCCGGGCCTGGGGCCTGGACTACAATGCATGAGCCGTTGAAGATTGGGCCGAAGCAGCCGGTTTGACGGCCTGCGATGGTCTACTAGTAGATAATTTATGGAATGGTCCGATACCGGGATAGTTTTGTCCGCGCGACGGCATGGCGAGGCGGCGGCGGTCGTCTCGATCCTGACCGAGACGCATGGCCGGCACGCCGGGTTGGTGCGCGGCGGCGCGTCGCGGCGGCATCGGAGCACGGTACAGCCGAGCAATCGGGTCGCGGCAACGTGGCGGGCCCGGCTGGAGGATCATCTCGGCGCCTATGTGGTCGAGCTGCTGGAAAGCCCGGCGGCGCATTGGTTCGAGGATCCGGGACGGCTGGCGGCGCTCAGCTCGGCCTGCGGCATCGTCGATGCGACCTTGCCCGAGCGGGAGCCGTGCCAGAGCATTTACAACGATCTGTCGGAATTTTTTGATGTACTGAATGAAGAGAATTGGCCCGCGCGGTACGTGGCATGGGAGTTGACCTTGCTTGCCGACCTCGGCTTCGGTCTCGATCTCGGCCAATGCGCCGTCACCGGCGCCAGCGAGGATCTCGCCTATGTATCGCCGAAAAGCGGCCGGGCTGTCTCGGTGTCCGCGGCGGCGCCCTATCGCGACCGGTTGCTTCGATTGCCGGAATTTTTGATCGGCGATGGCCCGGCAGACGATGCCGCGGTCGCGGACGGGCTCGCCTTGACCGGGTATTTTCTCGACCGGCACCTGTTTGCACCGCATCGCCGCAAGCTGCCCGAGCCACGATCGCGATTACAGGACCGTCTGCGGCGAAAGGCGTCGGCCACCGGCGCATAGAGACATCCATCTGCGTCGCTCCGGCAGGCAGCGGAAAGGACCTGCACGAACGGCGAAAACCAAATCTTTACCTTGATAGCCAATGATACTAGGTATCGACCATCAATCGGTGACTCCGAGTACGCATATGCCAGGAACAGTTTACGCCAGAATTTCTGCTGTTTTTCAGGGAGCGGGACCCAGGCTCCTTCCGACGTTAGTTGTCCTGCTTGTCGCCGCGGGCATATCCGGCCCATTGCGGGCTCACCCGCACGTCTTCATCGATGGCGTCACCGATGTTGTTTTCGAGAACGGCAAGATCATCGGCGTTCGCCAGCACTGGACATTCGACAATGTCTTCAGCCTGCTGTTGATCGAGGATTTCGACGCCAACAAGAACCGAAAATTCGATAAACCAGAGATCGAGGCGCTGCGCAAGGGCGCTTTCGCCGCGGTTCGGGAATTCGGCTACTTCACCCACATTCGGCTGGATGGCAAAAAGATAGCGGTCGACCGGGTATCCGAGTTTACGGCCTCCTTCGCCAAAGGCCGGATCAGTTACAGCTTTTTCGTGCCGTTTGCCAAGCCGGTGGACCCGAAGACGACTAAGGTCGATCTCGGGACCTATGACGACACGTTTTATGTGTCCGTCACCTACGATGCGATAGACCCGATCCGGCTGGCCGGAGCAGGCAGCAGCGGCTGCCATTTCAAGATGTACGAAGATGCGGAAAACCCAATTTATTTCGGCATGGTGGTCCCGCGGCGGGCGAAAATTCTCTGTGCGGCCGGATAGGATGGCGGGGCGGTTTGTCCTTTTCCTTGCCGCGGCGATGCTCTTCGTCGCTATTGCCGCACCACCGATTTCGGCAGCCGGTTCGCCGAACCCCTTTACGGCGCGTGCGCCGGCCGAGCCACCCAGTTCTGCGGGTCAGGTCTATCGCGGCCTGCTGCTCGAAGTAGCGCAGATTCAGCGCGGCTTGAACCGCAAGCTCACGGTTAAAATCGCCGAGATCAAGGAATCCGGCTCGGTCCTCCCGGCCTTGACGGTTCTGCTCGTCGCATTCTTGTACGGGGTCTTTCATGCCGCTGGGCCGGGTCACGGCAAATTCATCGTCACCAGCTATTTTCTTGCGCGCAATGCGCCGTTGTCGCGGGGCGTGATGATGAGCGGCCTGATCTCGTTCCTGCAGGCGTTGTCGGCCATTCTGATCGTCACCGTGTTGGTGCTGATCCTGGGCCACGGGCGACTGGCGGTATTGGGGCAGGTAGTGACGCTGGAGCTGGTGAGCTACGGCCTCGTCGTGCTGCTCGGCTTATACATGGCCTGGGGCGCAATTCGCGGCGTCGACTGCGACCACGGCCCGGACGGACATCACGCGCATACCGGCCCTCACAATCATGATGGATCCGCGGCACGGCCGATAAAATGGTACCGGCGCCTCGGCGGCATGATGCCGGTGGCGATTGCCGCGGGCGTTCGGCCGTGCACCGGC
>JAOTYV010000256.1 GCA_029861675.1 Alphaproteobacteria bacterium
CAGGGTGCAATTCTCCTGAACCGTCAGATGGGGAAACAGGTTGAACGATTGGAAGACCATGCCAACTTCGCTGCGAATCGCATCCAGATTCTTGAGGTCCCCGGTCAATTCGATTCCGTTGACCACGATGCTGCCCTGCTGATGCTGCTCGAGCCGGTTGATGCAGCGGATCAAGGTGGATTTTCCCGAACCGGACGGGCCGCAAATGACGATCCGCTCTCCTTCGAAGATTTCGAGATTGATGTCCTTGAGGACGTGGAACTGGCCGAACCATTTGTGCATGCCGCGGATGCCGATGACGGTGCGGCTCGTGTCGCGGGACAGGTTCGGCGTTTCCGTGGTGGGTTCTGGCGCCATCGGTGTCCCCTATCGGTATTCGGTGTTAAGCCGTCGCTCGAGCCATAGCGAATAGCGCGACATGGCGAAGCAACTGATGAAGAAGAACAGGGCCACGAACAGATAGGTCTCGATGGCCAGTCCGTTCCACTTGGTGTCGGCGAGTGCCGCCCGGCCGATGCCGAGCGGGTCCAGCAACCCGATAACTACGACCAGGGTGGTGTCTTTGTAGAGGCCGATGAAGGTGTTGACGATGCCCGGGATGGAAATCTTGAGCGCCTGGGGCAGGGTGATCAGCCGCGTCATTTGCCAGTAGTTGAGGCCGAGCGCGGATGCCGCTTCGTACTGGCCGCGCGGGATCGCCTGGATGCCGCCACGGATCACCTCGGCGATATAGGCCGAGGAGAACAGCGTCACCATGATCAAGACGCGCACCAGCAGGTTGAAGCTGGTGCCGGGCGGCAGGAAGTAGTTCAGCATGGTCGACGCCACGAACAAGAGCGTGATCAACGGAACGCCGCGCAGAAACTCGATGAAGGAGACGCAAATCACCCGCACCGCGAGCAGTTGCGATTGCCGGCCGAGAGCCAGCAGGATGCCGATCGGCAGGGATGCCACGATGCCGGTAACCCCGACGATCACGGTCAGCATGAAGCCGCCATACGCGCTCGTTTCCACCACCGGCAGGCCGGGTAATCCGCCGTAAATCAGCAAAAAGGCGATGGGCGGATAGGCCAGGGAGAACCAAATCAGATGCCGGCGCCAGGGCATTCCGTCGTAGAGCAGCGGCGCCAAGGCCGCAAACATCAGCACGAAAGCCAGTGCAGGCCGCCAGCGCTCCGCCTCCGGATAAAATCCATAGACGAATTGGCCGATCCTTCGCGTGATCACCGCCCAGCAAGCACCCTGTCCCACTTCCCGGCATTCCGTGCGGCTGTTCGCATCGATCACCGCGTCGCCGATGAACCATCCCCAACTCGCGTCGATGAAGGAATAAATGAGCCACAGGCTGAGCAGCGTCAGCGCCGCGTTGGCCGGCGATGAAAACAGGTTCCGCCGTAACCAGCCGACGACGCCGACCGTGCCGATTGGTGGCGGCAGGTCGGGATGCTGTCCCGGCGGGTATGTCGGTTGCTCCGGTGCCATCTATCGTTCCACGAACTTGATGCGCTGGTTGTACCAATTCATGAAGGCGGCGATCATCAGGGACAGAATGAGATAAATCAGCATGACCAGGATCATCGATTCCATCTCGCGGCCGGTCTGGTTCAGAGTGATTCCGCCGAGTGTTGCCACCAGATCCATGTAGCCGATGGCGATCGCGAGCGAAGAATTCTTAGTCAGGTTCAAATATTGCGACGTCAGCGGCGGGACGATGACGCGCAGCGCCTGCGGCAGGATGACCAATGACATGATCTTGCCGGGCCGCAGACCCAGGGATTCGGAAGCCTCGCGCTGACCCTTGTGGACCGCCGAAATGCCGCCGCGTACGATTTCCGCGATGAAGGCCGAGGTGTAGATGCTAAGCGCGAATGTCAGCGCCACCAATTCGGGCAACAGGTAGAGACCGCCCTGAAAATTGAAGCCCTGGAATTTCGGAATTTCGAACGACAAGGGCGCGCCGGTGACGGCGAAAGCCGCCAGCGGCAGTCCGGCGATGATTGCCAGGGATATCCAGCCTACGGGCGTCTGCCGTCCGGTTTCGGCTTGCCGCTGTTTGGCCCACCGCCTGAGCAGGATAACGCCGGCGATTGCCGCCGCGAACGCCAGCACCGTGACCCAGAAGGCGTCTCCGAACACCGGTCGCGGGACATAGAATCCCCGATTGCTGAGAAAGGCGCTGTCGCCGAGCGCAAGGGCTTGCCGGGGATGCGGAAGGGTGTTGATGATGATGCCGTGCCACAACAGGATGTGCAGCAATATCGGTACGTTGCGGGTGAATTCGATGTACCAATAGGCGAGCCGCGAGGCCAGCCAGTTGTTCGACAGGCGCAGCACGCCGAGCACGAAGCCGAACAGGGTTGCCAGGACGATACCGATCGCCGCGACCAGGCCCGTATTGATCAGGCCGACGACCGCGGCCCGCAGATGGGTGTCGGCATTGTTATAGGGGATCAGCGTTTGATTGATGTCGTAACCCGCGGGTAATTCCCACAGGAACGAAAATCCAAAGGATTTGTTCAAGCTGGTGAAATTGGCGACCACATTGCCGATCAGCCAGAAGGCACAGGCGAAAAAAGCGAGGATGACGCCGATTTGAATGGCGATACCGCGCAGCCGCTCGTCGCGCCAGATGGCGGAGAGACCGGTCGCGGCGTCGGCTGTGTCTGCGGGACTCGTCATGATCCGCTATGCATCGCTGGCCAATAGGAAGAACGCCCCGCCGTATGTGCCGGCGGGGCGTTCAAATTTCCTAGCGGAACGGCGGTGAATACATCAGACCGCCATTACCCCACAGCGCGTTGACGCCGCGGGCGATGCCGAGTGCGGTTTTGGGGCCGAGGTTGCGTTCGAACACCTCGCCGTAATTACCGACCTGGCTGATAACGAAGACCGCCCAATCCTTCGACAGACCAAGCGCTTCGCGGCCCTGCAGCGGTTCTCTGCCGAGCAGTCGGTTAATCTCCGGATTCTTGGAGCCCTTCGCCGCAATATCCTTCACGTTCTTGGAGGTGATGCCCAATTCCTCGGCGGTGATCATGGCGAAAAGCGTCCAGCGCACGATGTCCGCCCATTGGTCGTCACCCTGCCGTACGGCGGGGCCGAGCGGTTCCTTGGAAATGATTTCCGGCAAGACCAGATGGTCGCCCGGCTTGTCGAAGGCTGCCTTCGTGGCTGCGAGACCGGACGCGTCCGTGGTGTAGACGTCGCAGCGGCCGGCGAGGTAATTCTCCCGCGCCTCGGCGTTGGTTTCGATCGGCACCGGATTGTATTTCATGCCGTTGGATTTGAAGAAGTCGGCGAGGTTAAGTTCGGTGGTCGTGCCGGTCTGAATGCAGACTGAGGCGCCGCCCAGGCCCTTGGCGGATTTCACGCCCAGCTTCTTCGGAATCATGAAGCCCTGGCCGTCATAGTAGCTGGTGCCGATGAAGGTCAGCTGAAGGTCGTTATCGCGGCTGAAGGTCCAGGTCGTGTTGCGGGACAGCACCTCTCCTTCGCCGGAGCGCAGCTTGGTAAAACGCGTCTTGCCGGTGGCGGTGACGAATCCCGCCTTGTTGGCGTTGCCCAAGGTGGCGGCGGCGACCGCGCGGCAGAAGTCCACGTCGAAGCCCGTCCAGCGGCCCTTGTCGTCGGGCGCGGCGAAGCCCGGAAGGCCGGTGTTGATGATGCAATTCATTTTACCCTTGGCCCGCACATCGTCGAGTGTGGCGGCCTGGGCCGTGGTCGCGTAAACCGCGCCGAGAATGGCGGCGGTGGCGAAGGATGCTAATTTCACTTTTTCTCTCCTGGGATGTGGCGGATTATTTTTGTGTGAGTCGCAGCCTGCTAAAACCCTCCCTAATTTGCGGTGTCTTTGCAAGCGAAGTTACCGATTGATCCTATCGGTGTGGCGGGACGCTCAATTGCCGCCGGACCGACATATGTCAGTGTTCCCGGCCGGGGCGGCGTTGCACCGCGAGGCTCAGCAACACGACGACGACCAACCCCCAGTACAATAAGTTGGCTTCAGTGAATTCGAGAAGCGCGCCGGTGACGAGCGGGCCCACCGCCGCACCGAAATCGCGCCAGGTCTGCATCACCGCCAGCCGGTACATCGTGGTGTTCTCCGGCGCGCGCTGGGCGACGATCGCGGGCCCGACCGTGGCGATGGCTGCCCGTGCGGCGATGACGAGAGCCGATCCGGCATAGGGCTGACCGATCGCCAGCAGCGCGAAGCCGCTGGCCAGTAGAAGCGTTGCCAGGAACAACAGCCGTCCGGTCCCGACACGGTCGCCAATGGCGCCGGCGAGCGGCGACAACAGGATCTCGCTGAATCGTCGCAGCGCCAGAATCAAACCGGCGGCAAATACGGCGGTTTCGGCGGACACGGTTTTCGTCAGCACCAGCGCTATCGTCATCACGAAGACACCATCGACCGCGAAGCCGACCACGAAGAAAAACATATCCAGTCGAACGGGCCGGGGCAGCCAGATCGTTTTCTTCCGCTCGGGCCGCTTTGCTTCTTTCGGCAGCAGAAGCGCGAGCGGCAACGCCGCCAGCGAAATCACGCCCAATATCAGGAATATTTCGCGCGGCCCGACAACGCCGGCGTACCAGGCGCCGACACTCAGCGAGAGGGTAGGGCCGATTTGCTGGATCGAACGGCTTACGCCGACCCGGCTGCCGGCGCGGCTCTTATCGGCGACCGCATAGGACAATGCCGCGAGGCTCAGACCGGCAAACGAAAGACCCCAAAGGATCCGGGCGGCGAGCAATAGTGGGCCGCCATCGACTCCCCACAGCATCAACGTCGAAAGCGCGGCCGCGCCGGCACCCATGATGGTCAGGTTTTTCGGGCCCACGGCCTCACCGAATGCCGCGATTGCGCCGTATAAGACAATGCGGGTCAGACGGTTCGCGGCAAGCAAGACGCCGACCCAGACCAGGCCGATGCCGAATGCGGCGGCGTTAACCGGCAGGACGACATAGAGCAGCGTATCGCCAAGCAGCGCCAGCGAAAGGACGCCGGCGGAGACCGAAACCGCCCCCCAATTGCTTCGGGTTTCCGCGTTCATGCGGTTGCGGAACCTGGACCAATACCGCGCGGTTTCAGCTCAATGGGTCTTGTCATGGGCTCCGATGACTTGCGATTGTTATGCGACGGCAGACTAGGTCGGAATGACGGGTAATTCCAGCAACGGGGCGGCGATATGTTTGAAGGGTTCGAACAAGAGCGCATCACGACGAGCGGGGCCGAGATTAATCTTGTGCACGGCGGCTCCGGGCCGCCGCTGTTGTGCCTGCATGGATATCCGCAATGCCATGTCATGTGGCACAAGATCGCGCCGGCCCTTGCCGAGAATTTCACCGTCATCATCCCCGATTTGCGGGGCTATGGCGATTCGTCGAAACCACCCGCCGGCGACGATCATACCGGTTATTCCAAACGCGCGATGGCCCAGGATCAGGTCGAGGTCATGGTCGCACTGGGCCACGAGACATTTTTCGTCGCCGGTCACGACCGCGGCGGGCGCGTCGCCTACCGCATGGCGTTCGACCATCCCGACCGGATCTCGAAGTTGGCCATTCTCGACGTATTGCCGACCTGGGAGCGGTTCGAACGGGTCAATAAGGAAATCGCCTACGACGCCTATCACTGGTTCTTTCTGCCGCAGCCGGGCGGCCTGCCGGAGACATTGATCGGCGCGAATCCTGAATTCTATCTTCGCGATGTATTTCAGCGTTGGGGCGGCGATACGGATTATGTGACGCCGGAAGCCTTCGCGGAATATCTACGGTGCTTCAGCGACCCGGAAACCATTCGCGCCAGTTGCGCCGACTATCGGGCCGGTTACCACGTGGATCATCTGCACGACGCCGCGGACCGCGAGCGCGGCCATAAAATTCAATGTCCGGTACACGTGCTGTGGGGATCGGGTGGCATGGATCACAAGAAAATCCTGCTGGAGATCTGGCAGGATTGGGCCGAGACCGTAACCGGCGCCCCAATTGCGTGCGGCCATTTTCTGCCGGAAGAAGCGCCGCAGGATACGCTTGCCGAACTTGTCGCATTCTTTTCCAGCTAAATCGGGCCGGCGAGAGCTATGCGGCGGGCGCCTGCAAACGCTGTTCGCCCAGAAGTTGCGGCGTTTCGCGTTTGAAAAGCACCACGAGTTCGTCCATGACGGCGCGCACGCTCGGCACACGGCGCAAATCCGGATGAACGATCAGATGCTGCGTCGCGGTCAAATCATCAAGCGGCGGCGACAGGCGGATCAGGTTTGCCTCCCGATCGCCGGCGAAGCAGGGAAGAACGCCCAGTCCCACGCCCTTGCGCACCGCCTCATGCAGAACCAGCCCGTTGTTGACGCGTACCGACGGTACTGCGCCATCGAGCATGCGGAGCAGCCATTTCTGACTTGCGAAATAGGCGTGCTCTTCGTCGAAGCCGACCCAATCGCAGCCGGTGTAGCGTGCTTCCGTCCGCGCGGCGGGGTTGCTTTCGACGAATTCGGCCGCTCCGTACACCGCGTAAGCGATGTGGCCGAGCTTGCGGGCGATCAGCCCGGTGCTTGCCGGCAAACATTCGCGCAGAACGATGTCCGCTTCGCGTTTGGACAGGTTGGCATTCTGATGCGCCACCGCGAGTTCAATTTCGATTTCGGGCAATTGAGCGCGCAGGACTCCAATATGGTCCGTCAGAAATTGGGCCATGAGCTCGAAAATCGAAAGCCGCACCGTTCCGCTGACCCGGTCGGCGAGCGTCGCCTGCCGCCGTTGCAGCGCGTCCGCCGTCCGCTCCATGTCTTCCGCCAGCGGCAGCAGTTCGGCACCGGCGGTGGTCGGCACGAACCCGTCGGGCAGGCGATCGAACAGGCGCGCCGACAGGGTTTGCTCGAGGGTACGCAGCCGCCGTCCCACGGTCGGCTGGGTGACTTTGAGAACGCGCGCCGCCGCGGACAAATTGCCCTTCCGGGCAATCGCGAGGAACACGCGCATGTCATCCCAATTCATCGTCATGGAGTCCTCCTGTCGTGCAGGCGGCGGCAAATAGCACCCAACAATTATGTTTAGAGGTTATGCGATATTGAAAAGAGCACAACAGAAATATTCAGGCTATCTCTAAAATCAGACAATGGATTTCAATCGCGACAACTGGTGTTAGGATCGCTGCTCCATGTATTTCGACACAAAACTCTGGCAATTCACCGACGGCGTCCGCCTGCGTATCGCGGGCGCGGTTTTGTTGGGCGTCGCGGCCGCG
>JAOTYV010000026.1 GCA_029861675.1 Alphaproteobacteria bacterium
CGGCCTTGAACGTGACGAGATGTCTTAATTTGGCGGGATCGACATCCTTGATCCGCGACAACACATCGACGTCACCGAATTTGTACCGGTTGCCCTCTTCGATTGTGAAGGTGACGAAAAAATCCTTGTGATCCGGCGCTAATTCCGCGACGGCAGACGCCACGCGAAAATCCGCATAGCCGTTTTCCAGATAGTGCCGGCGCAGCAGCTCACGGTCGAAGGTGAGCCGGTCGGGATCGTACTTGTCGACCGACGATAAGAAACGCCACCATTTGCTCTCCCGCGTCAGAACGACTCCCCGCAAATCGCTGTCGGAAAACACCCGGTTGCCCACGAAGGATATGCTGCGGATGCCGGACTCGGGCCCTTCCTGTATTTCGAAGACCAGATCGACACGGTTTTGCGGCAACCGGATAATTTTAGGATCGACCACCGCGGCAAACAGACCGTTGCGGCGGTACAAATCGAGGATGCGTTTGACATCCTTCTGAACCTTGGTTCGCGTAAAGACAATTCGCGGCCTCAGTTGAACTTCGGCGCTCAGACTTTCTTCGTCGAGCTCATCGTTTCCTTCGAACGCGATTCGATTGATGATTGGATTCTCAACCACCTTGACCACTAATGCACTGCCGTTGCGGCTAATTGCGACATCGGCAAACAGGCCCGTCCCATACAGCAATTTGAGTGATTCATTTACCTTGGCATTGTCGAAGGCATCGCCCTTTTTCAATACCAAGTAGGTGCGCACCGTATCCGGATCGATACGCTGGGTCCCTTCGATAACGACGTCGGCGATAACCGGAGCCCCTAAAGGTGCTTCTACCGGGGCGCTCGGTCGCGCGCGCGGTTCGGGGCTCACTGGTGCGGGTGGCACAATTTTGGGGACCGCTGTCGGAGCGCTCGGTTCGGGGTTTACGGGTGCGGGCGGCACAATTTTGGGGACCGTTGTGCCTTGGGCCTCTAACGGCCTAGAAAAACACAAACAGCACAAAAATACGCCGCAAGTAACGGCGACCTTCAGCCACGTCCCCACCTAAACACCGCTCCCTGTCCGACCTTTTTCAGGTCAATAAGTTCTTAACGAACTCCAGTACAGACAGACTCACTAAGTCATTTATTGTTACGAATAACATAAGACCAAGGACTAAGACCAGCCCAATCCGCAGACCGAATTCCTGAGCCTTCTCTCCGAGCGGTTTTCCACGAATAGCCTCGATGCCATAAAACAGCAAATGTCCGCCGTCGAGCATTGGCACCGGAAACAAATTGATCAGTCCAAGATTAATCGACAGCATCGTCATCAACGAGATGAATGACAAAAATCCCTGCCGCGCATGATCGCCTGACAATTGGCCAATGCGCAGCGGCCCACCAAGTTCTTTTACTTCGCGCTTGCCGACAATAATCTGGCCGACCGCGGTTAAGGTAAATCCGGTGATCTCGATGGTTTCTTTCGTCGCCTCCCAAACCGATTGAAACGGACCGAGCGTTCGAGGTTTACCGGCGCCGCTGCGAACGCCGAGAAAACCAATCTTGTGGGGGTGTCCCGAAACATCCTTCATTTCTTTGACGCCGGGCGTAACGTTCATCGTAATTTTTTGACCGTCCCGGAGAATGACCATCTCCAGGGATTCACCCGGATGTAATCTGACGATTTGCGCCACGTCGCGGAATCGCTCGATCTCCGAACCGTCAATTTGCACGAACTGATCGCCGACCTGCATACCCGCCTGTTCGGCGGCACTGCCCGGCGTGACTTCGCTCACCGTTGCCGCGCGATCGACCTGGCCGAATGACATGAACAAAATGGAAAGAACCAAAATTGCAAACAGGTAGTTCGCCGCAGGCCCCGCAAACACGATGGCGGCACGCTGCCCCAGACTCTTATGGGTGAAGGATACCGCTTTTTCCTCCTCGGTCAGCGGCTGTCCGCTTTCGCCGCCGCCGCTATAGGCGCCTTCGCCGAACATTTTGACATAGCCGCCGAGCGGAACTGCGCTGAACTTCCAACGTGTCTTGGCGCGATCGGTCCAGCCAAACAGTTCCGGTCCAAAGCCGATCGAAAAGACCTCCACATGCACACCGCACCGCCGCGCGACCCAATAGTGGCCAAGCTCGTGCACGAAGACGAGCACGGTTAGCAGGGCCAGGAAGGCCGGGACATATACCAGAAAGAAATCCATAAAATTCCAGCGCTATGGTTGTTCTTGGACGGTTGCGACAAATCTTCGATGCGCGGCCCCATCCCAATTTCGGATGGAATACATACATGGCCAGTTTCCTGCCCAAGACAAGCGGAAATCATTCACAAGCGAAAGAATGATCAGCACACATCCAATGGGGATACGGCATCCAGGCCACATAGAAACCACTTCGTATCCGACCTTATTGCCGGGTTTGGTAACTAATTTCTTAACGAACACGAATACAGGCAAATTAGCCAAGCTAAATCTGGTGACGGATATCATGAAAACCGAGAGGAATACCAGTCCAATTGAATAACGGATCGGTACCGTTAGGGCCGGATCCAAACAGATACCTAACGGTTCTATGCTCTCGGAAGGTCGTCAGCCCGAATCCTAGAAATCCGCTGCCAATCAAGCCTTTGTTCGCCGGTTAGGAAATCTTGCCGACAATCTCGCGCGCCGTCGCACGGGCCTCGGTATCAGTGGTGTAGACATCTTCCAACGAGGTCAGTGCGCTATTAGGTACGCGGCTCAGCGTCTCCTCCACGGTTCCCGAGATATCCAGGAAACCAATCTCCCCGGCAAGAAAACTCGCCACGGCAATCTCATTCGCGGCGTTGAGGATGGTCGGCGCCCGTCCGCCTGACTGCAGCACTTCGCGCGTCAGCCGCAAGGCGGGAAATCGTTCCGGATCGGGCGGTTCAAACGTCAATTTCGTAAGGGATGCCAAGTCGAGCCGCTCCGCCGGCGCGATCATGCGGTCGGGCCAGGCCAGCGTATAGGCGATCGGCGTACGCATATCGGGCGAGCCCAACTGCGCGAGGACTGACCCGTCCACATAGGACACCATGCTGTGGATGACCGATTGCGGGTGCACCAGGACGTCGATCCGATCCTCTGGAACGCCAAATAAATGATGCGCTTCGATAACTTCGAGGCCTTTGTTCATCATGGTCGCGGAATCGACCGAAATTTTAGCGCCCATATCCCAGTTGGGATGGGCCACTGCCTCGGCGGCCGTCGCCGCGCCCATCCGATTCTGCGACCAGTCCCGAAACGGTCCGCCCGACGCGGTCAGAACCAACTTCTCGACAGCATCGCGGCGGTCAAATTCAAAGACTTGAAAGATAGCGTTGTGTTCTGAATCGACCGGCAAAAGGGTGGCGCCACGGCTTTCAATTTCCGCCATCATCAGATCGCCGGCGCAAACCAGACATTCCTTATTGGCAAACGCGACAATGGCGCCCCGCCGCACCGCGGCCAGCGTTGGCTCCAGCCCGGCCGCCCCGACAATCGCGGCCATGACCCACTGCGCCGGTTTTTCAGCCGCCGCAATTACAGCCTCCCGACCAGCCGCTATTTCCATGCCGAGACCGGAGAGCGCCGCCTTCAATGCGCCGTACCCGTCCGGGTCCGCGAGCGCGACAAATTTCGGATTCAGCAACTTCGCCTGACGTGCGAGCAATTCGACATTACGGTTGGCCGTCAAGGCCTCGACCACATAGTGGTCCGGCTGACGTTCGATCAAATCGATGGTTTGGCAGCCGACCGAGCCGGTCGACCCAAGGATCGTGACGCTGCGCGGTTCGGATGCAGCAAAGCTCGCGGGCTGTCCGCTGGTCATTGCCATATTAATGGACTCCCCCCTCCGGCAACGGACATTAGCGCCGCCGCCGGCATCACCGTCAAGTACCCGTCGAACCGGTCCAAAAATCCGCCATGCCCTGGAATAAGATTGCTGGCGTCTTTAACGTCAAAGTGGCGTTTAACCGCGGATTCCACCAAATCACCCATTTGTGCGACAACCGCCAGAACGACACTCGCCGCCGTCACGGCCCCTGGTGTCGCTTCGGCACTGCCGACTCCGACAAACAGTCCGACACATCCTGCGAGCATCGCCCCACCGGCAAGTCCGCTCCACGTCTTGTTCGGGCTGATCACCGGCGCAAGCTTCGGACCGCCGATCGCACGGCCGCTGAAATAGGCGCCCACATCGGTCGCGACAACCACGCCCACGAGCCACAGCACGGTTAAAAGTCCGGTATCCGGCGTACCGCGCAACCAACCGGCAGCGGTAATACCCAATACGATATAAGGGATGCCGATGACGAGGATGGACCAATTGACCGAGCGCCGCCAACGGCAATAAATCAAAACCGTCAGGGTTCCAGCAACAACGGCAATCGCCGCCGCATCGAATCCAATTGTTACCTCCAGAATCGGTGCGGCAACGGCGGCGCAGATCGAAACGATCATTACCGGCGATCCCTTCTCGCCGCAGAGAGTCGAAAGCTCCCAGCACATCGCGGCCGCGGCCACACTCAGCAACGCGGCGAATATGAAACCGCCCATCCACACTGCCGCAATCGCAAGCGGTAACATGACCAGAGCGGACAGTACCCTCAGGCCGAGATTTCCGATTTTAGGGGGAGCCAACTGTGGCGCCATATCTGCGGTCGCGGCGGTGAAATTCCTCCAGCGCATCGGCCAGATTGGTTCCGTCGAAATCAGGCCAAAGCACATCCTGAAACACGAACTCCGTATAGGCGAGTTGCCAGATCAAAAAATTACTGATCCGTTGTTCGCCGCTGGTTCGGATCAGCAAATCCGGATCGGGAATATCCGCCGTCGCCAGCGCGCCTTGGAGAATCGATTCGTCAATTGCGTCGGGATCGAGCCGTCCTTCGGCGATTTCATGACCGAGCTTCCGCATCGCCTGGGTAATATCCTGCCGGCCGCCGTAGCTCAGCGCCAGGATAGCGGTTAGGCCGGTATTCTCCGACGTTGTAGATTCCGCCTGCTCGATAAGTTGAACGATGTCTTTCGGAAGGCGTCGGCGGTCACCGATAATTCGAATTCGAACGTTATTCTTGTGCAATTCGGCCGTTTCCGACCGCAGATACAGCCGGAGCAACCCCATCAAATCATGGATTTCGTTTTCCGGCCGGCTCCAGTTTTCCGATGAGAAACCGAATAACGTCAGGTACGACACCCCCTGTTCGGCCGCCGCGCGCACACTTCGCCGCACCGCTTCCGCGCCTTGCTTATGGCCGGCCGTGCGGGGCAGGTTCCGCTGCTTGGCCCATCGGCCGTTGCCATCCATGATTATGGCGACATGCTTTGGTGGCTGCGGAGATGCGGAGTGGGAAGGTAAAGGTTCCATAGCCTAGACTTGCATGATTTCCTTTTCTTTTGCATCCAGGCTTTCGTCGATTTCCTTGATGTGCTTGTCGGTTCGCTCTTGAATTTCAACCGACTGATCCCGATGCTCATCCTTGGAAATCTCGCTGTCCTTCTCCATCTTCTTAAGTTTCTCCATACCGTCGCGGCGGACATTGCGGACCGCGACGCGTGCCTGCTCGGCATATTTGCTGGCAACCTTTTTCAGCTCGACGCGGCGTTCTTCGCTGAGATCCGGTATGGGCACCCGAATGACGCTTCCTTCGGTTTGAGGATTGAGCCCCAAATCCGATTCACGAATCGCTTTTTCGGCGGCCTTGACCAGGCTTTGGTCCCACACCTGCACGGTAATGAGACGCGGCTCCGGTGCGCTGACATTGCCGACTTGGTTCATCGGCATCTTGCTGCCATAGGCATCGACAATAATCGGATCAAGCAAACTCGCCGAAGCACGGCCCGTCCGCAATCCACCGAACTCACGCCGCAAAGCGTCCAACGCACCATCCATGCGGCGCTGCAAGTCGGATAAATCAACTCCTGCCATGACTTACGCTCCCTCGGAAATTATCGTGAAGGTTCCCTCGCCTTTTACCACATTTGCGAAGGCGCCAGAATCGCGAATTGAGAAAACGATAATCGGAATCTTGTTTTCCCGGGCCAGCGAAATTGCGGACGCATCCATCACTTTAAGATCGCGCGACAAGACTTCTAGATAGGACAGTTTTTCGTATCGATCGGCTTTCGGATCCAGAAATGGGTCGGCGCTATAGACGCCATCGACTTTCGTCGCTTTCAACAAAGCGTCACAACCCATTTCAGACGCCCGCAAAGCCGCTGCCGTATCGGTGGTGAAGAATGGGTTACCGGTACCCGCCGCAAAAATGACGATGCGGCCGCGCTCCATATGCCGCACCGCACGCCGCCGGATGTACGGCTCACACACCGTTTGCATGGGAATCGCTGATAGAACCCGCGTTTGCGCGCCGTTGGTTTCGAGCGCGCTCTGCATCGCCAGGGCATTCATGACTGTCGCCAGCATGCCCATGTAGTCGGCGGTGGCGCGTTCCATGCCGTTTGCCGCGCCGGAAATGCCGCGAAAGATATTACCGCCGCCGATGACTAGGCAGATTTCGACGCCAAGCGCCGCGACGGCGGTAACTTCGCCGGCAATTCGTTCCACTGTACCGGGGTCGAGGCCGTAATCCCGCTCGCCCATTAACGCTTCGCCGGAAAGCTTCAGAAGGACTCGGCGGTAGCCGACTGGCGAAGCAATTTCATTCTTGGCGCTTTGGGAGCCTGACGCCATTTACCTCATCCTTCTATCGATCAATTGATCCTGGGCCGGCTTAGGAGTCTGCGTCGTCTTTCGTGAGAGACGCCACTTCCGCGGCAAAATCCGCCTCTTCCTTTTCGATGCCTTCGCCCAGTTCATATCGCATGAAGCCCTTGACCGCGACCGGTGACGCCGCATCCTTGCCGGCTTGTTCGATGACCTTCGCGATTTTGGTTTCATTGTCGATCACGAAGGTCTGCTCAAGCAGCACGACGTCCTGATAAAACTTACGCAACCGGCCTTCAACCATCTTTTCTACGATTTCCGGCGCCTTCCCGCTTGCCGCCGCCTGCTCCGACAAGATCTTCCGCTCCCGATCGAGCGATTCGGCCGAAACCTCATCCGTCGACAGCCATTCCGGCCGCGCCGCCGCAACGTGCATCGCAAGCTGTTTGCCGACGCCTTCCAACCCGCCCGCGTCCGCATCGGACTCTATCGCGACCAAAACACCGATCTTGCCGAGGCCCGGCTTCACCGCCCCGTGCACGTAAGAGGATACACCGCCCTTACCGGTCGAGACGTATTGGACGCGGCGAATGTTCATATTCTCGCCGATCGTGGCAATCTTCTGCGTCAATTCTTCCGCGACCGTGCGGTCCGCCCCCGGGAATGGAGCGTCGAGAATAGCCGCCATATCGCCCTTCTTTTCAAGCGCGATGGCGGTTACCTGCCGCACGAAATCCTGAAAGCTTTCCTCGCGGGCGACGAAATCCGTCTCCGAATTCACTTCCACCATGGCGCCGGCGGTACCCTCGGCCAGCACGCCGATCAATCCTTCCGAAGCAACCCGCCCCGCCTTCTTTGCCGCTGCCGCCAAACCCTTCTTGCGTAGCCAATCAACCGCATCGTCAAGGCTGCCGTCGTTCTCGGCCAGCGCCTTCTTGCAGTCCATCATGCCGGCGCCGGTTTTGTCACGCAGCTCCTTGACCATCGCCGCGGTGATTCCCGCCATGTGCCGATCCTTTCCTATTTCCGCTTTATCAACCCAACCGCCTACTGGCGAAGCCCTTATTCCGCCTTGGTTTCTTCCGCTTTCGGCGGTGTCTCGGCGGGTGCTTCCTCCACAGCCGCTTCGCCTGCCGCCGGAGCTTCCGGCGCCGCTGTCTCTGCCGCTGCGGGCTCTGCGGCCGGCGTCTCCGCCGCCGCTTCACTCACGGGCTCGGCCGGCTTCGCATCGGCTGCGGCTTCCACAGCCGCGGCCGCTTCCGCCACACCCGCTTCAACCGGCGTCGTATCGGCGCCATTGCCCGACGGTGCCGGCTCGCCATCCGCGCCGATGAATTCCTTCTGCAGACCGTCAAGCACCGCTCCCGCGACCAGATCGCAATACAGGTTGATTGCGCGCATCGCGTCGTCATTACCGGGCACCGGATAGGTGATGCCTTCGGGACTGGAATTGCTGTCCAACACGCCAATAACCGGAATATTCAGCTTGCCCGCCTCGTGAATGGCGATGTTCTCCTTGTTCGTGTCGATCACGAACAGGATATCCGGCAATCCGGCCATTTCCTTTATGCCGCCCAGCGAACGGTCAAGCTTGTCGCGCTCGCGCTGCAGTCCGAGCTGCTCTTTCTTGGTCAGGCCTTGCGTCCCTTGGGCGAGTTGGTCCTCGAGGGTCTTCAGCCGCCGAATTGAATTTGAAATGGTCTTCCAGTTGGTCAGCATGCCGCCGAGCCAACGATGGTTGACGTAATACTGGCCACAGCGGCGCGATGAGGAAGCGACCACTTCCGCCGCCTGCCGCTTCGTGCCGACAAACAGAATGCGGCCGCCGCCGGCCGCAACGTCGCGGACCGATTCCAGCGCCCGGTGCAGCATCGGCACCGTCTGTTCCAGATCGATGATATGAACGCCGTTCCGCTCGCCGAAAATGTACGGCAGCATCTGCGGGTTCCAGCGTCGGGTGGTGTGTCCAAAATGCACGCCGGCTTCAAGCAGCTGACGCATGGAGAAATCAGGCATCGCCATGGTAATTTCCTTTTCCGGTTCGTCCGCCGCGGGTGTCACCGGATAGTCCGGCACCGGAGCGACCGACGCCCTCTCGGCGTGACCGCAAAAACCCGCGTGAGGGTTGAGATTGCGGGGATATACCCGTAAGTGCCGACCCTGGCAAGAGCGAAGGCGGATAATCGGCGATTTCCCTGGGCTGAATAAAATGGCCCATGGATTCAGATTGTTATCCTGGCCCCCTAAGACCTTCCCGTCGTGCCGAGACGGCATCGCCTAAATCGATGGCCCGGACAACCCGCCGAAGCCGCGGTCGCGTCCCCTAAATATCGTGAACGTCGACGATTCCAGGGATTGCCTTGACCGCGCTGCGCATCGCCGGGGTAATGCGGAATCCGCCGGGCACGACCATTTCAACCTCCTGGTCGTAGGTGTCCAGAACCAAGGTCACGCGGCCCCGGCCTTTCGTCGAATGCTCGCGAAAGACGCCGACCAACACGTCGACCGGTTCCGGCTCGCGGAGGAAAATTCGCAGCCCCTCGGCGGCATCGGCCGCGGCGTCCTCCAATTCCTGTATGGCAATCGCCGTCACCCGGTAGCTGTCGTCATGCGACTGAATATCGGCCGTTACCAGCAATGGAGCGCCAGACTCGAGCATCTCCCTGCAGGACGCCAACAGCTCGGAAAAGACGGTGACTTCGTAGGCGCCGCTGGTATCCGACATTTGCACGAAGGCGAGCTTACCCCGGCGGCCGTTGATGATCCTGCGGCCTCCGACGATACCCGCCAGCTTGACCCGGGGTTCGCGCACGCGGCCCGCCGCGACCTCCGCCCACTGCACCACGCCCATGCGCTCGCAGCTTTTGGCATAGGATTCCAGGGGATGGGCGGACAGGTAGAACCCGATCGCTTCATATTCCTGCTGCAGCCGCGGTTCGGTCGGCCAGTCATCCACATCGGGCAACGTTATGCTCCGCGACTCCAGGGCCTCGCCGAACAGACTGACCTGATTGCTTTCCCGGTCGTTCTGCGCTGCGCTGGCGTGGCGGATCAAATACTCCACCGCCTCGTAAACCTGCCGCCGATGAGGATTCAGCGAATCGAACGCGCCGGCACGCGCCAGGTTCTCGATTTGACGTTTGTTCATGACGCGGGAATCGAGCCGGTTGGCGAAATCCGTCAGATCCTTGAAGGGACCGTTCGCCTCCCGTTCGGCGACCAGCACCTCCATCGCCGCCTGGCCTACATTCTTGATCGCGGCCAACGCATAGCGCACCGCATAACCGTCATTCGGCAACGCTTCGACGGTAAACTCGGCGCCGGATCGGTTGACGTCGGGACCAAGCAGCCGGATATCCAGGCGATCCAACTCGGTCCGGAAACCGTTCAGCTTTTCGCTGTTGCCCATGTCGAGCGTCATCGACGCGGCCATGAATTCGACCGGATAGTTCGCTTTCAGGTATCCGGTTTGGTACGCCACGAGCGCATAGGCCGCGGCGTGCGATTTGTTGAAGCCATAACCCGCGAACTTGTTGACCTGCTCGAAGATATGGCCGGCCACGCCCCGGTCCACCTCACGCGCGACCGCGCCATCGATGAACGCCTTTCGCTGCGCCTCCATTTCCGCCTTGATCTTTTTACCCATCGCGCGCCGCAGCAGGTCCGCCCCGCCCAGCGTATAGCCGGACAGCTCCTGGGCGATCTTCATGACCTGCTCCTGATAGATCATGATCCCGTGGGTTTCCTTGAGGATCCCCTCGATCCGGGGATGCATGTAATCGGGCTCTTCTTCGCCGTGCTTGCGCCGGATATAGCTTGGAATGTTGTCCATCGGTCCCGGCCGGTACAGGGACACCAGGGCGATGATGTCTTCGAACCGGTCCGGATTCAGCTTCTTGATGACGTCCCGCATGCCCGAACTTTCCAACTGGAACACGCCGGTCGTATCGCCGCGGCAGAACATTTCATATGTGCCGGCATCGTCCAACGGCAGGCGCGCCGTGTCGATTTCGATTCCGCGCCGACGCAGCAGCTCGACCGCACGGGCAAGCACCGTCAAGGTCTTGAGGCCGAGGAAATCGAACTTAACCAGCCCGGCCTGTTCGACATATTTCATGTTGAACTGGGTCACCGGCATATCGGATCGGGGATCGCGATACAGCGGCACCAGCTCTTCGAGCGGGCGGTCGCCGATTACCACACCGGCCGCATGGGTCGAGGCGTGGCGGAACATCCCTTCCAGCCGAAACGCGATATCGAACAGGCGCTTCACCGACTCGTCCGACTTGAGCATCTCCTGCAAGGCCGGCTCGCCGTCGACCGCCTGTTTCAGGCGTACCGGGTTGGCGGGATTGTTCGGCACCATTTTGCAGATTCGGTCGACCTGGCTGTAGGGCATGGCGAGCACGCGCCCGACGTCGCGCAGAACCGCGCGCGCTTCCAGTTTTCCGAAGGTGATGATTTGCGCCACACGGTCCTGGCCATAGGTCTGCTGGACGTAGCGGATGACGTCATCGCGCCCATCCTTACAGAAATCGATGTCGAAATCCGGCATCGATATGCGCTCCGGATTCAGGAAGCGCTCGAACAGCAAACCCCAGCGCAGCGGATCGAGATCGGTAATCGTCAGCGACCAGGCGACCACGGAACCGGCGCCCGAACCACGTCCGGGTCCAACGGGAATGCCTTGTTCCTTCGCCCATTGGATGAAGTCCGCAACGATCAGGAAGTATCCGGGAAAGCCCATCTGGCCGATGACATCCAGCTCATAGTCGAGCTGTTCCCGATACGGCTTGGCGGCCTCCTCCCGTTTTGCGTCATCCATCTCCGCGTCGAACACCTGGCTCGTCAGCCGGTCTTCCAAACCGGCCCGCGCCATATCGCGCAGCAACTCGCCCTCGTCGCGGCCTTCAAGCTGCGGATAGGGCGGCAAGATCGGATCGCGGGTATCCGCCACATAGGCGCAGCGCTGCGCGATCACCAGCGTGTTGTCCACCGCTTCCGGCAGGTCGGCGAACAGGATGCGCATTTCTTCCGCCGATTTGAAGTAATGCTCGGGCGTCATCCGGCGCCGGTCCTGCTGCGTCACCACCCTGCCCTCGGCGATGCAGATCAACGCGTCATGCGCCTCGTGCATGTCCCGGGTCGAAAAGAACACTTCGTTCGTGGCGACGAGCGGCAGGTCGAACCGGTAGGCAAGGTCGATCAACTCGGCTTCGACGCGATCCTCTTCCGCGAGGTTGTGGCGCATCACCTCGACATAAAGCCGGCCCGGAAACAACGCCGAAAATTTACCCAGAAATTCCTCGGCGGCGGGTTTCTGTCCGTCCGTCAATAATCGCCCGATCGGCCCGTTCAATCCGCCGGTCAGGGCGATCAGACCGGCGCCATTATTTGCAAGGTCCTCCAGGGTAATCTGAGGCGGTTCATGGGAGTCGGTCTCGAGATGGGCCCGGCTGGCCAGCGCCAGCAGGTTGCGATAGCCCACTTCGTTCTGAACCAGCAGGACCAACGGGTCGGGCGGCGGTGCGGCGCCGTTGGCGCCGTGACCATCGGTCCGGCGCAGTCCTAGCTGGCAGCCGATAATCGGCTGCACGCCCGCCTTGCGCATCGAGAGCGAGAATTCCAGCGCGCCAAACAGGTTGTTGGTATCGGCGACGCCGACCGCCGGCATGTGGTGACGAAGACAAAGGTCGGCCAGCTCCGGTATCCGGATGGCGCCCTCGGACAGCGAATAGGCGGAATGGACGCGCAGGTGAACGAAATCAGCGTGGCTCATGGCCGCAGACTACACGGAGGACGGGGGCATTTGACAACATCCTTTGGAAATCCAAAGCGTTGCAATGTGTTCCAGCAAGGGGGTTTGCCGTACCCATCGCCTCAAATCGCCGACTCCAATGTTCAAGCACATCCCAGCTCAAACCAAATCGGCGACCGCATCCCGGTAGGATTCGAGGACTGCGAGGTGATCGCCGAGGGTTTTCAAATCGGCGCGCACGTGATGGGCGTGATGGAACTCCGTGTTCACAGTCAGGCATTGCACCCCAAGGTCGCGCCACTTCTCCGCCTCCGCCCGCCAGGCATCCGGACCGTCTTTACCGATGGAGACCCAGCTTTCGATCGGGATCGACGCCGGATCGCGGCCGGCCGCTTCCGCATGCTGGAATAATCGCGCACGTTTACGCTCGAAGGAGTCGTCCGGCGGGTAGAAAATCTGCATCCAGCCGTCGCCGAGCCGCGCCGTCCGTTCCAGCACCCGGTCCGCATGGCCGCCGAACCACAGCGGGATCGGCCGTTGCACCGGCAGCGGGTTCAGCCCGGCGTCGGGAATCCGGTGCCATTTTCCCTCGAAGTCGACCAGCTCCTCCGTCCAGAGCGCGCGCAGCACGGCCACCTGTTCTTCCGACCGGCGGCCGCGATTGCCATACTCCTCGCCCAGCGCCGCATATTCGACCGGGTTCCAGCCGATGCCGATGCCGAGCCGCAACCGGCCGCCGCTAAGCACGTCGACCACCGCCGCCTGTTTGGCCACCAGCACGGTCTGGCGCTGGCCGAGGATGATCACCCCGGTGACGAAGCCGATATTCTCGGTCACCCCGGCAAGATAGGCGAACAGCGTGAAGGGTTCGTAGAACGCGTCCTTGTGGCTGTAGGGACCGATCAGCTCCGTATGAGTCTGCCGGTTCGCACCGAGCACATGGTCGTAGGCCAGGATATGGCTGTAGCCGAGCGCCTCCGCGGCCTGCGCAAAGTCGCGGACCGCGATGGGGTCGGTTCCGATACGGGTTTGGGGAAAGGCAACGCCGATACCCATCTGTTCCGTGCTCCCCATCGTTACCGGTCTATGACGAAGCCGCGCCGTCCAGCAAGAACCCGTCTTCCAGCCGTACAACCCGGTCCATGCGGGCGGCCAGGGCAAGATTATGCGTCGCCACCAGCGCCGCGATTCCCGCTTCGTGAACGAAGCCCTTCATCATGTCGAACACGTCATCGGCGGTCTTGTGATCGAGATTGCCGGTCGGCTCGTCCGCCAGCAGCAGCAGCGGGCGGTTGGCCACGGCGCGGGCGATCGCTACCCGTTGCTGTTCGCCACCCGACAGGCGCGCCGGGCGGTGCTTCATCCGGTCCTGCAGCCCGACCAGCTCGAGCAGCGCGCGCGCATGCCGGCGTGCCGCCCATTTGCCCGTCCGATTGATCATTTGCGGGATCATGACGTTTTCCAGCGCGGAAAATTCGGGCATCAGGTGATGGAATTGGTACACGAATCCGATGTCGCGCCGCCGCAGCGCGGTCCGCTTATCGTCCGACATCGCCCCGCAGGGCTTGCCCTCCATGTAAATTTCGCCGCCATCGGGTCGTTCGAGCAGCCCGGCGACGTGCAGCAGGCTGGACTTGCCGGCGCCGGATGGTCCGACCAGCGCTACCAACTCACCCCCCATCAGATCCAGGTTGACGCCGCGCAGCACCTCCAGCGATTCCCCTGCCTGCCGGTAGGTGCGGACAACCGCCTCCAGCTTCAGTGCCGCGCCGTCACTCATAACGCAACACCTCGACCGGATCGAGCCGCGCCGCCTTCCACGCCGGATAAATCGAGGCCAGAAAAGACAGGGCCAAGGCCATCAGGACCACCATGATCACTTCGGTCCGGTCGATCTTCGCCGGCAGCTGCGACAGGAAATATATCTCCGCCTGGAACAGATCGGTGCCGACGAATTGCTGGATCGTCTGGCGAATGGTTTCGATATTGCGCGCGAAGGCGATCCCCAGCACCGCGCCCAACACCGTCCCGATCACGCCCACGCTGGCCCCCGTAACGAAGAAAATCCGCATGATCATCCCCCGCGTCGCCCCGATCGTGCGAAGGATCGCGATGCCTTTTCCCTTGTCCTGCACCAGCATCACCTGGCTGGAGATGATGTTGAAGGCCGCCACCAGAATGATCAGCGTGAGGATCAGAAACATGACGTTCCGCTCCACCTTGAGCGCGGTAAAGAAGCTCGAATTGACCTGCTGCCAGTCGCGTATGCGAAACGCCGGCCCCAGGGTCCGGGAGATCGCCGGCCCTACTTCATCGACCTGATCCGCATTGTCGACCATGACCTCCAGCTTGGACACGCTGTCCTTATGCCGGAAGAAGATCTGCGCCGCCGTCAACGGCATGAAAATGAAGCGATTGTCGTATTCGGACATGCCGACTTCGAAAATCGCCGCCACGCGGTAGGATTTGGTCCGCGGCAAAGTGCCGAAGGGCGTGCTGGTCCCTTCCGGCGCGATCAGCTTGATCTTGCCGTTCACGCGCAAGCCGTAGCGGCGGGCGAACCGGCTGCCCACGACGATACTGGAATTTTCGTTAAATCCATCGAGCGTGCCGGATTCGATGCTCTTCGCCAGCAGCGGCCGGCCGAGGAAATCCTCCGCCCGGATTCCCCGCACGAGCGCGCCCGATGCGACGCCGTTCGCGGTCGCCAGGACTTGCCCCTCGACCAGCGGCGTCACCGACAGGACACCGTCCACGCCCCGGATCTTGATCGCGACCTTGTCGAAATCGGGCAGGGTCCGGTAGTTGCCGGTCACTTCCAAATGCCCGTTCAAGCCCAGGACCCGGCCGAGCAGTTCCGCCCGGAAACCGTTCATCACCGACATGACGATGATCAGGGTCGCCACGCCCAACATGATTCCCAGCAGGGAAAACCAGGCAACGACGGAGATGAAGCCTTCCTGGCGCCGGGCGCGCAAATACCGGAGCGAGACCAGCCTTTCAAATGCGGATAACATGATCTGGTATTCAGCCCGCAAGCCGCGACAGGGCGGCCTCGGCGGAGACTTCCTCGCGCTCGCCCGATGCACGGTTCTTCAACTCAACCACGCCGTTTTTCAAACCGCGCGGTCCAACAATGAGTTGCCAAGGCAATCCGATGAGCTCCATGTCCGCGAATTTAACGCCCGCCCGCCCGTCCCGGTCGTCATAGAGCACTTCCGTTCCCGCGGCACGCATCGTGTCGAACATCCCGTTGCAGGCGGCGTCGCATGCCTCGTCGCCCTGCCGCAAATTGATCAGTCCAACCTGGAACGGTGCGACGCCGGCCGGCCAGATGATGCCGTTTTCATCGTGGCTTGCCTCGATAATCGCGCCGGTAAGGCGCGACACGCCGATGCCATAGGAGCCCATCTGCACCGCGGTATCCTCACCCTGCGGTCCCACCACGCGGGCGCCCAGCGCTTCGGAGTATTTGGTCCCGAAGAAGAAAATGTGACCGACTTCGATCCCGCGTGCCTCGACCAGGTCGTCCTTGGCAACCGGGCATTTCGCGGGATCATGCATTTCGTCGGTCATCGCATAATGTTCGGTCCAGCGGTCGACCATGGCGGCAAGCCCCTGGTCATCCGCGAAGTCCACATCGGCGGTCATGACATCCATGTCGAGATAGGCGCGATGACAAAACACTTCGCTCTCGCCGGTGTCCGCCAGGATCAAAAACTCGTGGCTCTGGTCGCCGCCGATCGGCCCCGTATCCGCTCGCATCGGGATTGCCTGCAATCCCATCCGCGCGAAGGTCCGCAGATAGGCGATGAACATCTTGTTGTAAGCGACCCGGCCAGCCGAGGCGTCGAGGTCGAAGGAATAGGCGTCCTTCATATAAAATTCACGCCCCCGCATCACGCCGAAGCGCGGCCGCACCTCGTCGCGGAACTTCCACTGGATGTGATACAGGTTCTTGGGCAAATCGCGGTAGCTGCGGACGTCGTTCGCAAATATTTCGGTGATCAGTTCCTCGTTCGTCGGCCCATACAGCATTTCGCGGGCGTGGCGGTCGGTGATGCGCAGCATCTCCTTGCCATAATCATCGTAGCGTCCGCTTTGCTTCCAGAGATCGGCCGATTGGATCGTCGGCATCAGGAACTCCTGGGCACCGGCGAGGTTCTGTTCCTCGCGCACGATCTGCTCGATCTTCTTGAGCACACGGAACCCGAGCGGCAGCCAGCTATAGATTCCCGCGCTCGCCTGACGGACCATGCCGGCGCGCAGCATCAGCCGATGCGAGACGATCTGCGCTTCCGCAGGCGTCTCCTTCAATGTCGGCAGAAAATATTGGGAACGACGGACGGCGTTGCTATTGTCGCGGTTCATCAAACAGTCCTGAAACACTCCTGGCTTCATGCGGATTTCGCATAGGCCGGTCGAACGGCCGCCACTGTAGGGAAAGCGGCCGCGCATGTCTATTGCGGCTTACGGACGTGGATTTACCGTTCGTTGCCGAGCCCGCGCCGGCATTTTCGCGCCAATTCCGCCAATTCGGGACCGGTGAGCGGATGGCCGTTGAAGGTCGCCGCGCCGGTATTCAGGTCGTATTTAAGCCGGCCAACCACCAATTCCGACCGCGGGAACCGGCGGGCGGCGCCACCTTCGAGAGGATTGAAGGAGATCTCGAATTCGACGGTCTTCGGAGCCTCGAACGGAATGCGGCTCCCGGCCAAATCGGCAGGTGCAACCCGATTGCCATGCGCATCCACGCCAGGCTTGAACGCCACGTCGGGTGCCGGTCGGTGCACCACGAGCGCCGCGCAATCCCGGGTCGGAACCCGCAGTTTCGTTTGCGCGAATGCGGTCACCGCCGTGACGACCGCGAGCATTCCGGCCAGCGAAACTGTTCTGAATCCGAACGTCATGGGGTTATTCTACCCCGCCGCATCCCCAGATCCCACGTTTCCATGCAGTTCCTATCCGTGCCTCGGCCGGCAGCATCGGGCAGGAGATGTAAATTTGCATCCTCTGCAATCTGTGCTTAGAGTTCCATTTCCCACGGAGGACGTGTCGCTATTTGGCGAGACAAAGTCCGAGTTTGGGGAGGGAATAATCAAATAACAGGACCGGACACCCGAGCGACGACACCGGTTAAATAATAAAATTCACTGGGTTGCATTGCAGCAGGGCAAGATTTCAAACGCATCTTGCCCTTTTTTTTGCCTGCAGCTAACAATCGTTCCGTTTCTATTTCCAGAAATTCTTTGGCGCGTTGAGCCAGGGCGGCTTTTGCGTGGCGATCTCCTGCATTACCGGGCATCCGGTGCGGTGCGCGCCGGGGATATAGCCGAGGCTCATCAGGAATTCGCCGGTGATCTCGCCGCCGGTGAACAGAAACGTCTTGCGGAACAATTTTACCCAATCATCCTTCGACAGCGGATGATGGCTGTCCAGCCAATCGGCGAACCCGCCATGCTGTTCCCGCAATGTCCGGACGCGCCGCGCGTTCTCGATTGCCGCGTTGACCTTGAGCCGGTTGCGGATGATCCCCGCATCCGCCAGCAATCGCGCCCGGTCGTCCTCGCCGAAATCGGCGACCCGATCGACGTCAAAGCCCGCATAGGCCGCGGTGAAGGCCTCGCGTTTTTTCAGGATGGTCAGCCAGGACAGCCCCGCCTGATTGATTTCCAGCACCAGCCGCTCGAACAGCACCGCGTCGTCGCGCGCTGGAAAGCCGTATTCCGTATCGTGATACGGACCGTGCTGCGGATGTCCCGGCGCGCTGTCGCAATAGTGGCTCACACCAGCCCCATTTGGATTTATCCGGCCCGGAGATCGGAAATGGTATTCGCCGAATCGACGTTCTCGAGACTGGTATGCACGTCGATCACCGCGGGCCCGTCCGCCGCCAGCGCTTCCCGCAAGGCCGACGCCGCCTCTTCCGGCTTGTTCACGGTCACGCCGGTCGCGCCGAAGGCGCGCGCCCAGGCGGCGAAATCCGGGTTGACCAGATCGTTGGTCCCGGCGGTCCGCCCGGGGTAGTGCATTTCCTGATGCAGGCGGATCGTGCCGTAGTGACCGTTGTTGGAAATCACCACGCGAATTTTCGCCTTCTCCTTGACCGCGGTGGCGAGTTCCGACCCGGTCATCAACACGCCGCCGTCGCCGACCAGGGCAACCACTTGCCGATCCGGATGGCGCAGCGCGGCCGCGACCGCCGCGGGCACGCCCATGCCCATCGCCCCCGCTTCCGACCCGAGCAGCGTTTGCGTCGCCTTGAAACGGTAATGGCGATGCATCCAACTCGCGAAACTGCCGGCATCCGACGTGATCACCGCATCGTCGCCCAGTTGATCCTGCATTGCGGCAATCATATGGCCGAAATCAACGCCGTCCGGCGCATCCCGCACGACCAGCCGGGCCGATTCCTCATATCCCGCATGCGCCTTCTCGACCCAGGCCTTGCGCTTGTCGGAAGGCGGCGGCGCGTTCTGCCCGGCCAACGCTTCGAGAAACGGTTGGGCTTCGCTGACCACGCCCAGGCTCGCCGGGACGGTCAGGCCGATCTTTCCCGCATCCGGATAGACATGCACCAGCCGCGCCCCCGCCGCCGGCACGGCGCCGCCGAGACGCGTCATCTCGCCCATCCGCGTGCCGACCGCGAGCACCAGATCGGCCTCGCGCGCCGCCGCCTGCAGCGACTTCGGCGGCCGGATCCCCAGTTCTCCCGCGAAGTTGGGATGGTCGTGGTCGAAGACGTCCTGATGCTCGAAAGTCCCGTACACCGGAATGCAATACGCCTCGCTTGCCGCCCGCAGCGCGCGCCGGGCTTCGGGCGATCCGGCGCGGCCGCCGACGATCATGATCGGCCGTTCGGCGGAGGTCAGCATGTCAGCGATCGCCGCGACATCGGAATCGGACGGCCGCACATGCGCCATCACCTGCCGCCCAATCGGTTTCGCTTCCGTGATAGCGGACAGCACATTGGTCGGCAAGCCTACCACCACGGGTCCAGGCGTGCCGCTCTCGGCGATGTGGATGGCGCGGGCGAGGATCTCCGCCATGCGGTCCGGATCGTCGACCTGTTCGATCGACTTCGCCATGTCGGCGAAGGTCTTGGTGAAGTCCATCTCCTGCACCGCGCCGCGTCCGATCTTGGTGTTCGACACCTGCCCCAGCATCAGCACCAGGGGATGGGCGCCCTGTTCGGCGGAATGGGCGGCGATCGACGCGTTGGTCGCGCCCGGTCCCCGGCTCGCGAACACCACGCCGGCCTTGCCGGTGATCTTCGCATCCGCCAGCGCCATGAACGCCGCGCCGCCCTCATGCCGGCAGGTCACGAACTCAATGATCGGATCGTCGCAGAGCTCGTCCATGACGGCCAGATAGCTCTCGCCGGGAACGCAGAACGCCCGGTCCAGGCCATGCAGTTTAAGCGTTTGAAGCAGCACTTTCGCGGCGGTCGTACCCATGAATTTTCTTTCCCGGCGCGGGACGAAAGCGCCGATTCAGTTTGGAATGAAGGAAACGAAGCAATAATTGACGGGACCCGATCCTGCCCGCGAGACACCTAAGCCGCAAGGGGGTGCGTGAATTTATTGGGAGCGTTGGCGGGCGCCAACCGCAACGAAACGAGAAATTCCGAAACTACGGGGAGCTTTGTATCAACAATTATCGAAGGAACGGAGACTGCCTTCTAATTTTTTGAGATCCTCAATTAGTTCCAATTGCCATTCTGGACTCTCTGAGCTGCTCGGTTGCGCTCCCTGCACGTGTCGTAAAAGCCCTTCAATCAATGCAAGTAACACCTCACACTGCCTTCGATCCAATGGAATCGGTCCATATATTCTGATATATTCGTTAAAGTAATAGAAGAAAAAGTGAACTGTTTCATCTTCATTAGGATCATCATCAATATCGTAAGCGATGTATTTCAAGTATGGCGCCATATAAAATATTAGCGCGCTGTGCTTCAAGACAGCCCAACTTTCAATTGCAGATATGCTGCCGAAAGTTCCTGTTTTTATATTTTGGTAAAACTCGTCCTGACTTTTCCCAAGAAATTCCCTTACCGCATATTCCTTGTCCAGCTCATCGAAGCCGTCAAAATCTACAAACTCACCAAGACTTGGCACCGCATCGGAACCGAACGCCGCATCGATATCCCGCGTCGATACTTTCATATCCAGCCTAACTATTAATTCGGGATACCCCGAAAATTGATAAACCCGGCGGCGGACACGACGTAGATGATCACGAATATCACTAGCGCAATCCCGGTCGTTATCGCGAACTTCAGGACGATCCGCGGCTTTTCCGGCGCGCTCGTCGCGTGGCCCGGTTCCGGGTCTTCGACCGCGCGATTGCCCCAGGGCAGAACCATGAACAGCACCAACCACCAGATCACCAGGAACACCAGCGTGCCGCTGAACCAAGTCATCGCCTACACCTGTTCCAGTTCGATCAGCGTGCCACAGAAATCCTTCGGGTGCAGGAACAGGACCGGCTTGCCATGCGCGCCTGGCGTCGGCTCACCGCCGCCCAGCACGGTCGCCCCCTCGGCCTGCAGCCGGTCCCGCGCCGCCGCGATGTCGTCCACTTCGTAGCACACATGATGGATACCGCCCGCCGGATTGCGGTCGAGAAACTTCGCCAGCGGCGAGTCCGGCCCGAGCGGGTGCAACAGCTCGATTTTCGTGTTGGGCAGTTCCACGAACACGGTGGTGACCCCATGGTCCGCCAGCGCCAACGGATCGGAAACCCGCGCACCCAGCGTGTCCCGGTATACGGCTGTCGCGGCCGTCAGATCCGGCACTGCGATGGCCACATGGTTCAGCTTGCCGATCATTTCCAGCCAATCCTAATTCGTCGCCCTTACAGGCGCACCAGATGAATATCGGTTTCGGGCCGCTTGCCGCACACATCACGCAGGCACCGGCGAACCGCGCGGCGCGCCCGCTCGCTGACCGCCGCATCGTCGCGCCGGTCCTTCGCCGACATATCCTCGAGCGCGTCGATGAGCGCGTCGATCACCTCATCCAGGACATCCGCCTCCGCATCGTCGTCGAGCACGCCGATCATGCTGACGATCGGCTCCCCATGCAGGTTGCCCTTGCCGTCCATGATTACGGTCGCGACGGCGGAGCCGTGAAAGGTCATCTTGCGCCGGTCCCGGATCGTATGGCTGTCGAGATTGATCAAGCGGTTGCCGTCGAGCGCGAGGCGTCCGCTGAATACCTCGTCGATAATCTCCGCATCGCCCGGCGCTAGACGCACCAAATCGCCGTTATGCACGACCACCGACCGCGGCACCTGGCAGGCGCGCGCCAGTTTCGCATGGGCATAGAGATGGCGGGATTCGCCGTGCACCGGAACCGCGACCTGGGGGCGCACCCATTGGTACATCTGCGCCAATTCATCCTGTGCCGGATGGCCGGAAACGTGGATGTCGTCGCCGCGCGCCGTGACCACGTCGATGCCGCGCTGGCTAAGCCGGTTTTGCAGCCGGTTAATCGCTATTTCATTGCCCGGAATGATCCGGCTGGAAAAGATCACCGCGTCGCCGGGGTCGAGGTCGACCGCCTGATGATCGCCGTTCGCGATACGGGTCAGCGCGGCGCGCGGCTCGCCCTGACTGCCGGTGCAGATGATCAGGGTCTTGTCCCGGGGCAGCAAACCGGCGTCGCTCTCGCTGACGAAGGGCGGGATATCAGTCATGTAACCGGTTTCCTTTGCCGCGTCGTACATCCGCCACAGCGACCGGCCGACCAGCGCCACATCGCGGCCATGGGCGGCGCCCGCATGGGCGATCGTCTCCAGCCGCGCCACATTGGAGGAAAAGCAGGCGACCGCGACCCGGTTCTCGAACTGGCCGACCAGTTCCACCAGATTTTCGCGCACATCCGCTTCCGACCCGGATTCTCCGGGCACCAGCACATTGGTCGAATCGCAGACCATCGCCAATACGCCCTCCTCGCCGACCCGGATCAACGCCTCCTCATCAGCGGTCGCGCCAACCAGGGGCGACGGATCGAGCTTCCAGTCGCCGGTGTGCATGACCGTGCCCGCCCCGGTGCGGATCACCACCGCGTTCGGCTCGGGTATCGAATGGGTAAGAGTAATCAATTCGATATCGAAAGGGCCGACGTCGAAGGTGCCCGAAAGCGGTATCTCGGTGAGCGGAACCCGCTTGAGCAGGTCGGTCTCGGCAAGCTTGCGGCGCAGCAGCGCAGCCGTGAACGGCGTGGCATACACAGGGCAGCGCAATCGGTCCCAGACGTACTGCACAGCCCCCAAATGGTCCTCATGGGCATGGGTAAGCACCAGCCCCGCAAGGTCGTCGCGCCGTTCCTCGATAAAGGACGGGTCGGGCATGATGACTTCGACGCCCGGCGTCGTGTCGTCCCGGAAGGTGATGCCGAGATCGACCATCAGCCATTTACCGGCATGGCCATAGAGATTGAGATTCATGCCGATTTCACCGGCGCCGCCGAGCGGGAGAAACAGCAGTTCATCGTCTCCCGGCGCTCCGGTCGAAAGGTAGTCGCTCATGCGGTGCGGTTCCGGTGATAGATTTCCGCGAGCCCGCGGACGGTCATGTTCCGGTCGATATGCTCGATCACGTCTGTTGCGCCGGCGAACAGCGGCGCCAACCCGCCGGTGGCGATCACCGTGGGGTCTCCGCCCGCCTCCTTGCGTATCCGCTCGACCAGCCCTTCGATCATCGCGATGTATCCCCAAAAAACGCCGGACTGCATCGCCGGTATCGTCGCCTTGCCGATGACTTGCTCCGGTTTGCGAATATTGATCCGCGGCAGTAAGGCGGAAGCGCGGTACAACGCATCCACGGACAGGTTGATTCCCGGTGCGATGACACCGCCGGTGTAATTGCCGTCCGCATCGGTGAGTTCGAATGTCGTCGCCGTGCCAAAATCGATGATGATCAGCGGACCCCCGTATCGTTCTTTCGCGGCGACGGCGTTTGCCAAACGATCCGCGCCGACTTGATCCGGCCGGTCGATCAGAATTTCAATGCCAAGATCGATGTCCGGCTCCCCCACCAGCATCGGCTTGCACCCGAAGAAGCTCTCACACAGCGTCACGAGATTGAAGCGCGCTTCCGGCACGACACTGGCGATGATCGCGGCGTCGATATCCGCCACTACGATGCCTTGCAGGCCCATGAGCTGGGTCAGCCAGACCGCGTATTCGTCCGCGGTCCGTTTCGGATTGTTGTGACAGCGCCAGACACCCTTGCGGTCACCGTCGTCGGAAACGCTGAAAACCACGTTGGTATTGCCGGAATCAATGGCGAGCAGCACCGTTCAACCCTCTCTTCGCGGTCATCCAAAATACACATCTCCGGCGGAGATGGTTTGACGCGTACCATCTGCAAGGTCGAGGAGCAACGCACCGGTTTGGTCCATGCCGCCAAAAAGTCCCCGAATTTCACGATCGGGCAAGCGAACGGTCATTTCTTTGCCCAAGCCGTGCGCCCGATTTAGCCAGGCGTCCCGAACGGGCGCCATGCCCGCAGTCTCCCACCGCGTCCGCCACCCATGCAAGGCCGTCAAAAACACCGGCAGCACGGTACCGGCGCCAAGCCCGGCCGCACCGGCGGCGTGCAGGCTGGTCGCCGGATAGTCCGTGTCCTGCGGGGCTTCGACCACGTTGACGCCACAACCAATAACCACCCAGTCGACCGCGTCCGTCCCCGCGCCGGAGGACTCGAGCAGGATACCCGCCACCTTCGCGCCGTCGATCAGCACATCGTTGGGCCATTTCTGACAAACCGTGCGGCCAGTCGGCAGGACGGCGTCCAGCGTCTCCGCAAGGGTGACCGCGGTGACAAAGGAGAGCTGGGCGGCGACCGCCGGCGGGGCCGCCGGACGAACCACGATCGAGCAATAGAGGTTGCCCGCCGGCGACTGCCAATTGCGGCCTCGCCGCCCCCGGCCGGCGCTTTGACGGTCGGCCCGAACCACGGTGCCGTCGGCGGCGCCGGCGACCGCCAGACGCGACGCCTCGTCATTCGTGGATCCCAAAACCGGATATTCGATGAGCGTGAAGGGTTCGGGAACGGTGACCGGGGCGGCCATGCGCGCGGTGCGGCGTCAGCTCTTCAGCAGGGAAAGGGCGGCCGCTTGCGCAACGTCCAGCACCGGCGACAGCCCGATGAAGAATACCGCCGTAAGAATCGCCGTGACCGTCAGGACACCCGTCAGCGATTTGCCGATCGGCTGTTCAAAACCTTCCAGCGGGTCGTCGAAATACGCGATGCGTACGATCCGCACGTAGTAGAACGCGCCGACCACGCTGGCGATGACACCGATGATGGCGAGCGCATAGAGACCCGCATTGATCGCCGCCATGAAGATGTACAGCTTACCGAAGAATCCGGCCAGCGGCGGTATGCCCGCCATGGAAAACATGAAGACCAGCAACGCCAGCGCCAGTTTCGGTCGGGTCTTGCTGAGGCCGGCGAGCTCGTCGATGCTTTCGACCATTTCACCCTTGCGGCGCATGCACAGGATGCAGGCGAAGGTGCCCGTGGTCATGACGAGGTAAATCGTCATATAGACCAGAACGGCGGTTACCCCGTCCTTACCGCCCGCGGCCAGGCCGATGAGAGCGTATCCCACATGGCCGATCGAGCTGTAGGCCATCAGCCGCTTGATATTGCGCTGATTGATCGCGGCGAAGGCGCCCACCACCATCGACAGGATCGAGAGGAAGACGATGATCTGCCGCCATTCGAGAAGCAGGCCCTCGAACGGTCCCATCATGACGCGGAGAAACAAGGCGATCGCCGCGATTTTCGGCGCCACCGCGAAAAACGCGGTGACCGGTGTCGGCGCGCCTTCGTAGACATCCGGCGTCCACATGTGAAAGGGCACGGCCGATACCTTGAACGCCAAGCCGGCGATCAGGAATACCAGGCCGACGATGGGCCCGACCGGCGCGGCCTCGCCCGCGGTGAAATGCTTCGCCAAGACCGCGAAATCGGTACTCCCGGTAAACCCATAGATCATCGAACAGCCGTACAGCAGCAAGCCGGACGACAACGCGCCGAGAACGAAATACTTCAACCCGGCTTCGGTCGAGCGCGTCGAATCGCGCTGAAACGCGGCGATGACATAGAGGCTGAGGCTCTGCAGCTCCAATCCCAGATACAGCGCAATGAGATCGTGCGCCGAGATCATCATCATCATGCCGAGCGTCGCGAGCACGATCAGAACCGGATATTCGAAGCGGCTCATGTCTTCGCGCCGCAAAAATCGATCGCTCATGAGCAGGGTCACGACCGACCCGACGATCACCAGCACCTTCATGTAGACGGCGAACCCGTCGACCACGAACAACCCGTCGAATGCGAACCGCGGCTTACCGCCCGCCGTAATCACCAGAAACAGCGTGATCAGCAAGGTGACGATCGCAAATGTCGACACCGACCGATAGGCCCGTTTGTCGCTTACGAACACGCCCACCATCATCAATGCCATGGCGAAAATGGCGAGGAGGATTTCCGGCATGGCCGGCATCATGTTGGGCAATTCGGGCGATAATGACTGCATCCTGCTACCTCACCGCGCCGCAACGGCGGCGGTTTTGCCGGCCACCACCAGCGCCGCGTTGTACTGCCCAACCAATTTCGCCACCGAGACTTCGATCGGCGCGAGAAACGAACGCGGGTAGATTCCCATCCAAAGCACCACGACGATCAGCGGCGCGAAGACCGCGATTTCCCGCCAGCTCAGATCGCGGATCGTCTTGAGCGAATCCTTCGTCAGTTCG
>JAOTYV010000257.1 GCA_029861675.1 Alphaproteobacteria bacterium
CGGCGGCGTGGTGATGGGCGGGTTCGAGCCGTCGGCGAAGCCCTGGGGGATGGACGGTATTCCGGACGAATTCGAATTCACCCTGCTGCCCGATGATTGGGATCAGTTCGAGATCCTGATGGAAAATGCCATGCAGCGCGTTCCGGCCCTCGAGACGGCGGAGGTGCGGCAATTCGTGAACGGGCCCGAGAGTTTCACGCCCGACGCCAATTACATTCTGGGTGAGTCGCCGGAGGTTCGAAATTTCTTCGTCGGCGCGGGTTTCAATTCGATGGGCATCGCCAGCGCGGGCGGCGCGGGCAAGGCCTTGGCCGAATGGATTGTCGATGGCGGCCCGACGATGGATTTGTGGCCGGTGGACATTCGGCGTTTTGCCCCCTTTCACAATGAGAAAGATTGGCTGCGCGAACGGGTCAGCGAAGTTCTCGGTGTTCATTACGCGATGCCCTGGCCGAACCGGGAACTGGAGTCCGGCCGGCCGTTACGGAAGTCGCCGTTCCACGACGCGCTTGCCGGGAAAGGCGCGTGCTTCGGCAGCAAGATGGGATGGGAACGGCCAATCTGGTTCGCGCCGGACGGCGTGTCGCCGACTATCGAGTATTCCTTCGGCCGCCAGAACTGGTTTCCGTATGTCGAGGCCGAATGCCGGGCGGTCCGGGAGGACGTGGCGCTGTTCGATCAGAGCTCATTCTCGAAGTTTTTATTGCACGGCCCCGACGCCGAGCCGGTCATGCAATCGCTCTGCGCCAATAATGTGGCGGTGCCGCCGGGACGGGTCGTCTACACTGGCCTGCTGAACCGGCAGGGCGGGTACGAAAGCGATCTCACGGTAACGCGCCTGGACGCGGACGCCTATTTCATCGTCACCGGCTCCGCGCAGACGACCCGTGATCAAGACTGGATCCGCCGCAATATCCAACCGGATGCGAAGGTTGCCTTGGCCGATGTGACCTCCGACTTCGCCGTGCTGGGCCTGATGGGACCGAAAGCGCGCGATCTGCTACGCCACGCGGCGGAAGAGGACGTTTCCAACGACGGGTTTCCGTTCGGCTCCATGCGCGAAATCACCATTGAAAATGCGACGGTGCGGGCGGCTCGCATTACCTATGTCGGTGAACTGGGTTGGGAATTGTACATCCCGTGGGACTCCGCCGACCGTGTCTTCGCCCGGCTGGACGCCTTGGGTGGGGACTTCGACCTGCGGCATGCCGGCTACTACGCCATGGAATCGCTTCGCCTCGAGAAAGGCTATAGGGCCTGGGGACACGACCTGACGCAGGACGTCACGCCAATCGAGGCCGGGCTCGCCTTCGCCGTCGATTTCAAGACGGATGCGGATTTCATCGGCCGGGAGGCGCTGCAGCGGCGGCGCGAGAGCAAACCGACCCGGCGCCTGATCCAATTTACGCTCGACGATGCGGCGCCGGTTCTGTTCGGCGGCGAATTGATCCTGCGCGACGGCGAGCCGACCGGCGATATCCGCTCCGGCGCCTATGGGTTTACCCTGGGCCGGTCGGTCGGGCTGGGGTTCGTGCAAAACGACGATGGCGTCGACCGGGAATTCGTCGAAGCCGGGCGCTACCAGATCGAGATCGCGGGCGAGCGGTTTGCGGCGTCCGCGCATTGGCGCGCGCCGTATGACCCGACGGGCGAACGGATCCGGGCGTAGCGGCTGGCAGGGCCCGCAATCGGCCCGAAACGGTCGTTTGCGGGTGTCACTAAGCTGTATTAGTGTTTTGCTATCTTCCGTTCGGCCGGCGGCGCCTGGGTGATCTCGGGTCGCGCCGGTAAGGGCCGATGGGGCAGCGGCACCGTCGGAAGACACGCTGTCACAGCAGGAAGCAGGGAGCACAAGAATGCAAACGCGAATTGGGAGAACCGTTATCGCAGGCGCGATGGCGGCGACGATGTTTGGGTTCGGTTATTCCGCGGCTCAGGCGAAAACCGATCTGCTCGTCTATACCGCGGTCGAGGCCGACGAACTGAAGATGTTCAAGAAGGCGTTCGAAAAGAGAAATTCGGACATCAATATCAAATGGGTGCGGGATTCGACCGGCATTATTACCGCCAAGCTGCTGGCGGAGAAGGATAACCCGAAAGCGGACATCGTTTGGGGAGTGGCTGCCACCAGCCTGCTGTTCCTGGCGAAGGAAGGATATTTCCAGCCCTATGCGCCGAAGGGCGTCGCCAAGCTGGACAAGATTTACTACGACCAGAACAACAATCCGCCGCTTTGGGTCGGCCAGCGCGCCTGGATCGCGTCGGTTTGCTACAACACCGTCGAGGCGAAAAAGCACAAACTACCGCCGCCCGAATCATGGCAGGATTTGACCAAGGCCGTTTACAAGGGCCATGTCATCATGCCGAACCCGAATTCCTCCGGTACCGGATTTCTTGATGTTTCCAGCTGGCTGCAGATTTGGGGCGACAAGAAGGGCTGGAGCTATATGGACGGGCTGCACCAGAATATCGCGCGGTACACCCATTCCGGATCGAAGCCTTGCAAGCTTGCGGCGGCCGGCGAAATTCCCATCGGGATTTCCTTTGCTTATCGCGGCGCCAAATCGAAGAACAAGGGCGCCCCGATCGAGGTGATCGCGCCGAAGGAAGGGCTCGGTTGGGACCTCGAAGCGCTTGCCATCGTCAAGGGCACCAAGAAGCTCAAGGCTGCGCGCGCGCTTGCCGACTGGTCGGTAACCCGCGAGGCCAATGAAATCTACAACCGGGAATATGCTGTCGTGGCGATGCCGGGCGTGGCGAAGCCGGTAAAGAACTTTCCGCCGGGCATCCTCACCAAGTTGATCAAGAACGATTTTCTTTGGGCCGCGGCGAACCGCAAGATGATCTTGGCCGAATGGCAGAAACGCTACGACGGCAAGTCGGAACCAAAGAAGAAATAATAAGCAACCGGTCTGTTCGTGGAGATGAAGAAATCGGGCGGTTTGCGCGCCGTGTGGCCGCAGGCCGCTCGCTCCGCGACCGGTTGAGACCGGAAGGGCCATCGGGGGAGGCCATACGGTGGCGGAAGACGACGTTGCCTATTTGAAAATCGAAGACGTCACCAAGACGTTCGGCAACTTCGTCGCGCTTCAGGACGTTTCACTCGTTGTGAAGGAAGGCGAATTCGTCTGCTTCCTGGGGCCGTCCGGCTGTGGAAAAACCACGTTGCTGCGCGCGATCGCCGGACTTGATATTCAGACGTCGGGCCGAATTATGCAGGCGGGTTCGGATATTTCCGCGCTGCCGCCGTCGGAACGGGACTTCGGCATCGTCTTTCAGTCCTACGCGCTTTTTCCGAATTTGACGGTGGCGCGGAATATCGCCTACGGCCTCGAGAACCTCAAGAAACCGAAATCGGCGATCGACGCCCGCGTGACCGAGTTGCTCGAGCTGATCGGCTTGCCCGACCAAGGCGACAAATATCCGGCGCAGCTCTCCGGCGGCCAGCAACAGCGTATCGCCCTTGCCCGCGCGATTGCGACATCGCCGGGTCTTCTGCTGCTGGATGAGCCGCTGAGTGCGCTGGACGCCAAGGTACGGGTGCACCTGCGCGGAGAAATCAAGGAGTTGCAGCGGCGGCTCGGCGTCACCACGATCATGGTGACCCATGACCAGGAAGAAGCGCTGTCTATGGCCGATAGGATCGTGGTGATGAACCATGGTGTTATCGAGCAGATCGGCACGCCGTCGGAGATTTATCGGACGCCGGCGTCGGTTTTCGTCGCCGATTTCATCGGCATGATGAATTTCGTGGTCGGCGAGGTGGTGGCGCCCAATACGGTGAAGCTCGGTCAAATCATGTTGCAGTGCCACACCAACGGCCATCGGGCCGGACAGGCGGTGACGATCGCGATTAGGCCCGAGGACCTCAACGCTCAAGACGTCCAAGACGATGATGACAACCTTGTCGATGTCGCTGTCGATCGGATGGAATTTCTCGGGTCGTTTTGCCGGGTGCGCCTGGTCAGCGAGCATTTTGGCGACCATGCGCTGGACGCGGATTTCTCGATGAACCTGGTGCGCCGCAAGAATGTCGAAATCGGCAGCCGGCTCGCCGTTCGGTTCCCGCCCGATTACATCCGCGTCTACGCGCAATCCTGAGACGGGGCGCGGCATGGTCGACACCGCAGTGAAAGGCTTGCCGGGGACCGGGAAGATCCGGCTCAAGATTGGCCGAGACGGTTGGATCATGCGCGGCTGCATCGTTTTTCTGGCGGTCTTTCTCGTCGTCGCCATCGCGTTGCCGCTTTACACGATGATGTCGAAATCCTTTCAGAATAATGACGGCGACTTCGTCGGGTTCGTGAACTATGCGCAATATTTTGAAACGCCCGCGCTGTTCCAATCGATATTCAATAGCATCACCGTTTCCGTGATCGCGACCCTCGTCGTGCTGGCGGCGGGGTTTCTCTATGCCTATGCGCTGACGCGGACCTGCATGCCGTTCAAACGCGTATTCCGCCTGATCGCATTTGTCCCGCTGCTGACGCCATCGCTGCTCGGCGGAATTTCCCTGGTCTATTGGTTCGGTAAGCAAGGGGTGGCACGCGGCCTGCTGATGGGCGAGTCGATTTACGGCCCGATCGGCATCGTTCTCGGGTCCTGCTACTGGGTTTTTCCGCATGCGTTGATCATTCTCACGGCCGCCTTGTCGATTACCGATGCCCGCCTCTACGAGGCCTCGGAAAGTCTGGGCGCGAGCAAGCTGCGAACATTCGTTTCGGTCACGCTGCCGGGCGCAAAATACGGCATGATCAGCGCGACATTCGTGATCTTCACTTTGGTCTTTACCGATTTCGGCGTTCCGAAAGTTATTGGCGGTAACTACAACATGCTCGCCACCGACATATACAAACAGGTAATCGGGCAACAGAATTTCGAAATGGGGGCGGTTGTTTCCGTCATGTTGCTGGTTCCCGCGGTTCTCGCGTTCACCGTCGACCGTCTTGTACAGCGCAAACAGGTCGCGCTGCTGTCGGCGCGTGCCGTACCGTATATGCCGAAACCGAACCGCCCGGTCGATCTGACAATGCTGTTGCTGTGTTCAATCGTCGCCCTGGCGATTTTATCGGTAATCGGCATGGCGTTTTACGCGTCGGTCGTCAAATTCTGGCCGTACGATCTCAGCCTTACCTTGAGCAATTACAATTTCGATGAGATGGACGGCGGCGGCTGGGACGCTTACTACAATTCGATTCGCATGGCTCTCTATGCCGCCGCCGCCGGTACCGCCGTGATCTTCTTCGGCGCTTATCTGGTGGAAAAAGGGCAGGGCTTTCGCCTCGGCCGTTCATTTGTCCAGCTGCTTGCGATCGTTCCCCTGGCGGTGCCCGGCATGGTGCTGGGTCTGTCGTATATCTTCTTCTTCAATCACCCGAACAATCCGCTCGGCTTTATCTACGGAACAATGGCGATCCTTGTCCTGTCCGTGCTCGCCCATTTTTATACGGTAAGCCACCTGACCGCCGTGACCGCCTTGAAGCAAATGGATCCGGAATTCGAAGCGGTTTCCCAATCGCTGAGGACGCCGTTCTACCGAACCTTCGCACGGGTTACCGTACCGGTCTGCATGCCGGCGTTGCTCGACCTTTCGATTTATCTATTCATGAATGCGATGACGACGGTGTCGGGTGTTGTCTTCTTGTATTCCGCCGACACGACCCTCGCCTCGGTGGCGGTATTGAACATGGACGATGCGGGCGATATCGCACCGGCCGCCGCGATGGCCATGATGATCGCCTATACCTGCATGGGCGTCCGATTGCTGCACGCCGGTTTGAGCCGTGGTCTGCATCGCCGGACGCAGGCATGGCGTACTCGCTAGCCAGTGGGATGGCGGGTCGTCGCCACCCGCGTGTTCCGATCTGTGTGCGGATCAAAAGTTAACGAGGAGGCTGAACGGGGTCGAACTTTGCACGATCGTCGAATTGGTTCCGCGGTGTCTGGCGCCGCAATTGAGGACATCGATGATGCATCGGCGGCATCGAAATCGCCGACTACACCATGTCGCGAAATCCACGTCATTCGGCAAAAATGCGACGGGAAAAAAATAAATCCATTTTTTTTATTTTCGGAGTCGACATCAATTTCGGACCGAAATCTCCGGCCGCCTGCACATTTGGATGAAAATTTTACGCGGTATCGGCCAGACGCGGGCGTCTTGAACTTTTCCCGTGGTCCGATCTGATCGATTTATGCGGCATCGTATCTTTGGGATATTTTTTGATTCCGAAATTTGGTGCCGCTAAGCCACTATAAAGTGGGCACGAATTTACGTCATAGAGGAGTTGGGGCGCGGCATCGCAAAGGCGAGACGTTTGTGCGGACGATATGAATGAGAGACGCGCCGATGATCACGCCTGCCTGTGGTGCCGGTCGATACCGTACACTGCGACGCATCGGATAGGGGACCAGATAGAATTTCTTTGGCGCAGAAAAAAAGCGAAAGTGAATTCGCTGATTTTGGTAACTTTTTGGTAACGAAATTCTCCTATTGCCTCTCTTCATAACCGCGGTAATTGGCCAACCGCAACCGCATACTCGAAGTTAATCAATAGAGAACTCTTCGTATGAGTGGTTGGTGGCCAACGCATCACCGCAACACTGAAGGGACGTAACATGCCTGTTAAAGCTAAACCGAAGAAGGTCGCGAAGCGTAAGCCCGCGGCTCGCAAGTCGACGGTGGCGCGCCGTAAGCCGTCTACCGCTCGCAAGACGACCGCTCGCAAGACTGTGAAGCGGAAGACGACTGTTAAGCGGAAGCCCGCGGCCCGTAAGCCCGCCGCGAAGAAGAAAACGACGGCTCGTAAGCCGGCAGCTCGTAAGACGACTGCCCGTAAGACCGTAAAGCGGAAAACCGTTGCGAAGCGGAAGCCGGCGGCTCGTAAGACGACTGCCCGCAAGACCGTAAAGCGGAAAACGGCTGCGAAGCGGAAGCCGGTTCGTAAGAGCACGGCGCGCAAGACCGTAAAGCGGAAGACGACTGCAAAGCGGAAGCCCGCGGCTCGCAAGAGCACGGCGCGTAAAACCGTCAAGCGGAAGACGACTGCAAAGCGGAAGCCCGCGGCTCGCAAGAGCACGGCGCGCAAGACCGTAAAGCGGAAGACGACTGCGAAGCGGAAGCCCGCGGCTCGCAAGAGCACGGCGCGCAAGACCGTCAAGCGGAAGACGACTGCGAAGCGGAAGCCGGTTCGTAAGAGCACGGCGCGCAAG
>JAOTYV010000258.1 GCA_029861675.1 Alphaproteobacteria bacterium
TTTCTTGTTTGAATTGATTCAAGTGAAATGGTCTATCTCTTTGATTTTACGCAAATACGTCGTCGCGAACCGTTTCGGTTCGCTCGGGATTTGCTCTAGTGCTGCAAGGCGCGCGGCCGCGCCGCGATTTCCCGTTCGACGGCGTCGGCGAGGCGTTCGTAATCGGATATCTCATTGTAGAGATAGGCTGACAGACGGACCCACAGGCGGCCGTTAAAGGGAAAAACCAAGACCTCGATATTATGGTCATTGCGCAGGCTGCGCCTGAAGCGGGCGGCGGCATCATGGGTCGCCGGAAAATCTCCGGGCAACGACACCACCGACATCGACGAACTGAGTTCCGGCGGTGCGCCGGAAATGGACTCCCACCGATCGGTCAGCAGGGCGCGGGCCTCCTGCGCCAGGCCATGGCAATAGTCGCGAATCCGGTCCGCGCCCAACTCCTTCTGCATGGCGATGCATTCGGAAATGGCGAGCCACGCGTCGAACCCTTTGCTGCCGGGCCAGTCGAAGGACTGGGTGAAACCCTCGCCGAAATGATTGGCGATCGTGGTCGGTCGAATAAGACCCTGCTGGTCGGGGTGCACCCAGAGAAAGCCGCAGCCTTGTTCGCCGCACAGCCAGATATGGCCGTTTCCGGCATACCACCGCACGCCGTTGGCCGCCAGCCGGGATAGGTTGACCGCGACGTTGCCGGGCCCATGGGCGCCATCGACCATGACCGGAATGCTTCTTTCGGCGCATCGCTGCCCGATCTGTTCGATCGGCAGGCATAGCGCGGTGTGGGCGGTAACGTGGTCGATCATCACCAGCCGGGTGCGCGGCGACAGCGCTCCCAGTATGCCGGCAATCGCATCCCCGGCGTGGCGAATGGGGAAGGGGATATCCGCGAATATCAGCCGTGCGCCCGCGCGTTCACAAACGAATTCGAGGATGCGCCGGGCGGAGATATGCAGATGGTTGGTGGTTACCACTTCGTCGCCCGGCATGAAGACAAGGGATCGCAGCAATGCGTTGATGCCGGTTGTGGCGTTGTCGACGAATACGAGATCCGCGCCCTCGCCACCAAGAAAAGTCGCAAGATCGCTGGCCGCATGGCGCAGTGCGCCGGTCAGGCGGTCTTCCATGAATGTGGTGGGATTTGAGGATATCTCATGGCGCAAGCGATCGGCCGCGCGGGCGACCCGGGTTGGCGTCGCCCCAAACCCGCCATGATTCAGGTGGATTGTGCCGGGCGCGAGCTCCCACAGGTCACGCATGCCATGGCCGAATTGGATTTTCGATTTGCCGGCCAACGCCCCTCTCTTTGGAGTGGTTGTTTTGACCAGTCTCGGCTCGCCCCGCCATGACGTCAAGCGCCCGCGCAATGGTTGACGCGGTTCCCGAACTTGTGTTTTGCGCCAAGGATATGGATGCGACTAGGCTGCAGGTATGGCGAAGAACCTTGGAAAGGGGGCCCCGATGCGCGTGGCAGGACTCTTGCTGCTTGGAATTATCGTACCGCTTCTCGCGACCGCCGGACCGTCGGCGGCGGATACGGTTCTATCCGGAACGCAGTTGTACAAGACCAAATTCAGTTTTCAGGCGCTGCGCAGCCGTCTCGATGCGGCGATCGAGAAGAACAAAGTCTATGTGGTGAGCCGGGCCAGCGCGAGCGCCGGAGCCAAGCATCGGGGGATCAAAATCTCCGGCAATATGGTGGTGGGAGTTTACCGCAACGATTTCGCGGTGCGTATGCTGGCGGCGAGCATTCCTGCCGGGGTCGAGGCGCCGCTCCGTTTCTATCTCACGGAGAATGCCGACGGCACCGCGACACTGAGTTACCGTAAACCGAGTGCGGTTTTCGGCCCCTATGGCAGTAAGCCGTTGGATGCGTTGGCGAAGGAACTCGACGGTCTGTGGGCGAAAATCGCTGCGGACACGCTTGGCCGCTGATCGAAATTAACGCCGGGAGAGACCGGTAACGGCGGCGGTTAGGAAAGCCACTGTGTCCGCGCCTCATCGAAGCGGCCGCTCAGCAGGGCGGCCCGGACGGTCGCCATCAGGCGGGTCATGAACGCTATGTTGTGGATGGTGAGCAACTGGATGGCCAGGATTTCCCGGGCTTTCAGCAAATGGTGAATATAGGCGCGGCTGTGGCGCCGGCAGGCGGGGCAGGTGCAGGACGCCTCCAGCGGCTCCTTGTCGTCCCGGTACTGGGCATTGCGCAGATTGATCCGATAATTCGCGGCGTCGCCATGCAAGGCCCATCCATGGCGGGCAATTCGGGTCGGCGCAACGCAGTCGAAGGTGTCGATCCCGCGGGCCACACCTTCCCAGATGTCGCGGACGCCGCCGATCCCAAGCAGGTGTATCGGACGGTCGTCGGTCAATCCTCCGGTCGCATAGTCGACGATTTCGAAGAGCTGATCCCCGTGGTCGCCCAGGCAACCGCCGACCGCGTAGCCGAAAAACGGCCGGGCGGCGACGAAGTCGGCGCCTTCCTGACGCAGATCGGCATAGATCCCGCCCTGAATGACGCCGTAGAGCGCCTGGCGCCCGTCATGGCCGCGCTCGAACTCGGCGAGTGACCGGTCGCCCCAGCGATGCGTCATGGTCAGGGACCGTGCCGTATAGTCGCGATCGACGTGAAACGGCGTGCATTCGTCCAGGACAACGATCATATCGGCGCCGAGCTGCCGCTGAATGCGGATCGATGACTCCGGGGTCAGAGTGTGGTATGCGCCATCGCGCGGCGACCGGAACGTCGCGCCGTCCTCGTTCAATTTCGTAAGCAGCGGCGCGCGCGCGCCGGACCGGCTGCTCTTGATTTCCTTGGCGTCCGATCCCTGGCCCAGACTGAAAATCTGAAACCCGCCGCTGTCGGTGAGCATCGGGCCGTCCCAACCGGTAAATTTGTGCAACCCGCCCATCGTCTCCACCAGGTCGGCGCCCGGCTGAATCATCATATGGTAGGTGTTCGCCAGGATGATTTCGGCATCGGCGGCGGCGAGTTGATCGACGCCCGCGGCCTTAATGGCGCCCTTGGTGGCGCAGAATATGAAGGCCGGTGTCGAAATCGTGCCATGCGGCGTCTGTAGACGGCCGGCCCGGGCGCGGCTCGACGGATCGCGGGCGGTGATGTCGAATCCGAAGCCAGGATAGTCGGTCATGGCGTGGTTACCGGTGGTCGGGTCGGGCGTTCGGTTGCGTCGAACACGCCCCTTGATGGTCGGATACGAGCGGCCGGCCAATATGCCGGCGGGGCATGGACGGCTGGGAAGCGCGCAGCAAAAAGGCCGCCGGTTGAGGGCGGCCCATGCGTCGCCGCACCATCGGCGTCAAGCGGCCTTGGCCAGCTTCTTTTCAATGCGCCGTTTCAGCCGCCGCGCTTCGATCGGCAATTTGCGGTTTGCCGTGCCAAGCAGAAAGGCGTCCAGGCCGCCCTTGAATTCGATCGTCCGGATTGCTTTCGGCGTCACCCGCAAACGGACCATTTCCCCCAGCGCGTCGCTGAGCAGCGATGTCATTTGCAAATTCGGCAGAAAGCGGCGGCGGGTCTTATTATGGGCGTGACTGACATTATTGCCAGACATCGGCCCAATACCCGTAATCATGCAACGGCGCGCCATGGCCCCAATCCAATTCGTTTGTAGGACGGAAACGGTAGCGGGCCCCGATGGCCCGACCGGCGGATTTTGTATGGCAGAGCGGGCCGCGCGTCAAGGGATTGCGTGCCCCAGCCCTCCAAATCAACCCTGGCTTTCTTCGTCGCGAAGGGGCGCCAACAGGCTGGAATCCTCTGCTTCCGCGCCGGGTCCTAGTGGTTGGCCGAAGCTGAATTCGACGAAATTGCCGTCCGGGTCCCGCAGGCCGCAATAGTAGCCGACCGGGTACGGCTCGTCCCTCGGCTCCCAGGCGAGACAGCCCATGGTCCGGGCCCGCCTGGCGATCCGGTCGACAGCCGCGCGGCTTTCCAGTGCGAAGCCGAAGTGACTGTAATCGCCGTCGGCTTGATCCCGTCCGGGTCCGCCCGGCAGGAGAACGAAGATGAATTCCTGCTCGCGGCCCGGCTCCGCCAGCCAGACAATGCGGCGGCCGTCATCCGGGTCGCCGCGTTCATGAACCACGTCCATGCCACAGAAATCCCGGTAGAATTCGATGCAAGCGGCGAGATCGCGCACATGCAGCGCCAAATGGGTCATGAAAGGAGCCATGTCCACCGTCATATCTGGGACCGAGCCCGATCGCCGCCGGTGCGGTCGCCCTAGACCATTTCTTGATTAAATTGACTCAAGTGAAATCGTCTATCTCTTTGTCTTTACGCAAATTCGTCGTCGTGAACCATTTCGGTTCGCTTGGGATTTGCTCTAGTCGCCGTAGGGTTCCCGGCCTACGCCCCGGCAAAGCAACAGATACAGCTTGCCCACATCACCGGTCATGAAGGTCGAGTGCAGCAGCTTCTCGGGATCGACCTGTTCCGCTTCCTTGAGCATGCGCTCGAAACTGTCGATGTAGCGCAAGACGTAGCGCCGCATGTCATCGTTTCCTTTGACCTTCTCGGTAATTTGCGCGGTGATGCTCGAGCCGCGTGTGCCGAGGATCGCGCGGGTAAAAATGCCGCGCTCGCCCTTGACGTACCGCTTCCAGTCAGAATCCGAGATCTCGTTGTTGAGCAACCGAGTCAGGTCAATGGAGGTCGAGTGGAGGTCCTCGACGATGTGGCGGGCAGTGCGCAGGAACACGTCGCGCTGTGCTTCGTCCACCTGGCCTTTGAGTTTTTCGGCCTGCGTCGCGGCTTCGCCGGAGGCTTGGGTCAGAACCACCGCCTGACGGTCGAATTCGCGGCCGGCTTGCTGGGTTTTGCCGACCACCGAGTCGACCGTTTCCGTGAGTTCCCGGGCCTGAACATCGACCGTTTGCTTGATCGTCTCGATCTGGCTTTTCGCCTGGCCCGTGGCGTCCACCAATTTTTCGGTTTGCTGGGACAGGACATCGCTCACGTCGCGGACCTGCCTGTTCGCCTCGTCGCCGGCGCTGACCAAGTCGCGTGATTGCTGGCGGAAGCTTTCGGACAGCGACGTCAACCGTTCGGAAACACCATCCGTCGATTCAGACAGATAGGCGGTCTGGCGCGAGAATGCGTCCGCGATCAATTGGATACGCTCGGCCGATTCCCGGGTCAGCGCCGCGAGCTGTTCCGATTCCGAGTGCAGCGATTCCCGATTGTCATTGATTTGCATGCCGGCCTGCACCGACGCGGTCGTCAATTTTTCGGTCTGCGCCTGGAATCTCTGACCAACTTCCTCGATCAGCCTTAGCGCGCCGCGCAGCGACTCGTTCATCCCCGTCGTTTCGGTGCTGAAGGCGCTGCCGGCGGAGCTGATGCGAGCACTGACGGTATCGGCGGCGGCTAGCAGGGCGGCAACCTGTTTGCGCAGCGCGGCCTCGACCTCATCGATGTGTTTGCGCGATTCGTCGCTGGTATCGCGCAGCGCTTCCGCATGGCGCGCGACCTGCGTTTCCACACCGGCAGCCCGTTCCGACAGCTGTTCCGCCAATCCGCGCAGGACGTCGCTGTCTTGGCTAAGCGATCGGCGAATGCGGTCGGCTTCCTTGCCTGCGCGTTCGGCCGTAATGGTGAGCACTTCCGTTTGGCCTTCGAATATTTCCCGAATTTCCCGTACCTGACCGGTTGCCTGGTTCGATGCGTCGCGCAAATTGGCGCTCTGCTTCTGGACCAACTCGCCGATCGATTGCGCGTTGGATGCGGACCAGTCGGCCGCCTCGCGGAGGGATTTCGCCTGACTGCGGAGCGCGTCGGCGATCATCTGGGTTTTCGCGAGCGTCGGGTCGAGCACTTCGCCGACCTCCCGCACGCCGTCATCCAGCGAGGCGCGGATTTCCGATGTGCGCGCGGCCAACAGCGCATCGACCTGTTTCGCCTGACTTTCGGCCCGTTCGGAGGCTTCGTTCAAATGATCGGTCTGCGCGCGCATTGCGTCGGCGATGCCCTCGGTGCGGGCGGCGACCAGGTCGGTGGACCGGCCGAGCTGCTCCGTCTGCTGGCGCAGGGCGGTGGTCATGCGCTCCAACTGCTCCGTGGCATTGGTCGATGCATCGGTCAGGTTGCTGGTCTGAGCTTGGGCTGCCGTCTCAACCGCCTGTACCTGCTCGCCGACGAGCGCGGCCATCGATGCCAGATCCTTCGCCTGCACTTCGAGCGCCTCACGGATGCTGTCCGCGTGCAGCCCGGTCCGCTCGGTGGTGCTGGCCAGATCCTGGGCATGCTCGCGCATCGTAAAGGTGAGCTTATTGATTTGCTCCATCGTCTCGTCGACCGCCGACGACAGCGTGTTGGATTGGGTAACCATGGCCGAGTCGAGATGATCGCCGAGTTCGATGGTTTGCTTGTCGATCGCCGCGTTGATATCGGAAACACGGGTCGCCGCGGCATCCAGCAATCGATCCAGCTCATTCGACTGTTTGCTTAGCGCGGCTTCCAGGTTCTCGGCGAGCACGCCGGTCCGATGGGTCAGCGTTTCGGTGATCCGTTCGACCCTGTCGCCGGTCCGTTCGGCCATGTTGCCGACCGTATTGGCGTGGTCGTCGAAGGCGCGCCCCAGGCGCTCGGTTACCCGGCCGGTGTGTTCCCGCAGCGCCGCAATGATCTCGACGGCCTTGTTGGTGATTGCATCACCGGTCGCGCCGAGGTCTGTAACGCCTTCCTGCAGCATGTGCTGTACCGACTGCACCTGTTCGCTGGCCCGGTCCGAGGCAGCGGTCAAATCGTCGGTGTATCGCTTGAAAACGTCGGTCATGGCGCTGGCTTGATCCGCCGCCCGGTCCGAAGCCCCGGTCAGATCCGCCGCCTGCAATTTCAACGAGGCGTTTATCTGGTCGCTGTGTTCAAGAGCGACCATCGTAACCTTCTCAAGATGTTCGGAGAGCTGACCGACCTCTCCCTTGATCGCATTGCGGCGGTCCGCGAGCGATTGGGCGAGTTGGTTGAGTTCGCCGAGTTGCGTGTTCAACGATTCCCGGATTTCGGTTACGTCTTTTGCGGTCTGGGCGGTTGTTTCGCCCAAGGCGGTGGATTGTTTTTCCACCAGGCCCGAAAGTTCCCGCATCTGCACCGCGGCCTTGTCGCTGGCGCGGCTGAGTGCTTCGGATTGGCGTTTGAGCGAATCGGAAATTTCCTGTATGCGCGATTCCGCATCTTC